>CAZMXI010000128.1:4170-14438 GCA_964570205.1 uncultured Tepidisphaeraceae bacterium
CTTGATCTCGCCGGTAAAGGTCTCGTCGGCGGTCCAGGTGTACTTTCCCATCAACAGCAGCGGCACGGTCTCGCTGCAGAATTGGCGCCACGGCTCGGGCTCGATGATGCCCTTGGATTCCATGAACACGTTCAGCATTCCCACCAGCGCCGTGCCCTGTCCTGGAAAGTCCACCAAGTCGAGCAACTGGAAGCCGGAAAACCCGGGCGTGCGCAAGGCCGTTTCGATGTCCTCGCGGTAGCAGATCGCCGCCAGCGCGCCGGAGGCGCGCATGAAGTCGTGAGCCAGGTCCAGCATGTTGGCCTGCTTCAGCCGCTCGCGGAATACGTCCAGGTTGCGCGCTTTCAGCACCCCGGTGTAGCTGGGGATCTCGCGAAAGTCCGGGGCTACCTGGTACTGCCCGGTTTCGTGGCCGATGACCGGCGCGGGCACAGCGGTGATCGACCGGCTGTAATCGACCAGGGTTGAGGGCGGACGATGTTCGATATGCCCATTGGGATAATCGGCCGAAAAGAACGAGCCGCGGACCGGGAGATCCTTGCCCGTCTTTCCAGTCACCCAGAAGTCGTCACCTTCGGCGAGGCTGGGTGCCCAGTGCATGTTGTTGGACCCCTGGGCATAGAGGTGTCGGGGATCGATCTCCTTGAAATAGGCGACCATCTGACCCATGGCCGGCGCGCGCCCCAGCTCATTACCCAGGGTGAGCATAGTGAACGAAGGATGGTTGCCGTAGGCCTTGAGGATCCGCGTTCCCTCGCGGAGCAGATATGCCGCCAGCGGAGTTTGCGCGGCTGCGCTCTCCACCTCGATGTGGTCCACGTTGTAGCGCTCACCCGGCTCCCGTTCTTTCAATGAACCGAAACGGCTGCTCTTGTTGGGCAGTTCCGGCGCCAGGTACATGCCCAGTTCATCGGCAGCCTCCAGCGCCGCCTCGGGCGGGAACCACGAGTGGAACCGAGTGTGGTTCAGGCCATAGGACTTGGCGATCTTCAACAACCGAATCCACTCGGCCTTGTCCATCGGCGGATAGCCGGTCAGCGGGTAGTTGGCACAGTCGAGCCGTCCGCGCAGGAACACCGTCCGGCCGTTGATGGTCAGGCGCGTTCCCTCGCGGGCAAGCTTGCGCATGCCGAAATTGACGATCCGCTGGTCGCGAAATTCACTCTCGCCAGCGCGGGCCTCGAGCGAGACGGCCAGGCGGATCAGGGCGGGGTTGAATTCACCCCAGAGCGGAACATTCTTGCCCAGTCTATAGGTGAAGGTGACCTCGTTCTTCGGTTTCGGGGCGCTGATGTCGACAGACTGGGCCGGGAACGTGGTGGAGGCGGGCACATTCCAGCTCCGGCCCGAGAGCTCGATCCGGCCTGACGCCGGCGTGCCGGTGATGTTGCCGACCACCGCCCGGACCGTTGTCTGACGGTTGTCAACGTCTGGGTAGACCTGCACCTCGTCCAGCCAGACGGGGTCGCTGGAGCGCAGCTCGATCCGGCCGATGATGCCGTTCCAGTTGCTCTGCGTGCGCTCGTCAATGGCGTGGGCCGGCCCCACAGGCGGCAGCTTGGCGTTGTCCACCAGCACAGTCAAAGTGTGCTGACCGGGGTTCAGGGCGCGGGTCAAGTCGAACACATGCGGAGCGCTGAGGGTGTCGTCAGCGCCGCAGTTCTTGTCATCCACCCACACCCGGCTGTTCTTCGTGCGTTCCAGCAGCAGCGTGATCCGCTTGCCCTTCCAGGACGCCGGGATGGTCACGTCGCGCTGGTACCAGGCGGGGCCTTTCCAGTACCAGACGCGGGACAGGCGATCGACCGCCCGCTCGTCCTTGAGCGTGCCCTTCTGGTTGGTGTCGGTCGTGCCGGGCAGTTGCACGGCATCGTCGAGCTTGACGGCAAACCACTTCTCTGCGACGCCGATATCCTTGGGATCGAGGCGGAATCTCCATTCCCCGGCCAAGGAGAGCACCGACTCGTCCGCCGCGGCGGAGGCAACCAGACCGGCAAGCAGCGCCGCGAGGAAGACTGACGGGATGAAGCTGGATCTCATTGTTGTGCCGCTCCTCCAGACGCTGACAGGGAAGACTTCGCTTCAGGCTCGCTGCTCGTCCTTGCTCGTCAGTCAGTGGCCTTCTCGACTTGTTTGCCGCCACGGTTCCTGTCGGCTGGCGCGGGTTCATACTCCGCCTTCAGTTCCCGGATGGCATTCTGCACGAGCGCGGGTCGGTCGCGGTGCGCAAAGGCCTCGGCAAGCGGGTCGCCAGTGCGGCGGAGCAACGCCAGCAGTTCGGCACGCATCGCGGCAATCTCTGTCTGCCGCTCGGCGACGGCGATCAGGTTGCGGCGCTCGTACCGGTCGTCGGTGAGATCGTAGAATTCCTCGGGGACGCGGTAGAGGTAGAAATCCGTGCGCGCCTTGATGGCCGGATTGGTCGCGGCGGCCGCGACCATGGCGTTCCAGGTCAGGCCGGCCATGTTCTCGGTGCGGTATTTCCGCTTGCCGTCGCTCCAGGCGTTCCAGATGTACGCCCGGTCCTTCGTGCGGATGCAGCGCATCGGCAGCCATACGTTGCCGAAGGCGGCGTTGTAGAAGGTGAAGACGCGGTCCCACCCGACCATCCTTTGGCCCTTCACCGCGGGCAGGAAAGAGCGGCCGTCGATGCCGGAAAGAGGCGGCAGACTGGCCGCGTCGAGCAGCGTGGGCGCGAAGTCGATCGTCGAAACCATGTGGTCGCGGTCGATGCTGCCCGGTTTGGTCACGCCGGGCCAGCGGATGATCAGCGCGCCGCGCGAGCTGTTCTCGTAGTCGTTCGATTTGGCGAAGGGAAATGACATCCCGTGGTCGCCGCCGTAGAACATTACGATCGTGTTGTCGGCAAACCCCTCCTCCTTGAGCACGTTGAGCACCGCGCCGAGACAGTCGTCGAGACGGCGAACGTTGGTGTAGTAGCCCGCCAGTTCCCTGCGAATCTGCGGCAAGTCCTCCAGAAAGCCCGGCACGCTGGTGATTTCCTCCGGCTTGATCCAGCGGCTGGGCCGCTCGCCTCCGGCCAGGTTGTTGGGACCGTTGATGCCAATGAAGGGGCGGTGCGGATCGTAGCAGTTGACGTTGTGGAAGAACGGCCGGCCTTGCTCGCGGGCCATCCTCAGGAACTTCCGGGTGGCGGCCGCAAGCTGCGACGGGTGCCGGCTGATGGTGTCATCGGCAACGTCCGCGCAGAACTTCGCCTTTGGTTGGTGGTGCGGGCCCTTGCCGAACATGGAAATCAGGTAGCCGGCGTCGTGCAGTTGTTCGTTGAGCGTGCGGACTTCTGGCTTGATCGGGAAGAAGCCCATCGAGCCGTTTCGATGCGGGTAGAGGCCGGTCTGCATGATCTGGCGCACCGGCTGGCAGACGGCCACCGTGGAATAGGCATACTGAAACCGGAGACCCTCCGCGGCGAGCCGGTCAATGTGCGGCGTCAGGTCCTTGATGGGCCCTCCATACACACCGCTGGAATCGAAGTTCATGTCGTCGGCGGTGAAGAACAGGATGTTGAGCCGCGGCGCGGCATGGAGAGCGGCCAGCGGCATCAAGAGCGAGGCGAGAACGATGAGAAGCGATTTCATCAGCATGTGCCTGGTTGGGGTTCCATCGATCAACAAGGCGTTCCACGCAGATCTCCGTTCCGCGCAACTACGTTCGCGGCTCCGACGCACTCGTGCGCCGGTGCGTCTACTTTCGGCCGGATGATCCCGCGGTCTTCTGCGCCTCAGCTTCTCTTTTCTGGCGGTCGGCATTGGCCTTGTCGAGAAGCGGCTTGAGTTCCGCAATGGCTGCTTCGGCCTCTTTGACGCGGCGCTCCAGATCATCCCGTTCGAGCTCTTTGCGGATCTGGCCGGCCGCCTGCCTCCGGGCGGCGTCCACCGTCATGCCCGGCGGGACCGCAATCTTCACGGGCGTTTCCTCAAGGATCCAGTCGTCGCTGCGCTGCGCGGCCAGAGGAACTCCCCGGTTGTTGACGATATTTCCCATCGGGTTTCTGGCCCAGGCATACCGGTAGTGGAGGGGTTCGGAGACAAAGCGGCTGCTCAGGACGAGCACCCTGCGGTCGAACCGAGGCCGGTTGCGGCCCTCTTCTGTGCCGTCGCTAAAGTAGTTGGTGTCCGCCGGATAGAACCGGCGGTCCTTGCCGGCGATGGCAAAGCCGAGCATCCGGCCATCGCTGTCGTCGCGGGTTTTGACCTCCGTGCTCATCGTCAGCCGCATTGTGCCATCCACGATCTCGACCTTCTCGATCGTGGGAGGCAGCCACCAGGTTTCGGCCTCCCGGCCTTTGAGCAGCTCGTACCGCGTCGCCAGGGCCCATTTGGCGGCCCGTTCGCCGGCGGGGATCTTGATCTGGGGGTGATACCAGGCCTTACGCAGGTCGAAGCTGCTCACAAAGCCGATGCTCTTGTCGCCGGCGCTATATAGGTCGCGAAACGTCTGGTAGTGCGCCTCGCGAATGTAGATGCCGGCGTCGAACATCGGCGGGAGAAAGATGTCCAGCGTCTGCGGCTGGCTGTCCGTGCACAGCGAGATGATGCAGAAGGGCATAAGCGGGTCGCCGAATGTCTCCCGCCACGCGGCGATCATCTTCCCGAACACCTGGTAGTACATCCTCGCCCCGGCCGAGCCGTTGAAAGCGTTGTTGTACCCCTGGTGGAAGAGGGCGCCCGCCACGGTCAGGCCGCGCAGCGGCCTGATGACGCCAGCATAACAGTAGCCTGGACGGTTTCTGTCGGCGGCGGGCCCCGGCCGCAGGTCGCTCGGCGGCTGGCTGTCTGCGGGAATGGGCTCGCCCCTGGCCTGGAGGTTCTTCATGCGGTTTTCGAAGGCGGCCACTCGCGCCTTGAGGTCGGCCTGCGAATCGAATGCGGCGATCCGGTCGGCCCAGTCCTTCAGCATCGCCTGCGTCTCGGTGCCTTCGATCTTTCGCAAGACATCCTCGGGCGTCCACGTCTCGACAGTAGTCCCACCGATCGAGGCGTCGATCAGCCCGATGGGCACGCCGCTGGCCATGTGGACCCGCCGTCCGAAGACATAGCCGATCGCGGAAAAATCCTTGACTGTTTCGGGGGAGCAGACATCCCAGTCGCCTTTGCGGAAGTGCCTCCTGGACCATTCGCTCCACTCGTGAAGGCGCTCAAAGCTGTGGACCGACGCGAAGCCCTTCCCGCCCGGCAGGGTCAGGAGCCGGATACGCGGGAAGTTGGCCGAAACGATCTCGAGTTCACCATCGTCAACGTTGCTGATGGGGAACTCCATGTTGCTCTGCCCGCCCAGGATCCAGACGTCGCCGACGAGGATGTTCTCCAGCGTCAGAGTCGTGCTCTTTCCCTTGACGGTCATGATCTGCGGGGCGTTATTGGCGGAAACCGGCCTGAGCGTCACCTGCCAGGTCCGGTCCGCCGCCGACCGCGTCCGGATCTCCTGTCCGGCAAACACAACGGCGACTTCTTCGCCCGGAGCGGCCCAGCCCCAGATGTTCAACGGCTTGTCGCGCTGAAGGACCATGTTCGACTGAAAGACATTGGAGACGCACAGGCCCTGCCCGATGGCCGGAACGTCTACAACGTCCTCCTTGGGCATGGCCTTCGGTGCCGCGGCGGCGGCCGCCGCCAATCCGCTCAGCCACACCAGCAGCAACGTCGCCATGTACTGATGTGTGTGTTTCACGGTCTTGTCTCCTTGCCTGCCACCAGTCCACCGACCTCCTCCAAAACCTTGACGCTGGCTTCGTCGAATTTGCCCTGCTTGTTCGGGCCGACGTTCAATAGGAAGTTGGAGTTCCTGCCGTTGACCGTAGTCAAAAGATCGAGGACCTGTCTGGCCGTCTTGGGGCGGGCGCCCTCTTTCCAGAACCATCCTTGTTCCAGGCACCAGCAGGTTTCGCCCGGCGCGGTATTGTCCGCGGGAAACTGCCGCATCTCCTTCACGGCGATATCGGCGTATGGCGTTCCTTTCTTCCCCCAGTCCCACCAGTTCGAACTGGCAAGGACGTCGGGACGCAAGCTCCTGAAGAAGGCGAGCGCGTCCTCCGCCGGCATGATCTGCGGGTCGAGCGAATCGTTCCAGATGTAGAAAACATCGGGATACTTCTCGACAAGCTCGGCGATCTGCTTCTCCTGGAATTCGATCTGCTCTTTCACGGTATGGGTGGCCGGATCGCATTCGGGCGGCAGGACCTTGTACTGGGCCTTGAAGCCCGGATGACGCCAGCAGTAGTAGAGCCCCACCTTCAGCCCGCGGCTCGTGAAAGATTTGATGAACTGCGCCACGAGGTCCTGCTTGTATGGACAGGCGGGATTCATGACGTCGTAGGTCGTGTACTTGCTGTCCCACAGGCAGAAGCCGCCGACGTGCTTGGCGGTCAGCACGGCATACGTCATGCCCGCCGACTTGGCCGCGTCCGCCCAGGCGTCGGTGTCCACTTTGCCGCCGGGGTCGAAGGTTGAGGGATCGGGGTAGCCCTCCGTCCATTGGACACCCTTGTAGGTGGCCATGTTGTAGTGAATGAACATCCCGAATTTCAGCTTCAGGAACTCCTCCTGTAGCGCCTTGACTGGTTTGCGCTCAGCCGCCGATGCAATGCTCGTCAGCGCTGCAATCAGCAGCGGCGCCATTGCGAAACGCAACGTTCTGCTCATCGGATCGCCTCTTTCACTTCCTCATCAAGGCTCAGGTCGCCTGTCGCGGAGCCTCAGCTTGTGCCTTCCTGTGAGCCCGTCCAGCATCATCGTCGCCAGCGTGCAGCTCATGCAATAGTCGCGGATTCCCAGCGGCTTGCCCGAGACCGAATCGTAATGTTCGCTGATTCCGTTCTTGATGGCGTTGGCGATGGTCTTGTCAGCGATGTCGGCAGCAAGGTGCTTGTGGCCATAGGCAGCCAGTCCGCTGGCGATCTGGTAATTTGTCGAGGGCCAGACATCGCCGCGCCAGAAGGCGCTGGATTTCCAGCGCCGGTCGGTTCGATCGACGGTCGGAACCGGAAGCGGCGTCTGCCAGGCGGGCGAAGCCAGCACGTCGGCCATGCGCTGGGCCATCGCGGCCGTGGGCACGCCGGCCGTCAGCGGAACCCAACTGCCGATGGTCGCCACCGGGACCTTCTCCAGCGAGTCGCGTTTCACCGCCAGAAATGTTCCCGCACGCTCATCCCACATGTGATCGCGCATCGCCTGAACGGCTTTGACGATTCGCTTCTCGCGCCGAGCCGCCATCGCTTCATCGCCCGCGACTCTCGCCAGCCGCGCCAGGCTTCTCTCGCCGATGATGAGATAGGCCGTGTTGCCCACCACGCAGGTGTCGCCGTACCACGCGCCTTCACTGGGTCCCTTGCGCGTGGGGTGGGGCGTCAGCTTCAGGCCATCCATGGAGCAGTCATAGTCGTAGGTCTCCCACTTCGCATGCTGGACGATCCCGCTGTACGAGCCGACCGCGATCAGGCCGACGTCGGTCACGTCGCGCTCGCGCCAGAACCAATCGTGAAACCGTTCCAGCCGCCCGAGGCACTGCTTGAGCAGTTCGCCGTCGTGGTTGCGCTGGCAGACCCGCTCCAGGCCCCAGGCGAGCAAGGCACTCTGCGAGAACTGACGGACCGGTTGCGGGGCGGTCTTGATCGCCACCGTCACCATGTCCTGGGCATAGTCCGGCTTCTCTTTGTTCCAGCGATCCTGGAAATCCCAGTAGTTTTGGAAGATGTCGCGGATGGTCTGCTTCCGGCTGGGCAGCAGGCTGAGCAGGTCGACCACGAACATGGTGTCCCAGATCCATTGGCCGACGTAGTACGGCCCGCCGGGCTGGACCCAGGTGTGCAGCAATGGTTCTGTTGACGGCCGGAGTTTGTCCAGGATGCATTTGTTGAAGACGCGCTGGGTCAGGGTCAGGACCTGCGGGTCGTCGGATTCGAAGAAGTCCCGGATGTCCACGGTTTTCGCTTCCGCGGCATCGGCCCAGCCATCGAGTAGACAGCTCAACCCCATCCCTCCGACGGCCGCGCCGCCGGCAAACCTGAGAAAGTCACGTCGGTTCATCGCCTCGCCCTTTGTCTCTATCTTCCGATCCGCAACAGCTCCACCATGGCCCCGCCCATGGCTTGGCCAATATCCATGTACGTTTCAGCGTTGCCGCTGTAATGGCTGTTGGAGGCGCCGCCATGAGACAAGGGGTTGGAATAGACGGTGGCCACATTGCCTTTGAACTCGGGGTACTTGCCGCTGTTGCCGTCGACCGCAAGCTGGGCCTCAAGGATCTTCCCTTCATTGCCCCCGTCGCCCTTCTTGGTCTGGCCAAGGGTGGCGAGGACGAATTTGGCGTTGGGGGCATCAAAGTCCTTGCGTAACTGCTTGATCAACTGGACGAGATTCTGCTCGTAGCGGCTGGCCAGCCCGGCATCGTAGCGATCCTTGTCGCCCTGCCAGAAGAAGAACCCCGCGATCTCGTACTTCTTCGCACCGGGGTAGTACTTGTCGAGTTCCTCGAGGACCTTCTTCGCGCGGGCGATATCTCCATCGTACTGCATGCCGGCGTACCAGCCGATCTTCTGCGGCTCAGTACCCTTCTCCCATCGCATGGGGGACTCCTTGTAGCCGGCGTAGGTGTAGACCACGTCCTTGCCGGTCTTCTTGTCCTTGTCCGTGAACTCATATCCCTTGCTGCCCGGGGGCAGCAGGTCCCAGCCGAGGCTGCGGTTGCCGATGCAGCTCTTGAGAATCAGTACCGGCGCATCGACGGCGTTTCCCAGATGGTGCCCGATGCCGATCTCCGGGCCGATGGTCCTGCCCTTGATGGTCAGCCATTCGTTGTTGAAGAGTCGCATGTCGCCCGTGCCGCTGCCCATGACGCGCACGTTGCGCACATCCTTCCGCTCCGTCCACTTGCCCGCATCGTCCACCAGGTAGGGGTACTTATTCCTCACCTTGACCGCATGCTCCAGCGAGCCGTCCTTTTCGCCGGCGATCCGGCCCATGCCCAGCATGTTGGACTGGCCAAGCAGAATGTAAACCTGGACGGGCTTGCTCATGTCCGCTTCTTTGCCGTCCGGTCTGGGCAACTGCTGCCTGGGATCCGTACCGGCCTGGTCTGCCGCCGATACATGGGTGAATCCGATGGCCAGCGCGACCAGCAGGCAGCCTAGACGCATTGTCTTCTTTCTGAGCATGGGGTGTTCTCCTTCTACAACAGCTTTGCTTCGTCTCTTGAGTTACTGTGCTGCCTGCCCCGTGACGACCGGGACATATCCCACCTCCATGCCCTTCGGCGGTGTGACCAGCAGCGCTGGATCCAGCGCCACCAGTTTGCCGCGGGTGGGCGGCGGCATGTAGTCCCGGTCAATCGGCCAGCTCGTGTGGATCTTTTCCACGAATGCCTGGAGTCGCGCCTTTTTCTGCTCGCTCCAGTTGTACTGCTGGAAGGAAGGCTGGTCCACAAACCGGTACCAACAGTACGTCACCACCGAGCCGTCCGTGAGCTTGACGGTGAACGGCCCGGCCTTGGCGCCGGGCCTGGCCCACGCGCCGGCCGCGGGCGATGTGTATGGCACTCCCGGCCGCGCCAGCGCGAACTTCCGGCCGTGCAGTTGCGTCTCGGCCGGGACATCCTTGGCCGCCACGGCCACGCGTTCTTCGCCGACGTGTTTGTAGTACTCGGGGAAGATGCCGCGGGGGCTGACATCGCTGTCGCTCCACTCTACGCCCCAGACGTTGCCCTCGTAGATTTTCGTGTCAAACACGCGATCGACGCCGGTGATCTTCTTGCCGGCCTGGTCGTAGCGGGTCGTGCGCGTGTTGAGCTTGGGCTTCCATGCGCCCTTCTCATCGAATTGCCCGGAGCAGGCCGGCCCGCCGTCACGCCACGCCTTGAAGGCATCGTAGAGCGCTGCCTTGGAGTAATAGGTGACATCCTGCACCAGGAAGGCGCGGCCTTCTGCGTCCACTGGGAATTGCATCTTCGGCAGCCTGGAATAGACCGTGCCCTGTGTATCCCTGGCGTCGAAGCGCGGCACGGTGTTGATTTCCATAGCGCCGCCGCCCATGAGGCCGGATCGCGCGTCAAGGCCGCGGCCGTAGAGGAACGGATAGTCAAACAGCTTGCCGATCTTGCTCCAGGTCTCCGGGATGTAGTAGGCGATAGGCCCCTTGAAATTGGCGGCGCTGAGGAAGCAGGTCCAGCTCTGGTCTCCCGTCGGAGGGTCTCCGGTGGTGGGGTCCGTGAAGGGAAGCGCCATCCAGGTGTAGCCGAGAAACTCGCCGTTGGGG
>CAZMXI010000129.1:0-3058 GCA_964570205.1 uncultured Tepidisphaeraceae bacterium
GGCCTTGTGCGGGGCAATCTGCCCGCCGGGGCCGGGCGGGTGTTGCGGCTGGAGGGGGTGTCGATCGAAGGCCTGGACCTGTCGGACAACCCGTTGATCATCGATGCCGGTTCCTACGGCGACGTGGCGGCGCTGGTGCGCAGCGGCAAGGTCTTCAGCAGCCAGAGCAGGGCCGAGCGGAGGCTGGGCGTGGCGGTGGCGGGCGACCTGAACCTGGAGGAATTCGCCGGGCAGGCGGTGGGTCCGGACAGCATTCTGGTGAAGTACACCTGGAGCGCGGACACCAATTTCGACGGCCAGGTGACGACGGCGGATTTTGCGGAGCTGAGCAAGGGCTATGTGGCGTATCAGCTCAACAAGACCAATCCGCTGTACCAGAGCCGGTTCACCAGCGGCGACTTCGACCTCGATGGCGTGGTGGGCACGTCGGACTTTGCGCTGCTGAGCAAGGCGTATGTGCAGAGCCAGGTGGAGAAGAGTCAGGGCGGAAGCGGCATGGCGGCGACATTGCAAACCGAGGCCAAGACGGCCCAGCCGAAGCGTGCTTCGGCGAAACGAGTGCGAATCCGGCATCACCGCGCCCCGCGGGGCAGGCTGCTGAGGTGATGGGCGATTCTGATGGCGGTATTATCCGCGATGACGCGGCTGACGGGCGACAGCCAACCTGCGTTCGTGACGGCGGGAGCAATCTATGAAAGACCAATCGAGCAGACGAACCGGAATCAGTCCCGCACACCGGCGATGCAATCGAGCGCTCGCGCGAGCGGCTCTGGCCGGCCTCGGCTCATTGCGCCAGCTTGCTGCGATGTCCCAGAATGCCGTCGACCGACTGGAATCTCGCGTGTTGCTTGCTTCGGATCTGTACATCAGCGAGTTCATGGCCAGCAACGCAACGATTGTGGCCGACGAGGACGGCCTTTACGCCGACTGGGTCGAAATTCACAATCCCACCCCTCAGACGAAGAGTCTCGCCGGATGGTTCCTGACCGATGATCCCACCAACCTGAGCAAATGGCAGTTCCCCGCCAGGACGCTCGCCGCGGATGAGCGACTGGTTGTCTTCGCGTCCAACAAGGACCGCACCGGCGCCAAGGGCCCCCTGCACACGAACTTCCAGCTCGGCGTGGATGGCGAATACCTGGCGCTGGTCAAGCCCGATGGCATGACGGTTGCGTGGGACTTCGGGGCGCAGTATCCGAGGCAGGAAGCCGACATTTCGTATGGTGTTGATTCCGCCGACGGCAAGCTTCGCTATTTCGCCACTCCGTCGCCCTCGGCCATCAACCATCGCAGCGAGGTGGTGATCAACGAGATCCACTATGACCCGGATGTGAAGACCGAATTCGTGGAGTTCATTGAGCTGCACAATCCGGGCATGGCGGCCGTCAGTCTTGCCGGCGCGGTCTTCTCGGCGGGGATCACCTATGCGTTCCCGGCCGGCGCTTCGCTGGGCGCGGGGCAGTACCTGGTTCTGGCCGAGGACGCCGAGCACTTCGAGCAGAAGTTCGGTTTCGCACCCTATGGCGTTTACGAGGGCCAGCTCGACAACAGCGGTGAGACGATCACACTCCGCAACGCCATGGGGGGCGAACTCGACGAGGTGGGCTACAACGCGGGATTTCCCTGGCCGACCGTGGGCACGCCGCCGGGCGTTTCGATCGAGCTGATCAACCCGGATTTCGACAATGATCTGGGCGGGAACTGGAGAACGCATGTTCCTGAGCAGTCGGCCACGGAGCAGGTTCTCGTGCCCGTGGCTTCCGTGTGGTCCTACCGCAAGGGAACATCGGCTCCGCCGGCGGACTGGAAGACCTCAACCAGCAACGACGGCACATGGTTCACCGGGACACTGCCGATCGGTTACGACTCCGACCAGAGCAACGTCATCAATACCCGGTTGACGGACATGAAGCGCCCCAGCGGCAGCAGCACCGGCGGCTATCCATCCCTCTTCCTGCGCAGGACGTTCACCATTGCCGATCCGGCGCGGTTCAGCGGCTTGCGCCTCCAGGTGAAATACGACGATGGCTGCAACGTCTGGATCAACGGCACTCTGGTCCAGAACGCCGACATGCCCTCGAACGACGTGGCTTTCGACACGTGGATCCCCACGCGCCCCACCGATTCCAACGCCTATCGCACGTTTACCCTGGACAGCGTCCGCCACTTGCTGGTGCCGGGCGAGAATATCATCGCGGTTCAGGTGGGCAACGCCTATGGAAGCCTCAACAATCCCAGTACCGACGGGTTCTTCGACGGCGTGCTGATTGCGAGCGTGGCTCCGGAAACATCGAGTCCGAATCCCGGCCGCCGCAACTTCGTGTACGCAGAGGATGCGCCCCCTCAGCTTCGGCAGGTGGACCATTTCCCGGAGGCCCCCGGCGCCGGGGAGGTTGTTAAGATCACCGCCAAGGTCACCGATCCCGATGGCGTTCAGTCCGTCTCGCTCCAGTACCAGCTCGTCAACCCCGGCCAATACATCACGCTGACCGATCCGGCCTACCAGACGGACTGGACGAGCGTCCCCATGCACGATGACGGGAGCAACGGAGACGAAGTCGCCGGGGATTCGATCTACACGGCGGTCATGCCGCCTTCGATCCAGGTGCATCGGCGTCTTGTCCGCTATCGCGTCAGCGCGGCCGATTTTAACGACAATTCGATCACCGCCCCCTATGCTGACGATGCGCAGCCCAACTTCGCCTACTTCGTTTACAACGGCGTACCGTCCTGGACGGGCGCGGTGAACCCCGGCAGCGGCGAATCGCCCGTGACCTATTCGGCCGGCCTCATGAACTCGATGCCGCCGTACCACCTGATCACGCGAGACGCCGAGAACGCCACTTGGTACCAGAAATACGACTGGAACGACAACAGCCATTACTGGTATGGCACCATGGTCTATGACGGCGTCGTCTACGACCACATCACCTTCCGCCCGCGGGGCGGCGTCTGGCGTTACTCGATGGGAAAGAACCAATGGAAGTTCGACTTCCATCGCAATCATTATTTCCAGGCCCGTGACGATTACGGCAACAAATATGACACGAAGTTCGAG
>CAZMXI010000129.1:3068-14383 GCA_964570205.1 uncultured Tepidisphaeraceae bacterium
AGCGCTGTCATCCAGCAGGGCGACTTCTGGCACCGCGGCGAGCAGGGGCTGTTCGAGTCCGTCGGCTTCAGGCTGTTTGACCTGGCGGGGGTCGCCTCGCCTAACACCAATTTCGCCCAGTTCCGGGTGATCGACAACGCCAGCGAGGCGGGCGCCTCTCAATACACCGGCGACCTGTGGGGACTCTATCTGGTCATCGAGGAGCCGGACGGCAATTTCCTGGATGAGCACGGACTGCCCGACGGCAACCTGTACAAGATGGACACGGCTTCGGGCACCGGTCCCGGCGGCGGAGACCTGCACAATCAGGGGCCGACCCAGGCGACCGACAATGCCGATCTGGTCGCGTTTCGCAGCGCCTATGAGAGCAGCCCCAACAGGCAATGGTGGGAGCAGAACCTGGATCTCGAGGAGTACTTCAGCTACCGCGCCATCCTCGAAGGCATTCACCACTACGATATCGCTGCGGGAAAGAACTACTACTATTACCACAACCCCGAAACGGACAAGTGGTCCGTTCTTCCGTGGGATCTTGACCTGACCTGGGCCGACAACATGCACGGAGACGGCAACGAGCCGTTCAAGAGCCGGGTGCTGCCCACTTTCAGCACCGAATATCAGAACCGCCTTCGCGAGCTGCGGGACCTGCTCCTGAACTCGGAACAGGCGGGGCAGCTTATCGACGAAATGGCGGCCCTGATCTACAAGGCGGGCCAGCCGTCGTGGGTTGATATCGACCGCCGCATGTGGGACTACAACCCGGTCATGATCGACTCGTCGCGGGTCCCCATCGGCAACAACAAGGCCGGCCAGGGCCGCTTCTATGCGGGCAATCCAGGCGCGGGCATCAACATCCCTTCGCCGGGCGGCTTCGCCGGCATGATGCAGAAGATGAAGAACTACCTATCCAGCCGCTCGAGCTGGATCGACAATACGCTGCTGTCGGATGACAGAAACAGCCTGGTACCGGGCACGCCCTCCGTCGCTTATGTCGGCGCGGCCGGTTTCGCCATGGATGGACTGCGGTTCCGCAGTTCCAATTTCGCGGGCCGGGCCGGCGGCACATTCTCAGCCATCCAATGGCGCATTGCCGATGTCACCCCAGTCACGGGGAGCGAAAAGAACTACGAGATCGATGCCGCCTGGGAGAGCGACGAGATTACCAGCTTCGCCGAAGGCCAGTACATCACGATCCCCGCCACCGCCGTCACGCCCGGCCGCGTGTACCGCGTCCGGGTCAAGATGAAGGACAGCAACGGCCGATGGAGCCATTGGTCATCAAGCTTTCAGTTCGTTGCCGGCGAGCCCAACGACCTGGTCAAGAGCTCGTTGCGCATCACCGAGGTACATTACAATCCCGACGGTCCTCCCCCGCCCGACACCGGCGAAGCCCTCGACAACGACGAGTTCGAGTTCATCGAGCTTAAGAACATCGGCGCACAGGCGATCAACCTGCAGGGCGTCACGCTCACGTTCTCATCCTCGTACACCTACACGTTTGATGAACTGCAGCTCGCTCCGGGGCAGCATGTGGTCGTGCCGCGGAACACCGCCGCGTTCGTCCAGCGTTACGCGGCCGCCGGGCTGACCCTCGCGCCCGAGTACGGTCCCTCAGGCAAGCTTGACAACGGCGGCCAGAGGATCATCCTGACGGACAAACTCGCCCAGACGGTTCTCGACTTCACCTACGACGACAACCTCCCCTGGCATCCCGAGACCGACGGGTCGGGCAAGACGCTGACCATCGTCGATCCCGACGCCCCCGCCGCCAACTGGAACACCGCCGCAGCGTGGAAGGCCAGTCGGACGGATGACGGCACTCCCGGCGCCGACGAGGTGACTCTGGCCGACGGTTCCGTCGTCATCAACGAGGTTCTCGCCCACACCGATCTGTCGCCCGTGGGAGACTGGATTGAACTGTACAACGCATCCGACCATGACATCGACATCTCCGGTTGGTTCCTTTCCGACTCCGACAAGACGAGCAAGGATCTGTGTAAGTTCCGCATCCCCGACAACACCATCCTCGCCTCAGGCGATTATGTCTACTTCACCCAGTTCGAACACTTCGGGACCACGGTTCTGGGTCCCAGCGGATTCGGCCTCTCCGAGCTGGGCGACGACGTTGTCCTGTCCAGCGCCACGCCGGCCGGCGCCCTGAGCGGCTATCGCGCCAGCGAGTCATTCGACGCCTCCGACAAGGAGTATACGCTGGGCCGCCATATCCTGCCCGACTCCGGCGCGGTTCGTTTCACCCTGCTGGCCGAACCCACGCGCGGATCGGCCAATTCATCGCCGCGCATCGCGCCGGTGGTCATCAACGAGGTCATGTTCTCGCCACCGGCCGGCCGCGACGAGTACATCGAGTTGCGCAACACCACCAATTCGATCGTCTATCTTTATGATCCTTCGCATCCGCAGAACACCTGGAAGATCGGGGGCATCGCCTACACCTTCGCTCAGGGCCAGTTCCTTCTGCCTTATCAGTTTGCCCTGGTGACGCCCATAGCCGCCGACATCTTCCGCGCCAAGTACGCCGTGCCCGATGAGGTGAAGATATTCAGCCTGCCCTACACAGGCCAGCTCAGCGACAGCGGCGAGACCGTCAGACTGCTCCTCCCCGGCGCCCCCGAGATTATTCCACCCTATGAGGTTCCGTATTACCCCGCTGATGTTTTTGCCTATACCCCCAACGCTTCCGGGCACCTGGCCCGTCGCGACAGTCTCGCATTCGGCGATGCCCCGGCCAACTGGGACGTCGACGGCACTTATGGTTCGCCGGGGCTTGCGAATTTCGATCACCAGGCCCCTTCCGCCTCGATTCACCCCATCACCAGCCCCAGCGATTCCGCGATCGTCTCGGCCGTCATCGAGTTCAGCGAGCCCGTCCTTGGCTTTGGCCTGGCCGACCTGACGCTGACCCGCGATGGCGGCGGGAATCTGCTCAACTACTCTTTCCCGCTGAGCACCGAGGACAATCGAGTCTTCACGTTGAGCGGACTTGACCGCGAGACCTTCATTGCCGGCGAATACACGCTTACGGTTGGCAACGCCTTCACGTTGGACCGAGCGGGCAACCGCCTCGCCGCGCCGACGGACGTGTCGTTCACCATCACCCAGACCGTCATCCCTGGTTCAGATGCGGACGACAGCTTCGAGATCAGGCACATGGGCGCGCAGATTGAGGTCGCGCACCACCATGACGGCCAGCACCTCTTCTATTACATTCCGGCTGCCAGCGCTGCGCCTCTGCACATCGCCGGATCATCCGGTAATGACGAGTTGAAGGTCTATGGCGATGTACCGATGGGATTCCAGTTCGACGCCGGCGACGGCGAGGATGTCGTGGTCTATCTGGACGGCGCCCATACCCTCAGCGCCGTGCCCGATGGCCTTGAATTCATCGTCATCAGCGGAGGAACGATCCAATCGCCGCTCCCGGCGATAGCCGCACTTCGGGTCGATGGCGGCGTTTTCATTGCGAGCGCCGATACCCTGGCCCTCGACGACCTGATCCTCGCCGGCGAAGGGATCGTGGACCTGCTGACCGGCAATCTGGTCGTGAAATGCGAGGACTCGGCCAGCGCAGCAGCCTTGCGCAGGACGTTGGGCGACGCGATCATCGACGGCCGACTGACCACGAGCCAGAGCCGGCCGGAGCACCGACTGGCGGTCGCGGTCGGGGCGGATCTGACGGTCGGCGATGGCCTTGAAGATCATCATGTCCTGGTAAAATACACGTGGACGGCCGACGCCACGTTTGATGGCAAGGTGGACACCGCGGACTTCGCGGAGCTGAGCAAGGGCTATGTCGCCTACCAGCTTAACAAGACGAATCCGGACTTTGAGACCAAGTTCACCAGCGGCGATTTCGACATGGATGGAGCAGTCGGTACAGCCGACTTTGCCCTGCTGAGCAAGGCCTACGTCCAGAGTCAGATCGAGAAGCTTCAGGGTGGAACGGCGATGGCGGCTTCCGCCGGTCCCGACCGAGCCACCTCTCGCACGAAGGTGCAAAAAGTCCACCGGAAGCCGTTGGCCCGGAGGGCGCGTCTACGTTGATGAGGAATGGGCCTGGCGGACGACGCCCTGCTGTGGGCGCAACGGAATTCCTGTCCGCACCCCAATGTCTGTCTTCGGCGCGGTGGAGGGCCCGCCTGGGCGAGAATCAGCCTCAATGGGGCTGCTTTCGCAGAAAGTTCGCCAGCAGCAGCGATCCCTGTTCCGTCAGGAAGCTCTCCGGATGGTACTGCACCCCCTCCAGCGGCCACTGCCGGTGCCGGATGCCCATGATCTCCCGCTGCTCGGTCCAACTGCTGACCTCGAAATCATCCGGCAGCGTGCCGTTGCGGATGATCAACGAGTGGTATCGAGTCGCCGTAAACGGATTGGGCATTCCCTGGTAAATCGTCTTTCCATCGTGATGAATCAGGTCGGTCTTCCCGTGCATCAGCCGTCCCGCCCGCTCGACAATGCCGCCGAAAACGTAACCGATGCATTGATGTCCGAGGCAAACGCCGAGAATCGGAACGGCCGGGGCAAAGTGTCGGATCACGTCATTGCTGACGCCACCCTCCTTCGGCGTGCATGGACCGGGCGAAATCACGATGTGCGTGGGCTTGAGGGCCTCGACCTGGCTCACCGTGACTTTGTCGTTGCGGAAGACGTGGATCGGCCGCGCCGGGTCGATCTCGCCCATTTTCTGGACCAGGTTGTACGTAAACGAGTCGTAGTTGTCGATCAAGACGATCATTTCGGGTAGAAACTTACCCGCTCTATGAACGGACTTCTAGCCATCGACTATCAGAATCAGATGCTCTGGGCCGTCGTGCTCGGCTGGGTCATCTCCGTGGTCCTGCACGAATTCGCCCACGGCGCTGTCGCGTTTCTCGGCGGCGACTACACCATCCGCGAGCGCGGCGGACTCAGCCTCAACCCCATCCAGTACGTCGATCCCGTCTGGAGCATCATGGTGCCGGTCATCATCCTCATCGTCGGCGGCATCCCCCTGCCGGGCGGCGTCACCTATGTCCGCCGCGATCTGCTCCGCAGCCGCGCGTGGGATGTGGCCGTCTCCCTGGCCGGGCCGGCCATGAACCTGCTGCTCTGCGCAGCCTGCCTCGCGGCCCTCCATCCGAAGTTCGGCATGGTCGATCCCACCGAGCCCTCCACTTGGACCGGCTGGCAGATCTTCCTGGGCGCTATGGGCATCCTGCAGCTCATGGCCGCCGTATTCAACCTCGTCCCCATCCCGCCGCTGGATGGCTTCAACGCCATCGCCGAGTTCCTCCCCCGCGAGTGGGTCGAGTGGCTCCGCCGCCCCCAGATCAGTTGGTTCTTCTTCTTCGTCTTCTTCATGTCCGCCTGGAACCTGCTCGTACCTGTCCTGGTCAAGTTAGCTCAACTGCTGGTAGCGCTCGGCTACGACCAGAACGCCGTGTTCATCTTCGAGGCCTACAACCAGGCGTTCTTCGGCTGAAGGGGAAGCCCGGTAACAACGGCTGACGGGACATCAGGAGCGATAACAAACGCCGTGCCGCGTGTGAAGGTCGCGGCAATTGGCCTAGTGGTCCAATCGGCGCGGAGGAGTCCGTCCGGACGGCGACAGATTCGTTTCTGCAAACGTCGCGCATAACGTCAACCTGACTTGGAAACGGTGCCCTGTTCGGTACTCTCCGTCCAGTTCAAAATCGCGTCCAACCGCAACCTGAAAAAACGGGGTGAATTGGCACATTTGACTTGCCTTTATTGTCGATTCGGTTTTTACTGGGGGATGTGCGGGCGGTCCATCGAGACCAGGCCCCGGACGGAGATTAATGCATCATGGCGAATCACACCGGTCGGGATCAATGGGTGCTCATCAAAGTCGAGGGAATGCACTGCCACCGTTGCCAGGCGGCCATTCAACGGGAACTGGCAACGCATGCCGGAGTCCATGAGGTTGAGGTCGATTTTGCAAGCGGGCAGGCCTCCGTCCTATATGACCCCCAGAGCGTCAAGGTCCGCCAACTGCTCGAATCCATCAATCAGGCGGGATACCGCGCCACCGGCTTCACCCAGGGCCAGGCCGACCGCGTCTCCTGAGACCGGACCCGGACGATCCCAAGTCAGCGATAAGTGGGCCCGCACATGATGCGCCCCGGCTGCCGCGTTGCCTCTCGCTCGAATTCCGCCACAGTGATCCACTCGGCGTGCCCTGCAAAACAACCCACGATTGCGCCCGCGGCCTCGCGGATTCCTTTGCTCTGCCCATGCCGGGCGGTGATCCCCTCATACGGATTGTTCGTGCCATCGTTCCAGATTGCCCGTTTCTCGTCCGATTCCCAGAACAACACATCCGTCGCCTTGAATTGCCCGTACTTGTAACTTGGCGGATGCGCCTGATTCAGCACCGCCCGGTTCATGCAGTAGCTGCTCAACTCGTGAAGCGTCTGCCCGGCGCTGCTGACGTAAGGCGGCGCATCGAATGGGCAATGATATATCTTCTCATTACGGAGCCACTTATACAGCAGCCCGTTCTTTACATGTTCCTGAAGGCTCACGCCCTGGGCGCGGTCGTACAGCCAGCCGGGGTGCCGCCACGTGCTGGTCTCGATGCCGTTGGAGTTGCAGAACGGAATCGCATCCCGCCATTCATCGCAGTAATACCGCACCGCCATCAGCAGTTGCCGATGGTTGTTCATGCACGCCACCCGCTTGGCGCTTTCCTGAGCCCTGCTTAACGCCGGCAGCAGGATCGAGATCAGCAGCGCGATGATCCCGATGACCACCAACAGTTCCACCAGCGTGAAGGCTCTTCGGCGTGACATCATTAGGCCTTGCAGAAGTGAGATCATGGCAGCGTAGAGGACCGGCCCGGCAGCGTCAAGCATAGCCAGGTGTTCCCGGCAAGTTCCTTGCCGACGGACGAACTCAGGCACGCCCGACGCGCGGAAGGCCTTTGATCCTCAGCCCGTTGTCCGTACAATCCCGCCCGGCTTATGTTCCGACACGTCCCGAACGCTCTGACGGGATTGCGCCTGCTTCTGGCAGGCGTGTTCTTCGTCATTCTCTCGTGGTATCAGTACGACGGCCGGGGTGATCCCACCCTCCTCAACATCGCGTTCGTTATTTACCTCGTGGCCCTGCTCACAGACTACTTCGACGGCTATTTCGCTCGCCGCTGGAAAGTCGAAGGGGCTTTCGGCCGGGTGGTCGATCCCTTTGTGGACAAAATCCTCGTCCTCGGGGCGTTTATCTTCTTCGCGGGCAAGAATTTCATTATCCCGGACTCCGCCCACAGCGGCCCGGGATTCGTTGTCAAGACCATCACCGGCGTCACTCCCGCCATGGTCGTCATCCTCCTCGCCCGCGAGCTCATGGTCACCACGTTCCGCGGGCTGTCGGAGCAGTCCGGCCAGGCCTTTGGCGCCGCCTTCAGCGGCAAGCTCAAGATGGTCCTCCAGTCGATCACCATCCTGGCCATCCTGATCTATGTGAACTACTTGGGCTGGCTGACCCGAAACCAATATGAGCCCGCCGCCCGCCTCGCGCGAGACGTCTTCATATGGGCAACCATCATCGTCACGGTTGCCAGCGGGATCATGTACATCCAGCGGGCAACAGCGCTCTACCGGCAGAGTCTCAACCCCGGCGTCAAGGATTAGGACGGCGTGAACGCATATCTTCAGTCGCTCATCATCGGCATCATCGAGGGATTGACGGAATTCCTTCCCGTCAGTTCCACCGCCCACATCCGCATCACCCAGGACCTCCTTGGCATCAGCCTGGAGAGTGAATACTGGCAGATGTACGCCATTGTCATCCAGTTGGGCGCCATCCTGGCGGTGTTCGCCTATTTCTCGAAACGGATTTGCGGATTTCTTTCCACTTTCCCCAAGGGCGAATCCGGCCGCGGCACATGGCTTACGCATCCCCTTAGCCTGACGATGCTTGCGTTCGTCGTCACGGCCGGGCCTTCCTATCTGCTGGAAACGACGATAGGCGAGAATCTGGAAAGCCTGTCCATCATGGGCTGGTCGCTGATCATAGGCGGCGCGGTCATGTGGATCGTCGATGCCGCATTCCGTCGTCCCACAACCGCGCACATGGACCAGATGGGCTTCTGGCAGGCGATCTGGGTGGGGGCAACCCAAACTCTGGCGGCGGCCTTCCCCGGAACCAGCCGCTCCATGGTCACCATCGCCGCCGGCCAGACCGCCGGCATGTCGCGCGAGGCGGCGCTGGAGTTCAGCTTCTTCCTCTCGCTTCCCACCATGGTTGCCGCCACCGGGTTTAAGCTCTTTCGGACCCTCCAGGCGGGCCACGTCGCGATGGATCAGCAGCAATGGCAGGTGCTGGGCGTGGGTTTCGCCACATCCTTCGTCGTGGCCCTGGCGGTGATCGCCTGGTTCATGCACTGGGTGCGAAAGCACGGCTTCGTGCCCTTCGCCATCTACCGGATTGTGATGGGCATCGCCGTGCTCGCATGGTTGGCGAAACGTTAGCCGGCGGGGTTGGCCTGCGGTTCACGTCCATTGGACCGCCGCGGCAGCTTGCGTTATATTGATCGCAACACTTTTTGATCGCGGGGCGCCATGGTATTGCACATCCTGAGGGCATTGTTTGTCCTGCTGATGGGAGGGATCGGGTGGTTCTTCGTTGGCGATAAATCCCAGCCGCTGGGCGACCAGACAGGCCTGGCTATGGCCACGACGGTCACCATGGCCCTGTTCTTCGTCGCCGTCGATATCCTCTCGCCTCGCCGCAAGCTCGCGATCTTCTCCGGCACCTTCCTCGGCCTGATCGTCGGCTTGCTCGTCTGTTTTGCCATGAGCTTCGTCGTCGAACTGCTGGTCGACCAGTACCTGCCGGTGCCGACCGAAGGACGAAGCGCCGAGCAGATTCGCCTCCTTAACGAGCACCGTGCCGCCGTGAAGCAATTCATTAACGTGGTGCTTGGCACCGTCAGTTGCTACCTCGCCATCAGCTTCGTCCTCCAGACCAAGGATGATTTCCGTTTCATCGTGCCTTACGTCGAATTCAGCAAACAGGTGCGCGGGGCCAGGCCAGTCGTGGTTGACACCAGCGTCATCATCGACGGCCGGATTCTGGATCTGGCCGATACCGGCGTCTTTGATGGCCGCCTCATCGTCCCCAGGTTCGTCCTCAATGAACTGCAAACCCTCGCCGACAGCGCGGACAAGCTCAAACGCAACCGCGGTCGACGCGGCCTCGATGTCCTGAATAAACTCCAGGGCAATCGGCGCGTCGAAGTGATCCTCTATGAGTGGACCGGGCACAGCTCGCCCGAAGCCCAGGGTGCCGACCAGAAACTGCTCGTCCTCGCCAAGGAACTTCACGGCCGGGTGTTAACCAGCGACACCAACCTGTCAAAGGTCGCCCAGGTGCAGGGTGTCGATGTCGTCAACCTCAACGACCTGTCCAAGGCCATGCGGCCGGTTGTCCTCCCCGGTGAAAAGCTGATGGTCAGGCTCGTCAAGCCTGGCGAGGAGCCCACCCAGGGCGTCGGCTTCCTGGAAGACGGCACCATGGTCGTCGTCGAGCAGGGCCGGGGCCATATCAACACCGATCTGGAAATCGTCGTGACGAACATGCTCACCACCGCCGCCGGACGCATCGTCTTCGGGCGAGTTTCTGATGCGGCTGCGCGGCGTATCGAATCCGAACGGACTCCCGCCGCAACCTGATCGTGGCCGGCCTCCAAAGGCGACCCCGCACCAAGAATGAACTCCCTGGGCGTCATCATCCCCGCTGCCGGCCAGTCGCGGCGATTCGGCCGCAACAAGCTGCTGGAAAACCTCGCAGGTAAAGCCGTCATCGCCCGCAGCGTTGGTGCGTTCCTCCAGAGGACCGATGTGCGGCTCGTGGTGATCCCCACCGCCGATGAGCCTGCCATCCGCACTGCCATCGGCTCGGCCGACCCGCGCCTGCGCTTCTGCCCCGGCGGCCCCACCCGCGCCCACAGCGTCCAGAACGCCCTGGGCCTCATCGATTCATCCATCGAATGGATCGCCGTCCATGATGCCGCCCGGCCGCTGGTCTCCCAATCCCTGATCGACGCTGCCCTCGCCGCCGCCCGGACCTACGGGGCGGCCGTTCCCGCCCTTCCCGTTCACCTGACGATCAAGGAAGCCGATGGCCCACTGCCCGCCCCCGTCCGGCGGACAATCCCCCGACAACGCCTCTGGGCCATGCAGACCCCCCAGATCATGCGCCAGGCCGACCTCGCCCGCGCCTTGGCCCGCTGCCCCATCCCCCTCGACCAGATCACCGACGATGCCCAACTGCTCGAACTCGCCGGCCAGCAGGTCTGGCTGCTCCCCGGCGATGAACTCAACCTGAAGATCACCACCGCCCTGGACCTCCGCATCGCCGAATCGCAGCTCCAGGCCCCCTGAACCACCCATGGCCCCCGCCAGCAACTCCGATTACAATCCCCCCATCCGGGCGTGGCGGAACGGCAGACGCAACGGACTTAAAATCCGTTGGGATTACATCCCGTGCGGGTTCGATTCCCGCCGCCCGGACTCTCCTGCAACCTCATTGACCTTTCACCAGCCTCCTTCCTCCCCCCTCCGCCCGCCCCGATAAACCGGACCGAAAAATCCCCCGATAATCCGCGCTCTCGTCTCCTCCCAACCCCTTTACACTCCGCCTCAATCGCAGGATTCAGCATCCGCTTCGCGCGTGCGAACGCGGCCAATCTTCACCCCAGGCAAGGAGACTCGCCATGCAGACCACCCAGACCCAGCTCAACGGCGTCGATGTCCAGAAGCTCATGGACACCATCCAGGCCGTCAAGGCCGACAGTTCCCTTGGTGAATGCACGTTCCGCGCCAGCGACCAGTGGATCAACGGCGGCCACAACCAGTTCAAAATCGAACCCTTCTACGGCGGCCGCGAGGAACACGCCCGCCCCGCCACCTTCGTCTACCAGGCCGACGAGCCCCCCTTTCTCCTCAGCACCGACCAGGGCCCCAATCCCGTTGAATACGCCCTGGGCGCCCTGCTCGGCTGCATGACCACCACCATGGCCTACCACGCCGCCTCTCGCGGCATCGAGATCGAGAGCATCCAATCCAGCGTCGAAGGCGACATCGACCTCCGCGGCCTCATGCAGATCGACCCCTCCGTCAACCCAGGCTACCAGGAACTGCGCGTGAAAATGCGCGTCAAGACCAACGGCGACCCCGAACTGCTGAAGAAGCTCACCACCTTCTCCCCCGTCTACAACACCATCAGCCGCCCCGTCTGCATCAAGGTCGATATCGAAACCGTCTGACCCAACCGCCCCCCCAAGGAGCCCTCCGCCC
>CAZMXI010000130.1:0-14253 GCA_964570205.1 uncultured Tepidisphaeraceae bacterium
GCGCTTAATCAGCGTGGACCGGAACACGAAAGTCATGAACTGGAAGCGGCACTAGTTCGGTTGATGATGTCGCACACATTCTGCCATGCAGCCGATATTTGCGAATTGATGGACAGGCCATAAACACTATAATGCGATCGAGTTGGCCGCGCTACCCAGAGTTGGTGGCCGGGCTTACATCAGGCACAAGGGAAAGGAGCTTGCCTCATGGCGGAGGAACCGCTGGCGATCCGTCGCATCGAGTGGCGCGAGGTTTTCCCGTTCACCCATCTCTTTCGCGCTTTCCGAATCGCGATTCATCCCTCGAAGCTGGTACTGGCGCTCATGGCGCTGTTGTGCCTGTATTTCGGTGGGCGCATCCTGGACAGCATCTGGCGTGTGAGCTCGCCATCGGGAATGCCGATCACGGGCGAGATCACGGCGTACCAGAGAGGCGCGGATGTT
This sequence comes from uncultured Tepidisphaeraceae bacterium, assembly GCA_964570205.1. Classification (GTDB taxonomy): domain Bacteria; phylum Planctomycetota; class Phycisphaerae; order Tepidisphaerales; family Tepidisphaeraceae; genus CAZMXI01. The sequence goes on from CAZMXI010000130.1 coordinate 445, forward strand.
TCGGCCTTTCGGCGAGCCGAGCGAGAGCGGGCCACTGCCCGCTATCGCGACCTGCTGCTGCTGCTTGCGGACAAAGGGGGCGAGTACGACGTCTTGAAGAAGCCCGAGAATCGGGAGACCTCGTCGCTGAAGGCCGAGCACGCGAGCGCCTTGGCCGGGGAGGTCCTTGCCCGCCGCAACCAGGCCATCAAGGAAGCCCATGCGGCCTATGCCAAGGTCGAGACGGAGACCAAGGATGCCACGCGGCTTCTGGCCGCCGCCGCCCAGCGCGATGCGATAGTCGTCAGGGCATACGACGAGGCTCAAGGGCGACTGAACATCATTGAGGATGTTCGCGGTCGCGGCGTTTTTTCCGCCTTCCTGTTCTACGAGCGGGCGCAGATTCAGGGCGTCTGGAGCGGTGTCCTGTCGAATTCCTGGATGGTCGACGGTGGCGTGATTCCGTCGGTTCTGGGATTCTTCGTCACCGGTCCGGGGTGGTTGCTGCGGTTCCACTGGTTTTACTTCGTGTTGTATGCGGCCCTGTTCATGGCGGTCTGGTCGTTGTTCGGCGGGGCGATCGCCCGCATTGCCGCGGTGCATTTCGCGGATGAAGGCCGAAAGCTCTCAATCCGGCAGGGCCTGAGCTTTGCCGCCGCCAAGTTCCTCAGCTTCCTGTTGATCGCGGCCATCGTGCTGGTCGTGGCGGCGGTGTCCTGGGTGCTCTTTGTCACGTATGCGGGGATGATCGTCGTTTCGGGGCTGTTCATCGTGGCCCTGGCGGTGGGCGTGGTTCTGACGATGGTCATCATCGGAACCGCGGGCGGGTTCGGTCTGATGTACCCCACGATAGCGGTCGAGGGCTCGGACAGCTTTGATGCCATCAGCCGCTCATTCAGCTATGTGTACGCCAAGCCGTGGCGCATGGCCTTCTACTGCGTCGTCGCGATTATTTATGGCGCGATGACATACCTGTTCGTCCGGTTCTTCATCTGGCTGACGCTATGGCTGACGCAGACGTCGGTGGGGCTGTTCATGTTCTGGGAGACCGGCGCGAGCGAGTCTTACTGGAACGCGATCTTCCCGCCCGTGGGCAGCTTCTGGGGCCCGTTGCCCTTTGACGTGGACTGGTCACAGCTCAACACCTGGGGCAAGGTGAATGCCGGCATTACGGCCTTCTGGATTTACCTGGTGATCGCACTGCTGGGGGCCTACGCCATCAGCTTCTTCATGTCCGCCAGCACGATCATTTATTATTTGCTGCGGCGCGAAGTGGATGCCACCGATCTGGACGACGTGTATCTCGAGCAGCCCGAGGAAGATTTTGTCGAGACTTCACCCGCAGCGGCCTCGGGCGCGCCGGCGTCGCCAGTCGCCGGGGCACCAACGCCTGCGTCCGGCGGTACGCGGCCAGCGGAAAGCGATGTGCCGGGCGAGGCAAGGCCGTCCGAAACCAATGCCGAGCCCATGGCGCCGTCGTCGGAACCCGGCCCCGAGGACGAGAACCGTCCTCCGGGTTCATAAATCATCACGCGACGGACCGAGCATCCGTGGCCCATCACCCACCGTTCGTCACCCCGCTGGTGACCGGCGGTGGGTGATGGCGCCTATTGCCGTCGAAGTCGCCATGGCCGCCGCGTAGAAACCAGAAGGGATTCGCGGGCGGCATCCCTTGTCCGGCAAGCCCGCCGAACGTACAACCTCCGCCATGAGGAATGCCTATCTTAGCGATTGTGTTCCCGGCGACGTGATTGAGGATGTATTTGTCATCACCGGCAAGCAGCTCTCGGCGACAACCACCGGCAAGTATTTCATCAAGGCGTTTCTCTCGGACCGCAGCACGCAGATTACCGCGCGCATGTGGAACGCAACGCGCGACATCTTCAATGCCCTGCCGGATTCCGGGTTCCTCCGCGTGCGTGGCCGGGTTGAGAACTACCAGAACAATCTTCAGTTCATCATCGAGCAGACCTGGGCTCCGAAGGACGGCACTTTCGACGTGGCCGACCTCATTCCCCACACGACGAAGGACATCCCGCAGATGTGCTCGCGGCTGGTCGAACTGCTCGGCTCGATCCAGAACCGCCATCTGGCGGCGCTGATCCATGCGTACCTCGACGATGAGAAGCTCATGAAGAACTTCCGGGATGCGCCTGCGGCCATGAGCTTCCACCACGCCTTCATCGGCGGCCTGCTGGAGCACACTCTCAACTCCATTGAGGTCGCCGACTGCGTGGCCAGGTTCTATCCGGGCCTGAACCGCGACCTGGTCATCGCGGGCATCTTCCTGCACGACATTGCCAAGACATGGGAACTGCGCTACGACTGTTCCTTTGGATACACCGACGGTGGCCAGCTTGTGGGGCACATTGTCAAGTCGGCGATCTGGATTGAACACAAGCGGCGCGCGGCCGAGCAGGTCCTTGGGGAGCAGATACCGCAGAATCTGGTCGATGTCCTTCAACACATCGTCATCAGCCATCACGGAGTGCCGGAGTTCGGCGCCATCAAGCTGCCAAGCACCCCCGAGGCGATCGCGGTGCATTTCATCGAGAACATGGACGCCAAGCTCAACATGAGCCTGCAGGCGACTCGCGGCGGGCAGGCCGCCGGCGCCGAGGGCAACTGGACCGAGTACATGAAGGCATTCGGCGTGCGGCTGTACCGCCCCGATCCGGCGCCGATGGATGCGCATGCGGCGTGCCCAAGCGGCGAGTCGCCGATGCCGGAGGGGTCCGGAATGGACTCCGTAGTGCTCAGTAATCCGCTGTTCGAGGTCAAGCGGGACGGGAAATGACGGGCTCGGACCGGGTGCCGCGGAGGCTCCGTCGCTGGGTTTTCCGCAGAAATACAGTGTGAAAGGGTCAGTGCGCTTGTGAAAAACGCGGCCTTTCGTATGATATGAGCATCGGGAATGGAACCATTTCTTCTCAAAAAGGATTCGCACATGGCTGCAAAAGTCGCCACGAAGAGTGAAATTCTCTCGAGTATCGCTGCATCGACGGAACTCTCGCGCAAGCAGGTCGCTTCAGTCTTCGACGCCCTCTCGGGCCTGATCAAGGCCAACGTGGGCAAGAAGGGGCCGGGCGTGTTCGTCGTGCCGGGCCTCATGAAGATCACGGTCATCCAGAAGCCCGCGACCAAGGCCCGCAAAGGCATCAACCCCTTCACCAAGGAAGAGGTGATGTTCAAGGCCAAGCCCGCCCGCAAGGTCATCAAGGTGCGCCCCCTCAAGGCGCTGAAAGACATGGCCAAGTAGGCCCTCGGTATTGAAGCCGGTCCTGGCTCTCGCAGGCTTCTCAGTCACTCGGTTTCCCTGTCGCTGACATTGCCTTGCGTTCCCATCGCGGGCAATGGATGCCAGTGAGCGAGGGTGGTTTGTGCCTGCGTGTGCCAGGCCGGCTGGTTGGGGAGCTCGGACATGAGGCTCATCCAGGCGGGGGGGTGCTTGTTGTTGCTGCTGTTGACTGGATGCGCGCCGACGCAGGCCCGACAATCATCAGCCGGCCGGCCTGTTCCTGTCATCCTCGACACGGACATGGATTCCGACTGCGATGATGTAGGGGCATTGGCCATGCTCCATGCACTGGCCGATCGGGGCGAGGCCAGGCTTCTTGCCGTGATGATGTCCGACGCCAACGGCGAAAGCCCCCGCTGTACCGATGCGATCAACACGTGGTATGGGCGGGGCAATGTCCCGATTGGCGTGCGCAGACCTGGCGGCGGCAAGGCGAACTCCCGCTACGCCCGGCAGATCGCTGGCGAGTTCCCCAACGATTTCTCCTTTGATAAGTCGCCCGATGCAGTCCTGCTGTATCGGCGCATTCTTGCCGCCGAGGCGGACCATAGCGTCGTCATCGTGAGCATCGGCACCCTGGAGAACCTGGCTGACCTGCTCCAGTCGCAGCCGGATGACCACAGCCCGCTGGCAGGGGCCGATCTGGTTCGCCGCAAGGTGCGCCTCTGGTCATGCATGGGCGGCAATTACCCCGCCGGCAAGGACGCGGAGCACAATTTCAAGTTTGGCGGCCAGAAGACCGCCCAGGCGATCAACAACTGGCCGACGCCTATCCTCTTCAGTGGCTGGGAAGTTGGCATACGCATCATCACCGGGGCCAATCTGGCGCAGTTGCCATCGCCCAATCCCGTGCGCAGGGCCTATGAACTCTATAACAAGCCCGGCGCGGGCCGGTACAGTTGGGACCAGACATCGGTGCTCGTTGCCGTACGCGGTCACGACGACTGGTGGCGCGTCCATCGCGGCGGATATAACCACATCCACGAGGATGGCCGCAATGAGTGGCGCGCCGCTCCTGATAAGGCCCATGCCTACCTTGTGGAAAGGGCGGATCCGGCAGAGGTTGGCCGGGCGATTGAATCGCTGATGATGCAACCGCCCAAGCGATAGCCGCGCGCATGCCTCTCCCGTTCGCGGCGGGACGACATGCGCACGAAGCCTGGCGCGGCGCCGGGCATCAGCGTCTGTCCGATCCCGGGCCCGAGTTGTTCACTGCATCCTGCTGATGGCGACCTCCGCCGCGTTGACGAGAGGATAGGCGATGGGCGACGCGGTCAGGGCCGGATGGGTTCCCATCTGGAACATGGCGATACCCTCGGCCGTCATCCGTTTCTGGACGCAGGCGGCAATAGCATTGATCATCTCGCCAACCGAAGCGCTGCCTCGCACCTGTCCGCCCAGCAGCACCTGCGAATGCTCTTCGAAGACGAGCTTGACTTTCATGGCTGCCGCGCCGGGCATGCCGCCTGGGTGGCGATTCGGCGTTTCCACGGCGCCGCAGACCACCTGATAGCCGCGATCCTTGGCCATTGCCTCGGTGAGGCCCGCCGTTCCCATTGCCAGATCACCGACGGCCGTGCACCAGACACCCAGGGTGCCGTCGCTCTCCCGACGCAGTCCATAGACGTTGGCCCCTGCAATTCGTGCTTCGAGCTGGGCTATGGACGCCAGTTTGAGCGGCGAGGGCCTGCCGCCAAAGAAGGATATCTTCTCGGCGCAATCGCCGCATGCGAAAATGGCCGGGTCGGATGTCTGCATGGTCCGGTCCACGGCGATTCCGCCCGTCAGCCCGAGCCGCAGGCCGGCCGCCCTGGCCAACTCAACATTGGCTCGAACGCCAATGCCGAGGATCACGAGATCCGCCCGGATGCTGGCGCCGTCCTTCAAGCGAACGTCGCTGACATGCCCGTCGCCGACAATCCCCACAACGGCTGCGGATGTGCGCACGTCAACGCCGCGGGATCGGAGCAATTGTTCCATCTCGGTGCAGAATTCCACGTCATATGACAGGCTGAGGCAATTGGGGGCCAGCTCCAGGACGGTAACGTTCTTGTCGTCTATCTTGTTGATCTCGTCGGCCAGTTCGATCCCAATGAAACCGCCACCGATAATGACGACATCCCTCGCCTCTTGCAGACGTCGCTGAAGCTGGCGAAGGTGTTCCACGTCTTTGGAGATGGTGAAGACCCCGTCTGCGTCCACTCCGGGGATCGGTGGCTTCGTCGGCACGGAGCCCGTCGCCAGGATCAACCGCTCATACGCGACCGCGCCCTCGCTCGTCAGCAGTTGATGCTGTTTGGGGTCGATCCTCGTGACCTCGGCCAGCATGAGATCGATCCGATGGGTATCGAGGATCGAATCCGGGATGAGATTCTTGTCGGCGCTGCCCAGCGTGCCGTAGATGTAGGGAATGCCGCAGGGGATCGGCACCTGCCGCTCCCTGCGAACCATGAGGATCTTCTTGTCGGGGTGATGTCTTCTTGCCGTGATGGCGGCCGTGATTCCGGCGGCGCTTCCGCCGATGACGACGATGTCAGCTTGTGTCATTCGATCTCCTCAATGGTGGCTCTGTTCTCCGGCGTGTGTTTGCCGCTGTAGAATCGCTTGCCGCCGGAGGATTGCCTCTCGATCATTCCTCGGGCGTCAAGTTCCTCAAGGTACTTGATGGCTTGGTTTCTGTGCATGCCCAGGCCATTGGCGATGTCCTCCAGGGAGCACGGTCGTCGCTCGATCATCTCCAGGACACTGTGGCGCCCAGCCTTGAAATCGCTGAGTGCATGAATGCCTCGATAGTCGGCGATCACCTCGGCCGGCGGATCAAACCGGGTCGCCAGATCGGCGATTCTCCCGCGATCCACCATGATGGCGTATTCCTCGGCCGTGGGGCGCGTGGCGGTGTTCAGTTGCACCCTGTCGGGATGGATTCGCCTGACGCAGTCGACGATTCTGCCGGCCTCGACGTCGGTGGAGCTCTGGCCGGCCAGAAGGAACACCTCCAGCCAGTATTGGCCACGGTATTCTTCCCGAAACCGGAGAAGACCCTCCAGCATCAGCTCAAAGGTGATCCCGCCGTGTGGCCGGTTGACCGCCTGGAACATGCCGGAATGCCCGGCGTCCAGCGATGGGATCACAAGCTGCGCATCCAGGAGCTGCCTTCGGACTTCCTCCTGCCACAGCAGTGAGCCGTTGGTAAGCACGGCGACCGGGACATCCGTTATCGAGCGGATGCCTGCGATCAGATTGTCCAGGCGTGAGTGGAGCGTGGGCTCACCGGAGCCGCTGAGTGTGATGTAGTCGGGTCTGGAAGCCAGGTTCTCCTTCAGTTCAGCCAGGACCGCATCGAGTGGAACCCACTCGCGTCTTTCGATGGTCTTGTTGGTGGTGCGGCCGAGCTGGCAGTATGTGCAGTCATAGGAGCACGTCTTGAACGGGATCAGGTCCACGCCCAGTGAGCGTCCGAGTCTCCGCGACGGCACAGGTCCGAAGATGTATGCCATGATACAGCCTCAGTCATCACACGGCTCAGCGCCGCATGGCGTGTCCCGGCCGCAACAAGGCTGGTCGCGCCCGCAACTGGGCCGGACCTGGGAATAGTCGGTCGAGTGGAACCCGGAGCCTTTGAAGATCACCGCGGCGCCGGCGCCAATCAGTCTGCGCACCTGCCCGCCGCATTCGGGGCAGGTGGTCAATGGGGGATCAGACATCTTCTGGAGCCGGTCGAAACGGTGTCCGCACGAATTGCACTGATAGTCATATGTTGGCATCGCCGTGACTCCCTTGAGCCATCGCACACCCCGCGAAAGTGTGCCCATCACGCAGAAATCGCTCGCCGGGCGAGTTGTCGTCGCCCGGCAGCCGCGGTTCGGGATCATTCCTTCTTCTTTGCCCGGGCCTCAATCTCGTCAATCTGCCTGCGGATTCCATCCAGGGTATCTGCGAAGTACTTGGCTTGCTCCTTGAGCGCGTTGACCTGCTGTTCAGGGCTCATGTCGGGGACAGTGGGCATGACCACTTGGGGGACGGCGCGGCCGAACCCAGGCCACCCGGTCGCCGCTCGCTGCCAGCCCGTCAGGCCGGTCGCGTAGAACTGATTCCGCCAGCCGCGACCGCCGCCCCCGCGACGGCCCCGACCCCGGAAGCCCCGCCCGCCGACGTCGTTGACATAGCCGAGAACCGTGTTGCCCGTGCAATAGCCCGCTGCGCGCCCTGTCATGGGTCCCTTTCCGGCCGGGCCGGTTCGATCACCACCTGGCATTTTGTTCTCCTTCAAGTTGCGAGGTTGCATCAACCTCTGGGTATCGTTCTTGTCTTCCGTTCCGTTAACCGGCGGAATGGCAGCATCCCAGCGGGTACGGAGCGATTCCTGTCAATGGAGCCCCGGGCCATTCCCTCCGGACGAGGCGAACCATCGTTGATCGTTTGTCTCGTCGCCCGGTCTCAGTCGCTGCGTCGGCGACGTCTGGCTCTGAATCGTCGTCGCCGCCCGCAACAGCCCGGCATGAGGAAGGCTCCCTGCTGCAATTGGCCGCGGGCGAAGGCCAGAAGCACCTGCTCGACGTCGCCGCAAGTTTGGGGAATCAGGTCGATTCCAGCCGAATGAATCGCCATTCTCAACGGCCATGAGATCGCGCCGCAGACTAAGACCTCTGTCCCGATCTGGGCGAGGCGTGCGGCTCGAGCCTGGGAATCCTCGGCATCAAAGGCCACATCCCGTCGGCTCAGCTCAACACCGTTTTCGATGTCAACGACGAGGATGTTTCCCGCGACATCAAACACCGGGCTGATTCGGCCCTGCCAATGCGGTATTGCGACCTTCATCTTCACGGCAGGTATCACAATTCTCGTGCCAGCTCGTCACGAATATCGTAAATATCTGTTGTGTATTGGCTTGTATTAATGATGATCGACGAATGAAAAATGGATAATCGAGCAATAATGATGTACTCCGCGCCGGTAACATTGTATTATGCGCGATTATCACTGAAAGGCGATGGGCGGGATGAGGTAGGCGGATGGCAGACAGCACAGGCGAAACACTTGATCGCGAAGCCACGATTCTTGACTCGATCAACGAGGGGGTGTTTACGGTCGATCGTGAGTGGCGAATCACCGCCTTCAATCGCGCGGCCGAGCGCATTACCGGCGTGCCCCGTGAGCAGGCCGTCGGCAGTCCGTGTTGTGAAGTCTTCCGCGCAGACATCTGCGAGAGGAATTGCGCGCTGCGTCGAACGATGGAAAACGGCAAGCCCATCGTCAACGCCGCCGGCCATATCGTGAGCCAGAGCGGCATGCGCATCCCGATCCGAATCGCGACAGCGCTGCTGAAGGACCGCAACGGCGAGATCATCGGCGGAGTCGAGACGTTCCAGGATCTCACCCAGATGGAACAACTGCAGAAGGAACTGCATGCCCGCTACAGCTTTGAAGACATCGTCGGCAGAAGCCAGGCCATGATGCGCCTGTTCGAGATTCTGCCCCAGATAGCCGCCAGTCGAAGCACCGTTCTGATTGAGGGCGCCAGCGGGACGGGCAAGGAGTTGTTCGCACGCGCGATACATAACCTCTCACCTCGAAAGGAGAAGCCATTTGTGGCGGTGAACTGCGCCGCTCTGCCCGACACTCTGCTGGAAAGCGAGCTTTTCGGACACAAGGCGGGGGCGTTTACCGACGCCAAGCGAGACAAACCCGGCCGGTTCCAACTGGCAGAGGGTGGGACCATTTTCCTGGATGAAATCGGGGATATTTCTCAGGCCATGCAGGTGCGCTTGCTTCGGGTCCTTCAGGAACGCGTGGTCGAACCGCTCGGCGGCGTCAAGCCAAGTCCGGTCGACATCCGCGTCATCGCGGCCACCAACAAGAATCTCACCAAGCTTGTCCGTCGGGGGCAGTTTCGAGAGGACCTGTACTATCGCGTGCGTGTGGTTCATCTGGCGCTGCCGGGCCTGAACAAGCGGCGTGAGGACATCCCCTTGCTGGTGGATCACTTGATTGCCAGGTTCAACCGTCTTCAGGGCAGGCAGATCGTGGGTGTCGCGGACGAGGTGATGGCCCGTCTGATGGAGCACGACTATCCCGGCAACGTCCGGGAACTGGAGAACATCATCGAGCAGGCGTTTGTCCTGTGCCGCGGTGGCGTGATTGAATTGACTCACCTGCCGCCGGAGCTTCGTCCAGCGGCGGGGCGGGGAGGCCCGGAAGGCGGGCCGATGAGTCTGGAGGCCATTGAGCGGTTGTTCATCTCCGAGACGCTTCAGCGCCGCGGCGGCAACCGCAAACTGGCGGCAAAGGACCTGGGCATCAATGTCAGCACACTCTACCGGAAGATTGCATCGCTTGGCATCGAGACGCCTGACGCCGATGGTCGGGGCAAGCGAAGACAATAGCGCGATCTGCACGGTTGGCCGCCCTCTGCGTCCGCTCAGGGCGCTGGCGGAATCAGAGCGTCACGGATCGGCTCCACCCACCGGGCGTTGCGGATGTCGTAGACAATGAAGTCGCTGTCGAACTGCCAGTAACCCCAGCTCCAGCCACGTTCTTCCGCTGCCCTGGCGACAAAGCCGACATAACGCACACGAGAGGCCATGTCAGCCTTGTCGTACGCTCCAAACTCTCCCAGGTAGATCGGCCGCCGGTTCCGGGCCGCCCATGCGCTGGCTTTGTCAAAGTCATTTTCCACCGCCCGTCGCTCGGCTTCGGTGGCGTTCCACGGGATGCCCGACGCGTCCTTGTGGCTCGACCAGCTCGCTCCCTGGTGAGTGAAAGCCATGGGGCTGTAGTAGTGAACTGTCACGATCAGGTTTCGGTCATCTTCCGGCAACCGCAGCTTGTCGAGTTGTCCGATGCCGTTCCACTGGCCGGGCCCGATGATGACAGTTCGGGAGGGGTTGCTTCGGCGGATGATGCCCAGTGCCTCGGCCAGGAACTCGTTCCACATCTCGGGCGTGAGTTTGCCGTTGGGCTCATTGAGGATTTCAAACAGGACGTCATGAGGGCGATTCTCGCAGCGATCGGCAATCTGGGTCCATATGGCCAGGAATCGATCCTTGAGGCCGACAGGGTCCTTGGCCATGGTGGTGAACTCATGGAAGTCGAGTATCACCAGCAACTGGTTTGCCACGGCCTGTTCCACCGCCCAGTCGAGCGTCTGCAGGTAGGCATCGGGCAGCTTGTGGTCGGGACCGGGTCTGGCATCGCGGAAGGGATGCAGGTTGATCCGCACGTGGTTGAACTCCGCCTCGCGGATCAGCCTGAAATGCTCGGCCTGGAACCGGCCCTTGGCCCGGTCTCGCCACAACGGATCATAGCCGATGATGTTGACGCCACGTCCCAGTCGCTTGTTCTGTGCGAAGGCGTCGGGCGCGGATGTCTGCGCCGGGCACCATGCCCCTGCAATCGCCACAAGTGCGAACGTGGCCATCTGAACGAGGAGACGAATCGATGAGCAGTTCACGGTGGTTTGCTCCCGTCTGCTGCTTTGCTAATGAGCCTGTGCGGGCTGGACCCAGTCGACATTCCTGATCGTCCTGGCCGAGCCATCGTCCTTGATCCTGTCGATCGAAGGGCAATAGACCCGCGTGGTGATGCTTTTCTGTTTCGGATCGATCTCAAAGAGGCGGACCGGGTTGGTGACGCCATCGTGGTAGCACTGGAGGAACTGATGCACGGTGTTGCCATGTTCGCCCTTGTCGGCGCGATATGCGTGTGAGCCAACATGGCCGCAAAAGACCACGCGGGCGTTGGCGCAGGGCCTGACCAGATTGTCGAAGATGTATTGAGGGCTCTTGTCGCCGTAGCCGCCATTGTTGGCCTGAATATTGCCGTTGGCCGCCAGAAAGGCGTGGGTCAGGAGGATGACATTGTGATGCGGATGCTCTTCGATGACCTTCCGAGCCCATTCGATCGGCTCGGGTCGGGCCCAGAGTTCGAGAGTGACAACCAGCCAGTCCAAGCCGCCGGCCCGGAAAGTCCTATAGGCGTTTTCAACTCTGTTGTCCTGCCAGGTGTGCCCGACGACTTTCAAGCGGGTGGCCGGGAAATAGGTGTTGAAGGTGGTTGTGTTACGCTGATTGGCGTTGGTCTTGCCGGGGGCGGCGCTGCCGCCTTCCTTGGTTGCGGCTGTATCGTGGTTACCCACTGCCAGAGCATAGGGAATGTCGGCGTCATCGAGCAGCTTGAAGGCCCGGCTGGCTCGCTCATACTGGATGTGATCCGGGGTGTCCCAGTTGAGCAGGTCGCCGACATGGAGGACCATCGCGAGGTTGAGGTCCCGGCGATGAGCGACCAGCCATTGAAGGCGGTTAACCAGCCGATCATCATCGGCTTTCAGGATTTCCTGCTGGGAGTCTGGTATGACCGCCAGGGTGAACTTCTCCTGAGCGGAGACGGGGCAGACCAGCAGGCCCAGGACAAGCGCTCCGATGGAAACCGTGAAGCCACACCGCGTGAACGATCGCTGCATCATGAAGTGCTCCCTTGTGCGTCAGACTTGAATCCGCCGCAAAGCCGCGCGTCTGGCCCGATTCTTCCCGGCCGGGGGGAGGATCAGTTGCTCACATGATATCGTTGAATGACCGGCCAGTCGCCTGCCAGGTCGAATGCGTACTGTTGCGTCTTGCCGGGGTACCTGATTCGAACCTTCTCGACGCCCTGATTATGCGGGTTGCAGGCCACGATCAGGGCCGTCTTCCCATCGGCCGACAGTTTGATCCGCGCGAGCGGTTCCTTGTAGTAGTTCATATAGCTCGGGTAGCGTTCATCGCCGACGCGCCAGACGCCGTTTTTCGAAGTGCATATCTCCGGCATCACCCATGGGGTGGGTGCTTCAATGATGTCCTTGTTCTGGCTGGCCTGCCACATGCCCAGAATGTGGTAGTTGTAGAAGCCGAAGTACTTGACGTAGTAGTTGAGGTGGGCTTCCACGCCGTTGATGTTGCGCTTGGCGATGGGCTCGCGGATGCGCCAGTCGGTGTAATCCTCCAGTTCTTCGGAGTATCGGGCGCCGACTTCCCAGCACTGGAGGCCATCCATCACGCAATGGCCGAACAGCGAGAGGGCATAGGTGGATGATGCGGGAACCTGGTGCTTGAGGTCCTCGAGTCGCGTCTTGCCCCTGGCGTCGGTGAACCGGTACTGAGAAAGCGGATAGCCATCGACAAACTCAACCTGGATCCAGGTTGACAGGACATTGAGCACCTGCGGGCGGGCAAGCTTGCCCTGCTCCCATTCCTGCAGGAAGGCGTAAAGCTGGGAAGGCTTGGAGTTATTGATCCAGTAGACCGAGGGATTGCCGAGATTCAGGTTGCACCGCTTGAATACCGGCGCCAGGTCGGCGGCGGGATCGTTGTACTTGTCTCGCCACTGCTTGGCGCCCGTGAGATCGATCACGCCGGTGGGCTTGCCCTCGTAGAAGCTGTCGAAGATGCGGAAGGACGACTTCAGTACCCCCACGCCCCAGCAGCCGATCAGCACGTCCGGGCGGCGGGCGCGGACGTCGCCGATCAGCCTGGCAAAGGCTTCGTACTGGTGATCCTGCCACGCGTGGCTGTTGGGGGCCTCGAAGTCGGGGATGATGATGGAACAGGTGTCGGCATAATGGTGGAAGGGCCCGATCTGCCAGTTCTTCGGATCGGTGGGGTCTACTGTGAAATCATTTCCATGATGGGCAATCCACTCGTTGTCGGTGAAAAGCAGGCCGCGGCGCTCGCGCGTGCCGGCCGAGCCGTTGTGGGTCATGGCGCAGGGCGCCACATGGGTGAAGCCAAAGTCATACATCGGGCACTGGCCCTTGCGATCCTGCTGGCGGGCCTTGGCGGCTCCCTGCCAGAGGGCAACCTTGCCGCGTGGCAGCGTCCAGCCGGAAGGGAACCAGTTGCCTTCGTCAAAGTCATACGCCAAGCGGTCGGTGGGGACACGAAACCATTCCGGCAGGCCGATGCGCTGCTTGCCGCCCAGCAGGATGATCTCCTGGTAGCTCTGTCTCACCTCCCACGGCTTGGCGGGGTTGTAGAACTCGACGGTCAGGTTGACCGGCAGGCCGGAGAACTCCGGGGGGAACCTGTGCCGCTTCAGCGGCCCGCCCATGGGCGCGCCCATGTTGACGGTCCATCGCTTGCCGCAGCCGGGCACTTTGTAAGTGTCCCAGGCGGCATCCGTCACGGTAAGCCCGTCATTCTCCACATCGCATTCCATGGCCAGAACTCCGGCGTGATTGTGAATGCCCGGCGTCAGTTGCGGCCAGAGTTTGATGGGACGAGTCTGGGCGTTGGCCTGCGCGGCAAACACCGCCGCAATCGAGATGATGAGCCACCGTGTTCTGTTCATGTGCAATCCTGTTGTCCCACGTCAGTCTGTTGAGCCAATCCTGTCTGTCGTCCGTGTCGAGGCGATGATTGATCGATCCCGAGTGATCGAAACGGTCGGCGAACGCTCTCCTGGAGTCCTTCTGGCAGAGAAGATGCCCTCGCTTGCAGGCAAATGACTAGGCTCTGTCTCAAAACCATGGAATGTGCCGATAAGGGTCCATAACGACACGG
>CAZMXI010000131.1:0-14130 GCA_964570205.1 uncultured Tepidisphaeraceae bacterium
CACCTTCTGCTTGTAGGGCATGACCCACTGCGACCACATTTCGCCGCCTTTGGTCATGCCCAGCGGGAGCGAGTCGTAGGGGTTGACGCCCGGAGCGGTGCCGAAGAAGTCGCCGACAGGGCACTCGACCGTCTGCTGGCCGTCGAAAGTAATCCTCATGACCAGGTTCCGCATCGCCTGCTCGCGGTCGCCGTTGTCCGAAACCTGCATGCTCAGATACGTGATGGCGGCGGGCCCATCCCAGGTCATCTTCACGGCGGACTGATTCGTGCCAAGCTCGTGCTCCCAGGTGCCGAGGATCTGCCCGGCCGGCTTGCCGCGCGGCGCGGCGAGCTGCCCGGCCACAGCCGCGATCTGCTGAGCATTGGACTGGATATGCGCCGCTGTGAACGACTCGACGTTGGTGCCCGCCGGATAGGTGCGATAATTGACGTGATAATAATAGTCGTGCTTGTCGGTCGTGATCTTGCAACTCCTGGCGTAAGCGATGGGGAAATAGAGGTTCCAGCCGCGGCTGGTTTCCATGGAGAGCGGCGCGGGCAGGCCGGGGAATTTGCCGCCCAGCAGGTTCTGCAGCGTTGCCTCAATCACCGGCTTTTCGTCGCCGTCGATGTAGATTCGGACGGTGCCCGCGTCATTGGGATTGGCCGACCAGATGCGAACGACCGCGCCCGGCCCTTGGGCATCCATGATCACGAACTCTTTGCGGCCGGCGATCTGCTCGGTGCGGAGATATTGACCGCGGTCGCCATTGGCGAACCAGTCCTGCGTGGGGCTCTTGGCGTTGCGGTCATAGCTCGAGAACTGCTTACAGGTGTAAGGCGGATTGGGATACTCGGCCATCCCCGACAGATCTACCATTTCCGACAGCAGGCTTCGGGTCGTGATCGCGGGGCCTTCGGCGGCCATCGCACACCCCAAAGACCCGAGAAACGGCCCCAATGCCCAAAGCGCCGCCAGGCAGATCAACTTTCCGCGCATGACCACCTCCTGTTCAAGACTCGTGAAATGCAGCAATGGAGGGTGATCTTACACCAACCCCCGACCCACCCGCCAGCAGGATGAGCCGATTCCGCTTGGGCGAATGCGGCGTTGCTCCGTTGTGCGGCTTGACGGCATCGGGCAAGGTAGGGATCATCTGCCGGAGCGGATGGAACATAAGGACACAGGACATTTCTGACACAGGAACGGTGCTGTTATGCCTGCCAAATCAGTTAAAGAACTCAAGACGGTCACGGGCAAGGTTCGCAAGGTCGCCGAGTTGGCGATGGAACAGGGCAACGGGCTGCTGCGCCTGGCGCCCTGCTGGGTGCCCAGATCATTCCTGCAGCCCGGCAAACGACTGAAACTGGATCCGAAAGACCTGTATGCCTTTGGTCTCAACCGCGGCGGCATCGATGAGCGGTGGTTCGCCTCCACGACGCCATGCGCCAACGAAAACCGCACCCCGGACGAGGGCCTGAGCTACGTCGTCGCCGACGGCCAGCGGGCGACGCTGGCCGATGTCGTCCAGGAAATGGGCGACGAGATCATCGGCGATGCGATCTGGAAGAAGTTCAAGAAGTGGCCGGTGTATTCCAAGTTCTTCGACAACATGGGACCCATTCCCCATCACCTGCATCAGTCAAAAGAACACGCGGCGCTCGTCGGGCTCGAGGGCAAGCCCGAGAGCTACTATTTCCCGCCGCAGCACAATCAGACCGGCAACAACTTCCCCTATACGTTTTTCGGCCTGAACCCCGGCACGACCAAGGAACAGCTCAAGAAGTGCCTTGAGAACTGGAACAGCGGCGACAACGGCATCCTGGACCTGTCGGCGGCCTATCGGCTCAAGCCCGGCACCGGCTGGCTCGTTGGCCCCGGCATCCTGCACGCGCCCGGCTCGCTGTGCACCTATGAGCCGCAGTGGGGCTCGGATGTCTTCGGCATGTACCAATCCCTGGTCGAGGGGCGCGAGGTGCCTTGGTCGCTGCTGGTTAAGGACATGCCCAAGAACAAGCACAAAGACATCGATTTCATCATCAGCGAGATCGACTGGGAGGCCAACGTCGATCCGTTCTTCAAGCAGAACCACCACCTGGTGCCCATCCCCGTCGCCGACACCGCCAAAGAGGGTTACCAGGACCGCTGGGTCGTCTACGGCAAGATCAAGGGCGAACAACTGTTCACGGCCAAGGAGTTGACCGTCCAGCCGGGCACGAAGTGCAAGGTCAAGGATGGCGGCGCGTTCGGCGCGATCGTCGTCCAGGGCCAGGGCCGGGCCAACAAGCTCAAGCTCGACTGCCCGAAGATGATCGGATTCTACGATCTGACCGAGGATGAGTTCTTCTGCACCGAACAAGCGGCCAAGTCGGGCGTCACCTATGAGAACACCAGTTCCGAACCGCTGGTCATCCTGCGCTACTTCGGGCCCAATGCCCATCCCGATGCGCCGGAGCTCAAGTACGTCGGTGGCGTCAACCTGTAAGCGGGCCCCATGAGACGAACGTCCACACATGGATTGTGGATCGTGACGATGCTCCTCAGCGCGACCCAGATCGGCCGCGCTGAGGATGCACCATGGTCCAGGCCTCGCGACGATGAATCGGTCTACATCTTCTCGTTCTTCCGCAAGAACGGTGAGGATGGGCTCTACCTGGCCTGGAGCCGGGATGGGCTCAAGTGGTCGCCGCTTAACGGTGACAAGCCCCTCCTTAAGCCCGCGGTCGGTGAAAAGCCGCTGATGCGTGACCCCTGCATCGCTCGCGGGCCGGATGGCATGTTCCACATGGTCTGGACCACCGGCTGGTACAAGCGCGGCTTCGGCATGGCCCATTCCAAGAATCTCATCCACTGGTCGGAGCAGAAGTACGTCCCGGCCATGGAGCACGAGCCGACGGCCCGCAACACTTGGGCGCCAGAGTTGTTCTACGACGCGGACAACAAACGGTGGTTGATTTTCTGGGCCAGCACCATTCCCGGGCGGTTCCCCAATACCGAGAACACCGGCGATGATGGCTTCAACCACCGGATGTACCTGACGACAACGGTCGATTTTGAGAAGTACACGCCCACGAAGCTGTTCTACGACGGCGGCTTTAACGTGATTGATGCCACGCTCGTCAAGGATGGACGGCGGTTCGTCATGTTCCTGAAGGATGAGACCAGGAATCCGGTCCGCAAGAACATCCGCATCGCCACGGCGGAGCGCGCTGAGGGTCCGTATGGCCAGGCATCCGAACCGATTACCGCCGAATGGGTCGAAGGGCCGACCGCGGTGCGCCTGAACGACCAATGGTACGTGTTCTACGACGAGTACACCCGCAGCCGATATGGCGCAGTCCGGTCGAAGGACCTGAAGGCCTGGCAGGCCGTCCCGGCCGATGAACTGGCGTTCCCCAAGGGCGCTCGCCACGGCACGATTCTGCGAGTACCCGCCGAGGTCGTGCGTGGTATTCTCGATCTCAACAGCAGCCCAAGATAAAACCGGTCCGCAGCCGGACCACAGCGAGGAGATGGATGATGGCGAACAACTATCCGAAGCTTCACAACGCCGCCTGGCCGGGACTGGTGGGCAAGGGCTCGCCGGGCGCTGAGCCTTGCATCGACCTGGACACGATGATCAACCTCACCGCGTCCGCCACCGTGAACGGCGCCAGGTTCGACGGCATGGACCTGTTTCTCTTCGATCCACACATCAGCATCGATATCGATGCTGATGGGCTCAAGAAACTGGCTGACAAGTTCCAGTCCAGGAAACTGGCGATCGGATCGCTCGTGGCGCCGGTGTGGGGCGGCACCGGGGGCGGGTCGGCCATGGGAGATGAAACCGAACGCAAACAGTTCGTCGCCCAGGTGAAGAAGGCCTGCCAAATCGGCAGGAAGCTCAAGGAGCTGGGTGCCCGCCAGTACGGCGTCATTCGCGTTGACTCAGCCTGCGGACCGGCCGACTGGGCCAAGGATCCCGAAGGCAACCAGAAGAAGATCGCCCAGACATTCCGCGAAGCTTGCGACGTGGCCGAGAGCTTCGGCGAGAGGCTCGCAGCCGAGGGCGAGATCTGCTGGGGCGGCATGCACTCGTGGCGAAACATGGTCACGCTGCTGGAAATGGTCGGCCGGCCCCAGACGTTTGGCTTCCAGGCGGACATGGCCCATACGCTGCTCTACACTATGGGCTACAACGCCCCGGAAGACGCCCTCCTCCCGGCCGGCTATGACTGGAAAGACATGAGCAAGCTGGACGAGGCCATGAAGAAGCTCACTGCCGCCCTTCGCCCCTGGACGATCGACCTGCACATCGCCCAGAATGATGCCACGGTCAAGGGCTCCGGCAGCCATGACAAGACCGGCCGGCACTGCCTGGCCAGGGACCCGAACGGCAAGCTCGACATCACCCGGTACGCCGGCTATTGGATGCGGAATGAGAACGGCCAGCCCACAAAGGCCTTCAAGCACATCTGCTGGGATGGCTGCATGTTCCCCAACGAAGTCATGATGAAGCAGCAGACGTGGAACGATATCCTCAGCGCCATGATCGCGGTCCGCGATGCCCATGGCTGGCAGGCCTGATCCGTCTTATTCCACTGCTCATGTTGCGCCCGCGGCGATGTCCCGCCGCGGGCTTTCCCTTTCTTGGCACACGTCTCCGGCCAGCAACATCACGGGCCCTATCGGCTACAAATGGCTGAAAAGGCAATCGAATGCCTTTGTCCTTATGTGATGGAACTTGAATGATGCGGTATTTGGCCTGCCTGGCATTTCTGCTTCTGTTCGTCTGGCCGTCGTGGGCTGCGGCGGCCGTCTTTCAGTACATGGTCCCTGCGGCGACCGCGAAAGACGCCAGCGCCGCCTTTCTGTGGATTCCGCCAAAGGCGCAACAGGTGCGTGGCGTGGTGATGGGTGGCATGACCTTGGCCGAGCGAGAACTGGCCAAGGACCAGGATATCCGCAAAGCCTGTGCGAAAGAGAACTTGGCAATCGTATTCCTGAAGTGCGGATTGGGGGCGGTGGATGTGCAGAAGGTTCTGGATGACCTCGCAAATGCCTCGGGCTATCGCGAATTGTCCGTCGCGCCACTCTTCTTCGTGGGTCATTCGGCTGGCGGCCCGCAGGCCAAGGCCTGTGCCATCGGTATGGCCAACCGGTGTTTCGGCCTCGTGCAGTACCGCGGCGGCATTCCAGGCGGGCCGGAATCCGTACCGCCCGGCTTGCCCTCGCTGATGATGATTGGCCAGTTCGACGAATTCGGCGGCATCATGCGCAACGATGCCGGTCGCGAGACTTGGGAAGGCGGCCGGGATGCCCTCGCGTCTTTCCGAGCCGCCCATGAGCGTAACCTGGCCAGCATGGTCGTTGAACCGGGTGCGGGGCACTTTGCCTGGTCAGATCGCAATGCCGCATACCTTGCGATGTTCATCCGCAAGGCAGCGCAGATGCGCATCCCGGACTGGCCGGCCAACGCAACCGAACCGGTCCGGTGTAAAGAGATCGACCATCGCTCCGGTTGGCTCACGGACCTCACGATCAAGTCGCCTGGCGGTTTCCCCCCAGCCCGCTTCGGGCAGTACCAAGGCGACGCATCGAAGGCAGCCTGGCACTTTGATCGCGAGATGGCCGAGGCGACCGTCGCTTATCACGCTGGCGGCTTCGGCAAGAAAGACCAGTTCGTCCGTTGGAGCGATCCCGTGTGGGTCGATGCCGGAGCCAGGTTCTTCTTCACGAAGCTGGCATGGGTGGATGATGGGCAGACACTCGAGGTCCACCCCGTTTACGCCGATACATATCCAAAGACGCAGCCCAACGGCTCTGGTCCCCGCTGGGCCGACGCCGGCAGGCCGGTTGGTCATTCCACCGCGGTGATTCGCGTGCGCCAGGTCAGCGGGCCGGTCGTGGCGGTTGGCGATCAGCGATTCCGCATGCAATACGACGCCCTGGCCCCCGCAACCGAATCCTCGCGCGTGACGTTCATGGCTTTCAGCGTCGGCGACCGCGAATTCCGCTATACCGAGCAGGTGGGTATGATGCCGCGTGGCTTCTCCGGGCTCAAGTCGGGCAGGGACCAGACCATTGCCTTCCCGCCGCTTGGGAATCTGACGGCCGACAATGATCCTGTCCGACTCAAGGCAACCAGCGATGCGGGCCTTCCGGTCGAGTACCACGTAGCGCACGGCCCCGCGACGGTGGTGGATGGCAGGCTGACCATCACTGAAATGCCGATTCGCGCCAAGTTCCCGATCCAGGTCAAGGTCATCGCCTGGCAGTTCGGCCGAGGCGTCGAACCCCTGGTGAAGTCCGCTTCGCCCGTCGAGCAGACCGTACTGATCCAGAAGCCGTAGTGCGACATGGAGGAACCGCCTGTGAACGCAGAACAGACTCCGCCGATGGGGCGCGGGCGGGCATTACCCAAGCGCACCCTTTCCAGTCCATTGGACAGCGTCGACAACCTGGCCCCCGATTCCGCGATTGATCGGATTGTCCTCGATCACCTTCAAAGACTGCGCATCCAGCCCGCGAGCATCTGCTCGGACGCCGTCTTTGTCCGCCGCGCTTTCCTTGATGTGATCGGCACCCTCCCAACAGCGCATGAAGCGAGACAGTTCCTGCTGAATCGCGACCTCGGCAAACGCCGCGCGCTGATCGATTCCCTGCTCGAACGGGGTGAATTCGCTGATTATTGGACGATGAAGTGGTGCGACCTGCTTCGGGTCAAGTCCGAGTTCCCCATCAACCTCTGGCCCAACGCGGTGCAGGCGTACCATCGCTGGATTCGCGACTCGATCAAGACCAACAAGCCCTACGACCGGTTCGCTCGCGAACTTCTTACCTCCAGCGGCAGCAATTTCCGCGCGCCCCCCGCCAATTTCTACCGCGCCGTCCAGGGCCGCGAACCTCAGACGATTGCCCAGGCCGTTGCTCTGACTTTCATGGGAACCCGGGCGGAAACCTGGCCCAAACCGCAACTGGCGGGCATGGCGGCCTTCTTCTCTCGCCTTGGCTTCAAGTCCACCGGCGAATGGAAGGAAGAAATCGTCCACTTCGACACGACCACTCCCGTGCGGCCGGCCACCTTCCCCGATGGCACACCGGCTCACATCTCACCGGAGCAGGATCCACGTGTGGTTTTCGCCAACTGGCTCCTTGCGCCCGGAAACCCGTGGTTTGCGCGGAACATGGCCAATCGCATCTGGTCCTGGCTCCTGGGCCGCGGAATCGTCCATGAGCCGGACGACATTCGCCCCGACAACCCCCCTCGCGTTCCGGAACTGCTGCAGCTTCTTGAGCGCGAGCTCGTCGCCGGCCGTTACGACCTCAAGCGGGTCTTCCGTTTGATCCTGAATTCCGGCGCCTACCAGCTTTCGTGCATCCCGAGGACTCGCCATCCCGATGCCGAGGCGAACTTCGCGCATTATCGGGTCCGCCGCCTGGAGGCCGAAGTGTTGATTGACGCCCTCTGTCAGATCACCGGCACCACCGAGAAGTACTCCAGCCCCATCCCCGAGCCCTTCACCTTCATCCCCGAAGAGCAGCGATCCATCGCGCTGGCCGATGGCAGCATCACCAGTTCGTTCCTGGAGATGTTCGGCCGGCCGGCGCGCGACACCGGGCTGGAGTCGGAACGCAACAACCGGCCATCGCCGGCACAGCGGCTGCACCTGCTCAACTCAAGCCACATCCAGCGCAAGATCGAACAGGGCGTGAAGCTTCGCGCTCTTCTGCAATTGCGGGGCGCGCCGGGCGAGGTGATCTCCAATCTCTATCTGACAATCCTCTCCCGCTTCCCGACCGCCCAGGAACTGAGGACCATCGCACAATACACCCAGCCCGCAGCCGGCAAGGCGCGGGAGTCCCTCCTCGACGTCACATGGGCCCTGATCAACAGCGCGGAGTTCCTGTGCCGACACTGACCCCCGACAACAAGTAAGGTGCGAACATGACCATCCCATCGACGATATCGCGGCGAGAGGCCATGCGACGAAGCCTTGCAGGCGCAGCCGGGCTGCTTCTGGCCGACCACATGTACGCGCCCGCCCTCGGCGCTGCGCCGGCCGCCAAGGCCAGAGCCGTCATCCAGATCTGGATGTGGGGCGGTCCGTCGCATCTGGACACCTTTGATCCCAAGCCCAATGCCGGTCCGGACTACTGCGGACCATTGAACAAGTCCATCGCCACGAACATCGACGGAATGCAGATCGGCGAGCTTTTGCCGCTGCTGGCCAAGCAGGCCGACAAGTACTCCATCGTCCGCAGCATGACGCACGGCGTGAACGCCCACGAGACGGCAGCTTACGAAGTGCAGACCGGCCGCAAGCCGGGCGGCGGCCTGGTCTATCCTTCCGTCGGCGCCGTGGTTTCGCTGTTCAAAGGTCACCAGGCCGGTTACGCAGGACTGATCCCGCCCTACATTGTGCTCACCGAGTTGCAGGGCCGATTCAGCGAGGCCGGCTTCCTGGGCTCGCGCTGCAAGCCCTTCGCAACCGGCGGCGATCCCGGGCAGGCGCGATTCGTCGTCGAAGGCGTCGTCGCCCAGAACGTCACCGACGAGCGACAACGCGCCCGTCGCCAGCTCCTTCATAATCTTGACGCCCTCGGCTCGGCCCTTCACGGGAATCCTGAAATCGACGCGCTCGAACAGGGAGAGAAACAGGCCTATGACCTGATCCTCGGCGATGCCGGCAAGGTCTTCGACCTCTCTCAGGAGAAGGATGACGTCCGGGACCTCTACGGCCGCAACACATTCGGCCAGTCCTGCCTGATGGCGCGACGGCTGATCGAGCGAGGCGTCCCCTATGTCACCATCAACTCCAAGGGATGGGATACCCACAAGCAACACTTCCAGACCATGCGCCGCAGGCTCCCTGAGGTGGATCGCGGCATGGCCGCTCTGTTCGCCGACCTCTCTCAGCGCGGATTGCTCGACAGCACCATCGTCTGGTGGAGCGGCGAGTTCGGTCGAACGCCCAAGGTGCAATGGGAGGCGCCATGGAACGGCGGACGCGGCCACTACGGCCAGGTCTTCTCGGCGGTTCTGGCCGGCGGCGGCTTCAAGGGCGGACGCATCGTCGGCGCCTCCGACGACAAGGGCGAAACGGTCAAGGACCGGCCGGTCTATCCCTGTGATCTGATCGGCAGCATGTATGCCCTGCTCGGCATCGACCCGACGGCCAGGCTGCCCCACCCGCAGAATCGGATCGTCCATGCGCTGCCCACGGCGGCCGAGGACGTGAAGATGGCCGGCATTCTCAAGGAAATCATGTGACCTGTCGGAGCTTCCTATGAAATCCTCCCGTTGGCACGCGATCCTTGCCCTGGTGTGCCTTCTGGCAACCGCGCCGGCGGCATGGCCCCAACAGAACCAGCCGCGCATCGGCTACGTCTTCCCGGCCGGCGGCCGGCAAGGCACGACATTCCGCCTTACCGTGGGCGGCCAGTACCTCAACGGCGTCAGCGCAGCGCATCTGTCGGGCAAGGGCGTGCAGGCCAGGATCATTGAGCACATCAAGCCGCTGACGCCCAAGGAGTTCAACCTGCTCCGCGACAGGCTCAAGGAACTGCAGGATCGCAAGCTGGCGGCCAACCGGCCCCTCCGCCCCGCTCCCGGCGAGGTTCGACCGGACACAAGACCCACTTGGACGGCCGAGCATGAGAAGGAGCTCGCCGAGATCCGTGTGAAACTCGCCAGGTACATCCGCAAGCCGAGCAGCCCCGCCATCGCCGAGACCGTCACCGTTGAAGTGACCATCGCCGCCAATGCCGAGCCAGGCCAGCGCGACATGCGACTGGAAGCCTCTTCTCGCCTGACCAATCCTCTCACCTTCTGTGTCGGCCAACTCGCAGAGTTTGTCGAGAAGGAACCCCGGGCCAGCGCCGCCCCCGCGGAAATGCCGATCACCCTCCCCGCGGTGGCCAATGGACAGATCATGCCCGGCGATGTCGACCGGTTCCGCTTCAAAGCCCGCAAGGGCCAACGCATCGTCGCCGCGACCGGAGCGCGGTCGCTCATACCCTACCTGGCCGATGCAGTCCCCGGCTGGTTTCAGGCCACGCTTGCCCTGTACGATGCGCAAGGCCGCGAAGTCGCTTTCGCCGATGACTACCGCTTCAATCCCGATCCGGTCCTCTGCTGCCTGATCCCCGCCGATGGCGAATATATCCTCGAAATCACGGATGCGATCTACCGTGGTCGGGAGGATTTCGTCTACCGCGCCGTCGTGGGTGAATTGCCTTTCATCACCAGCATTTTCCCCCTGGGCGGCACGGCCGGCGCCACGGCCACAGTGCAACTCAAAGGCTGGAACCTGCCCACCGCCAGCATCCTGTGGGACAGAAGGGAAGTCCCGCCGGGGCTCGATACGCTGTTTGCCCGCAGTGGCCGGCTGCTCTCCAACAGCGTGCCCTTTGCTCTGGACAACCTCCCGGAGAGCCTGGAGAAGGAGCCCAACCAGCAAATCAACGATGCGCATTCGGTGACCCTGCCGCTCATCCTCAACGGGCGCATCAACCCGCCCGGCGATGTGGATGTCTTCTGTTTCGAGGGCCGGGCCGGCCAGGAAATCGTCGCCGAGGTGAACGCCCGCCGCCTGGGCTCTCCGCTCGATTCGCTGCTGCGCCTCACCGACGCCTCCGGCCGACAACTTGCCATCAACGACGACCATGAAGACAAGGGAGCCGCCCTGTTGACCCACCACGCCGATTCGCTGCTCCGTTTCAAGCTCCCCGGCGACGGCGCCTATTGCATCGCCTTGACTGATGCGCAGGGACAGGGCGGCGGCGAACATGGCTACCGCCTCCGGATCAGTGAGCCTCGGCCCGACTACGAATTGCGAATTGTGCCGTCGAGCATCAGTTCGCGCGGCGGAACCAACGAGCCGTTGACCGTGTATGCCCTCCGAAAAGACGGCTTCGCCGGCGACATCACGCTGTCGCTCAAGGATGCGCCGCCCGGCTTCACGCTCAGCGGAAACCGCGTGCCAGCGGGCCAGGACCGCATCCGCCTGACGCTGGCTGTTCCCCCCAAAGCCACGGCGCAGCCCATCCCCCTTCGCATCGAGGGCATGGCGACCGCTCAGAACCGCCGGATCATCCGTCCCGCCGTGCCCGCTGAGGACATGATGCAGGCCTTCGCCTATCGCCACCTGGTTCCCGCCCGGGACCTGCTGGTTGCCGTGTCCGGACGTTCGATGTCCAGAACGCCCATGCGCATTCTCAGCGATACGCCCCTGGACATTCCCGCCAACGGCACGGCCACCCTGCGCGTTGCGATTCCAGCCTCGATGTCAGCCGGGAAGGTCGAGCTTGAGCTGAACGAGCCCCACGAGGGCCTGAGCATTCGCCGCGTCGTGGCAGGCCGCGGCCGCGCTGACGTCGTCCTTCAAGCCGACTCCGCCAAAGCAAAACCCGGTCTGGCTGGCAACCTCGTGTTCGATGTGTTCTTCGAAAGACCCGCGGCGGCGGACAGGCCCCAGGCCAATCGCCGCCGCAGTCCCGTCGGCACATTGCCGGCCGTTGCGTTCAGGATCGTCGCGCCTTGATCCTCCGCTTGGTCTAAGAATGCCCTATCGCGAGCACGAACGGCCGACGGATCTGCCCGTCCGGCCCTTTCGCGCTCCCTCCCTGCCTGACGACATCAGACGAATGCGCATGGCGCGCAGCCCGGCCAGCGAGAACTCCAGGATATGCGCCACCAGCTCCGCGCTGTCCTTGTCCCGCAACAGGTGCGGATGCAGCCTGCGGACAAGCTCCCGCTGATACAGGTACAGAAAGCATTGTGCTCCGATGCTCAGCGACGCCCGCACCACCTGTTCATCGGCTGCGCGAGGCCCGAGAATGTCGCGCACGATCCTGTTCATCGAGTCGGCCCGTGGGCGAATCAGTTCCTCCATCACGGCATCCAAAGCCGCCGTGGGCTGGGAGAACTCGCGCGCCAGCAGTGTGGCGCACCACATGGGACGAGACGGCGCGTGCAGGTCGTTGATCAGATTCGCGATGTGCGCGCGAAGGCGGTCCTCCGCACAGCCGGCCTGTCTCTCCGCCGTTGAGGCAACCGGCGTCAGGCTGAGGGCATGCCGAATCACGGCGGCGTACAGCTCTATCTTGTCGCGGAAGTGATAATGGACGGCGGCCATGTTCGCGCCGGCGCGATCCGTAATCTCTTTGATGGTGGCCGCGTGAAGGCCCCGCTCGGCAAACACCTCGCCCGCGGCGTCGATCAATCGTCGACACGTCTCCTGAGCGGCGGCGTTGTGCTTCACGTTGGCCATGGCCTCCTCGATGGATAACGACCCCATCATACCTTGTCGCCCTGGATTATTCAAATTTCCATTTGACTATTCTGTTGACTTTCACCTCTTATAAATTAAACTCCGCGTTGAATAATCGTCCTGAAAGCCGACCCGGAGCATCTTCCGGGCCGCAAGATCGGCATGCCTCCCGGCGGCCCGGATTGGAACCGGCCCCCTTCCGCCTGCCGAGAATTGGAGCACCGTCATGAAACGACACCCGTGGAAAGGCATCGTGGTCGCGGCCACCCTGGCGTGCCCTCTGATCGCCGGCTGCGACCGCAAAACAACCCCGCCCCCGCCACAGGTCGCCGAAGTGGCCGTGATCACGGTCCGCCCCGAGAGAATCGTGCTGACCACCGAACTGCCCGGACGCACCTCGGGCTACCTCGTGTCGGAAATCAGACCCCAGGTCACCGGGCTCATCCAGAAGCGACTGTTTGTGGAAGGCTCCGACGTGAAGGCCGGCGACGTGCTCTACCAGATCGACCCGGCGCCCTTCCAGGCGGCCCGCGACAGCGCCGCGGCCAATGTGGACGCGGCAAAAAAAGCCGCCGATCGCGCTCGGGCCGCCGTGGGAGCGAGCAGCGCCGGCGTCGCCCGGCAGGAAGCGACGGTGGCGCTCGCCAAGACCAACCGCCAGCGGTTTGAAGAACTCTTCAAGGAAAAAGCCGTTTCCGCCAGCGAGCGAGACCAGGCCGTCACCGAGGCCGACGTCGCCACCGCGACATTGAAGGCGGCCGAAGCACAGGTTGCCAGCGACCGGGCGGCTGTGGCGGCGGCCGAGGCAACCATCAAACAGGCCGAGGCCGCCCTGGAAACAACGAAGATCAACCTTGGCTACACCCGGATCACCGCGCCCATCTCCGGACGCATCGGCCGGTCCAATGTGACCGAGGGGGCCCTGGTCGCCGCCTACCAGGCCGTCCTGGCCACCATTCAGCAACTCGACCCCATCTACGTGGATGTGCCTCAGTCCACGCGCGAGTTGACGCGGCTCCGCCAGGCGCTCGAAAACGGCCGCCTCAGCCGCAACGGCACTGACCAGAATCAGGTCAAACTCGTGCTTGAGGATGGCACGCCATACCCCCACGAGGCAACGCTCAAGTTCCGCGATGTCACCGTCGATCCGACCACGGGCTCGGTGATCCTGCGGATCGTCGCCAAGAACCCGGACCGCGTCCTCCTGCCCGGCATGTTCGTGCGGGCCATCGTTGAAGAAGGTGTCAACGAGCAGGCGATCCTCATTCCGCAGCAGGCGATGTCTCGCGACCCGAAAGGCAATCCCCTGGCGATGGTCGTCGATGCCGACGGAAAGGTCCAGATGCGCCGCCTCGTGGCCGATCGCGCCTTTGGCGATCGGTGGCTCGTCCTGTCGGGCCTCGCGCCGGGCGACCGGGTCATTGTCGAGGGCGTCCAGCGAGCCCGGCCTGGCGCCTCGGTGAAGGTCGTTCCCTTCGGCGCCGGCGGGCGCCCGACCGAATCCGCGAACACAACCCAGCCCGCTTCGAGTCCGAACTGACGAGGGTGCTTCATGCTGTCGAGATTCTTTCTGGACCGCCCGGTCTTCGCCTGGGTTATCGCCATCATCCTGATGCTGGCGGGCGCGCTGGCGATCTACAACCTCCCCGTGTCCCAGTATCCCCCTATCGCGCCGCCATCCATCGCGATCGACGCCTTCTATCCCGGCGCCTCGGCCAAGACCGTTGAAGACAGCGTCACGCAGATTATCGAACAGAAGATGACCGGCTTCGACAAGATGCTGTATCTGTCGGCCTCCAGCAGCTCGTCAGGCGCTTCACGCATTGAGCTCACCTTCGCTCCTGGAACCGATCCCGATCTCGCCTGGTCCCAGGTCCAGAACAAGCTCCAGCTC
>CAZMXI010000132.1:0-14062 GCA_964570205.1 uncultured Tepidisphaeraceae bacterium
GCAAGAGGGCGGGATTGGGGTTTTGGCTACGCTGGAGGGGTAGGCGGGGGGTTGGGGCGGGGTGGTTTGGGCGGCGCCCAGGGCGCGGAGGCGTGCGGCGGGGGCGATGCCGCGGGGGCATGATCCGGGCAGGTTGCTTCTCTGGAGCACGGCCACGCCGCTGGTGAGGTTTGCGCGTAGACAAAGGTCACTGGCGGCTGCTGTGAACCATGGGACAGCGCAACAGCCCGCGCGCATTCTGAGCAGTGCATGGGAACGGCGGAAGAGATCATGGAGGCCCATTCACCGCCGGCAGATGCAGGGGTGAAGGCGGGAGGATGAGCATGGCTTTGTGGACGCGTTACCGGGTTCGCTTGAGGTAGAGCACCGCCGCGCCGGCATGCGGTGACTGGAATCGTGTGGTGCCGCCGCGCGACTCGATCTGTTGGGTTCCGAAATCGGCGCCCTCGCGGACATCGAACCATTCAAACTGGTACGGACCGGCCTGCAACTCCACCGAGAAGGCCTCGCCGGGCTTGGGCTGGTAGACCAGATACTCAGCGCCGGGGGCGGCCAGGCAATAGCCCGTGGAGGCGAGCTTGGGGCTCGGAACCATCGCCGCCAGGTTCATGCGCTCGGCAAAGCGGCGGGTTTGGCCCATGGCGGTGCGGGAGGCCAGATGGCCAGGGTCTTTCGTGGTCACCGGCACCTGGCTCCCTGAGTCGATCGGGACCTGCTCCATCAGGATCGGGTTGTACCCCCGGCAGAAGGCTTTCCAGACCCAGTCCCGGCCGAACGCGGGGTCTTTCAGGATGGTCAGAACGAACCAGTGATCCGAATCCAGCAGGCTCACCTTGCGCCCATCGGCAATCGGCAGATCGCCGATGACTTCCTTGTCGCTCACCTGCGGCGCTACCCACTCAGCATCGCTGGCGTGAAGCATGCGGTTGTCCTGCCTGGGATTCTCCCCCCACAGGGCGGTCATTCCGACGGGGTGTTGTTTGGGCTTGCTCTTCTCGCATTCGTGGATGAACCGGATCAGGTGATACTGCCACTGCTTGCTGGATACATCACTTTCGTTGGAGATTTCGTAGAGGACGTTGTCCAGATCGTAGACTGTGTCGATCACCTTGCGGACGTACGCCTCCTGAAGCTGCGTAATCTCCTTGATCTCCAGCGTCTGGGTCTCCAGCCCCTTGCCGTCGCGGTTGGGGTCGCCGTCGATGCCGTTGGCATTATTGGCGGCGTTGAAGGGGCTGCCTTGCCAGCCGCCGGTGCATTCATAGTAGCCACCGAACAGCATGATGCTGACGTAGATGCCGCGGTCACCAGCGGCGACGACGCGCTGACGCAGCCGGTCGAAATAGCGCTGGTTGAAGCGAGTCAGGTCGAACTTCAGTTTGCCGTCCAAGGCCATTTCCTGACCGCAGCGTTCCCAGGCAAGCGGGCCGGCGTGCAGCACACGCTTGTCGCCATAGTCGTGATACCAGGTGACGTGCCGGCTCCAAAGGCGGATGAAGTTGTGGTTATTCCTCTCCAGAAAGTCGAGGTACCAATCGAAATCGAAGGCTGGCAGCGGGTCCTTCGGGCCTCGGTCGATCAGATTAGGCCAGGTGTGCGAGCCCGTCAGGTACACCGCCTTCAGCAAACCTTCGGCATTCCTGGTGCCGTCGGTGAAGTAGCAGGGGTTCTGCGGGTGGACCCGAAGAGGTCCTGGGGCTGGTGATGCCGCCTCGACACGGGCCACAATGATCATGGACGCCGCTGGCGGCAGCAGAGCGTGCAAGAGAAAGGCGGCCAGGGGCAGTCCGGATTGGAGACGATAGAACTCTAAGCCCATGGATACTCCTACCTGGGAACAGGCGATTTGTGGTATTTGTGATGTAGTTCCTTGAGTGTTGAACCGGATGGCGGGGGAACCGGATGCGAGACTTCAGGATGGCCCCCCCGTCATCGGAGGCGTTGATGCCTGCGAGCCGGCCGCGGGGTTTGTTATTCGGGGGGGCGGGGATATCATCCTCCGCTTATGACCGAGTACCAGCTCATCCAGACCATCTACTGGTTGGCGTTGTCCACCTGGTTCGGTGGGGCGTTGTTCGTGGCGATCGCGGCGCCGGTCATTCACCGGACGCTGCGCGAGGCCAATCCCATACTTCCCAATGTGTTGTCGGTCAACCTGGAGCACGAGCACGGCAACCTGCTGGCCGGGTCGGTGGTGGGGAACCTGCTGCGCATGCTCGGGCCGGTTCAGTTCACATGCGCTGCGGTGATCCTGCTGATGCTGCTGGGGCAGTGGCTGGTGCTCTATCGCGAGGCGGCGCAGCTTCAGGTCATCTATGGCGAGGACTGGGGGAGGGTGGTTCCGGCGATCGTGCGGTCGTGCCTGTTCATCATCGCGGTGGTGCTGCTGATGTACGACCGGCGGATCGTCTGGCCGCGGGCGTGGACGTATCGGCAGGAGTACATCGATCACGCCGACGAGCCGGAGATCGCGAACCCGGCCAAGGACATGTTCGATCGATATCATCGCGAGAGCGTGCGGGTGCTGCTGATCATCATCGGGGTGTTGTCGCTGATGATCGTGTTCAGCAGCCCTGCGAGGCCTTAACCGCGGCAGGCGAGGCACCAGGACCATGGCCCGGACGACGACCACGAAGTTCCAGCAGCGCATCGACCGCATGTCGGCCATTCTGCCGCTGCTCAAGCAGGCTTATCCGGATGCCCGGTGCAGCCTGGATCACGCCAACCCACTGGAACTGCTGGTGGCGACGATTCTGTCGGCGCAGTGCACCGACGAGCGGGTGAACATCGTCACGAAGAGCCTGTTTCGCAAGTACCGGTCGGCCAAGGCCCTGGCGGATGCGCCGCAGGAGGAGTTGGAGAAGGATATCCAGTCCACCGGCTTCTATCGCAACAAGGCCAAGAGCCTGCGGGGGATGGCGGCAGCGCTGGCCGAGAAGCACGAGGGCAAGGTGCCGCGGACGATGGATGAGTTGACAGCGCTGCCGGGGGTTGGGCGGAAGACGGCCAACGTGGTACTGGGCAACGCGTATCGGCAGAGCGAGGGGGTCGTTGTGGATACGCACGTGGGGCGGCTGGCGCAGCGGCTGGGACTGACGGAGCAGACGGACCCGGAGAAGATCGAGCGGGACCTGATGCAGGTGGTGCCGAAGGAGGATTGGTGCC
Source organism: uncultured Tepidisphaeraceae bacterium (assembly GCA_964570205.1). Lineage (GTDB taxonomy): Bacteria > Planctomycetota > Phycisphaerae > Tepidisphaerales > Tepidisphaeraceae > CAZMXI01. Next base: position 3,166 of record CAZMXI010000132.1, read on the forward strand.
TGTGGTCGCACCTGCTGATCTATCACGGGCGGAAGATCTGCCAGGCGCGCAAGCCCAAGTGCCCGGAGTGCCCGCTGCTGGCGCATTGCCCGGCGGGGCAGAAACTGATGCGGTCGGCGTCATAGGGCCGCGATTACGGCAGGTCGTTGAGGTGGTTGATCAAGAGGCGGAGCCGGCCCTGATCGCGGCGGTTGAAGCGGAAGACGAGACGGGCGAGGCCGGCCAGGGCGGGTTCATCTTCTTCGACCGGAAGGGGGCCGCTGAGGCGGAAGCCGCCGCTGACGCACAGGTCGGCGAACTGCCGGTTGATACCGTCGAGTTGGACATCGGTCGGCCGGCGTTTGAGGCGGATGGCCAGTTCATCGCGGACCACGCGCACGCTGTGGTAATTGTCGTAGAAGTGGGTGAGCTCGTGGACGGCCTCGTCGAGATTATCGGTGACCTTGAACAGGTGCATGTCTTCATCGCTGATGAGGCCGCGGCGGAGCAGTTCGTTCTGGGTGTAGTCGAGCCAGGCTTTCCAATAGTCGCCGCCGGGGTGATCGACGAAGACGACCGGCATGGGGACGGACTTGCCGGTCTGGATGAGCGTGAGCACCTCGAAGCCTTCATCCATGGTGCCAAAGCCCCCGGGGAACAGGGCCAGGCCGTTGGATGAGCGGACGAACATGAGCTTGCGGGTGAAGAAGTACTTGAAGTTGATGAGCTTGGGGTCGTTGGCGATGTGGATGTTGGCGGCCTGCTCGAAGGGGAGGCGGATGGCCAGGCCGAAGGAGGGCTCAGCCCCAGCGCCGCCGTGGCCGGCCGCCATGATGCCGCCGCCAGCGCCGGTGATGACCATCCAGCCGGCGTCGGCCATTCGGCGGGCGAACTGGGCGCACTGGATGTAGTCGGGGTGGTCCTCGGGCGTGCGGGCGGAGCCGAAGATGCTGACCTTGTGGATGGCGTGGTAGGGGGCGAAGACCTTGAGAGCGTAGCGGATCTCCTTCATGGACTTGTTGATGAGCTTCATGTCGCCGCGATTGGTCTGGTCGCGCAGGAGCTTCATGGCGGTTTCGACCATTTCGGCGACGAGGTCGCCATCGGGCACATCGCGAAGGCGGGAGACGAGCTGGCCGGCCATCGCCTGCACGTCCGCCAATTCGCCATCCGCCACCTTGTGCGGGGTTTCGATCGATTCCTGGGTTTGCTCGAGGTTTTCAACGAAGTCGTCGGTCTTTTCCAAGTGTTTCTCCTTTTGCGCTACGTGGTTATGATACGCGCGGACAGGCTGCCGAGAATGCTGTTTCGTCTATAATGTGGAAGCGGGATAGCTCGTGCTCCTGCCTGTCGGGAGAATTTCCAGGCGCATCGCCGCGCACCGGAGCAATCCATGATCCAGCACTTCCGCGTACAGAACTACAAGGCCTTGCGGGATGTCAGCCTCAACCTGCTTCCGATGAGCGTCCTGATCGGCCCGAATGACAGCGGCAAGACGAGCATCACCGAAGCCCTGGCGGCACTTTGTCGGAGCGTGGATCATCCCCTGCACGAAGCGTTTCTGGGCCCTTGGGAGGGCAATGCCCTGGTGTGGCAAGGAGCGCCTGATGAGCCGGTTGCATTTGAGGCCGTCATTGCGTCAGGGCTTGAACGGATTGAGTACAGGCTGGCCTGCCGATTCGCTCCCCGGGGGCGCAAGGTGGCATGGGAAAGGGAGACCGCCCGAACAGAGAACCGATCAGTGGATCTTCCTCGATACAGCGACACATGTTCCGTCGTGCAACAGTCGGCGGCGACTGGGCAAAGCCATTTTTCCGAAGAGGTGCGATTGGCATCGAAGGCCATCCACGATGCGCTGAGCGGAGTACATTATTACCGTTGGGACCCGCGGTTTTTGGCTCTGCCAGTCGCACCCGATACGCGACGACGGTATCGGATGGAGGCCACTGGCTTCGGTCTGGCGCTATGCCTTGATGAGATTCTGGGTTTTGACCGCGCTCGTTTCGATGAGTTGGAGCAGCGATTCCGCGCCATTTTCCCGCAGGTCAAATCGATCAAGCTCGTTTCCGAAACCGCATACAAATCGCCACCAGAGGATGCACGGGAGGTTCCGATGCTGCAGCCCTCTGACGGCAAGGGGGTGTATCTTCAGTTAACCACAGGCGGACTCGTGTCGGCCGCTCAAATCTCGGACGGGATGTTGCTGATCCTCGCCTACCTGACGGTTCTTCACCTGCCACAGCCTCCTCGCCTGATCTTGATCGAAGAGCCGGAGAACGGAATTCATCCGAAGCGATTGCAGGATGTGCTCACAATCGTCCGTGGCCTGGTGGAAGAGCAGCGACACACACAGGTGGTGTTAACGACCCACTCGCCGTATGTGGTGGATCTCTTTGTTCCGGAGGAAGTCCATCTCTGCCGCAAGCAGGAGGATGGAACAGTGGCGGTTCATCACCTGTCGCAGAGCCGGTCTGTCCGGGAGCAGCTTGACGTGTTCACTCTGGGCGAAATCTGGACGGCCGAGGGCGACGAGAAGCTGGCGCGGAGCGTCGGTTCACAAAAGGGGGAGGGCGATCGATGAGGGTCCTGATCGTGGGAGAGGGCAAGCACGAGGGTGGCGGTGCGCTCGAATCGCTTGTGCAGCGGCTTTCCGCCAAGCCACTTCAGTGCGAGTTCGATCGCGTCGGCCGCAATGACATTCATGCGTACCACGGCAAGGGGCAGGGCTACCTCAAGAAAGCCATTCGTTGGATGCGTGAGGCGGAGAACCGCGGTTACGACGCCCTGGTGTTCCTGATCGATCAGGACAAATGGCCGGAGCGACGAACCGAACTGAATGCAGCGCAGGAGCACATGACCATTGCCCGCATCGCACGCGCGATGGGCGTCGCCATCCGCACATTCGATGCATGGATGCTGGCCGACGAGAGAGCGGTCAGCACTACCCTTGAGTGCGCGGTGCAGACGCAAGCCGATCCGGAAGCGATGCACGATCCCAAGTCAGTATGCAAGCGGCTGCTGGACGACAGCGGCAGCTCGATCACCCAAGCGGAGATGTACGCCAAGATTGCGGACCAAGCCCGGCTGGAAACTCTCGAGCAGCGCTGCCCGCGCGGGTTCGCTCCATTTGCCACTCGTGTTCGCGGGCTGTGACCGCCTACTTACCGGCCTGATACTTCTTGCTTACCGCGAGAAGCGGGGGGAATTCGGTCAGCTTGTCGATGGGGGCCTTGCCCCAGGTTGTGCACATGTGGCCGAGCATGCGCGGGCCCGCGTGCTGCTGGGCGGAGGCCATCAGGGCTTCGGTGGCGTCCACCTTGTCCCAGCCGCCGGGCCAGACGCGAAAGCCCTTTTGGATGAACAGCGGAATGGATGGATAGGCCTCGCGCTTGGTGTAGTGCCAGTCGCACATGATGATGTCCTTGGGGATCAGATCGATGGCCTTGTGCGTGCCGTTGTCGGCGGCTTCCCACTTGCCGTAGCCGGTGGCCTTGGCATCCAGCAGCCGGTCGGCCCACATGAGCATCTCGACCTTGCGCTGGCCGACCAGGTGCTTGTGGTAGTCGTTCAATGCCAGGGCGAAGAGCTCGGCGGTGTCCTTGCCCTTGCAGCGCTGGCAATGCTCGGAGCCGATCAGAAAGACTTCATCCATGCCGACGTGGAACGCGTCGGCCTCGACGGCGTCGATCAGCTCATCCATGAGGGAGAAGACGATTGGGTTTACTTCCGGGTGCTGGGGGCACCAGCTTCGGCAGTAGATGCCCTTGTTCTCGGGGAATTGGCCGGGCGTTTCATCAAACTGGGGGTACTTGGTCAAGAGCGGCGCGGTGCGGGCGGCCCAGGACTGATGGCCAAGGCAGTTGAACTGCGGGATGGGGCGGATCCCGTGATCGCGGAGGGCTTTGGCCAGCCTGCGGGCGGTATCGCGGGTAAGGCCGTTGGAACTGGCAAGCTCCGGGTGGGACTTGAAGGCGAAGTTGTAGTTGACCTCGATGACCAGCACATTGACGCCCAGGGCCGAGAGCTTTGGGGCCTGCTGGATCAGGGATTCAGCGGCCCGGTTGTTGCCGAGCATGATGTGCACGCCGAGCCACGGGACGGCGGGCTTCGCCTCGGCGGCCGACAGGCCCTGGGCGGCGAGGGAAAGCACGGTCGCCAGAATAACGGTTGTTGTGCATCGCAGCATGGTCGTTTCCTTACTGGGCGAAGAACGTGGTCATCGAGGCCGGAATCGGCTCAGGGCTCAGTGTCCCGAGAGCCGTCATCGCGCACGCGCCCGCGGCCAAGATCAACTTCGACATGGTCAGACCCCGGTTTGTGTCGAGATGAAAAAAGAGCCACCGATGTCCTTGTAACATCGGTGGCCATCGGTGTCTATCGGTGGTTGAATTCTTGTTCTGCTACTTGGCGTCGGCGACTTCGAGCAGGGTCGGTGTCACGAAGAAGTACAGGTCCGTCATCTGCTGCTGGGTGCGGTGGTTCTTGAATAGCCAGCCGAGCACCGGCAGGTCGCCGAGGCCGGGCACTTTGTTTTCGCGGGTGGTCGTGCGGATGAGGCGCAGGCCGCTGATCACCAGCGTATCGCCGTCATCCACCGTCACGGCCGTCTCGGCCTCGCGCGAGTCGATGACCGGGTTCACCATGCCGCGCGGATCGTTGAAGCCGTTGATGCTCTGGGTGGCGGTGAATCCGGCGACCTGCGACACGATCGAAATCGCGTGCAGCTTGACGCGCTCTTCGCTGACGGCCTGCGGCGTGATGTAAAGCTGCACGCCGATGGGCTTGTACTGGGTGTTGGTCACCACGGCACTGTTGGTGACATTGGCTGTCTGGATGGGCAGCTCCTGCCCGGCCAGGAGATAACCGGTCTGGCCGGCGGCCACGGTCATGCGCGGCGAGGAGACCACCTTGATCATGCCCGCATCCGCCAAGGCCTGGAAGCTGGCCTCGATGGAGACGCCGGCATCCTGGAACTGCTTCATGAGGGAGACGACGCCGCCTTGGAAGGGCCCATCACTGGGCTTCTTGAGGGCGTCGAGGAACCTCGGAGTGTTGAAGACCGAGCTGCCCTGCTGCGCGCTGGTTCCGCCGATCCGGTTGGCGATGAGCTGCGCGCCGTACTGGAAGTCGAAGTCGCTGCTGACCTCGAAGATCTTGGCGGCGATCTCGACCTGCCGCTGGGGCGTGTCGAGCTTGTTGAGCAGGTCAAGCACCGACGGCTTAAGCTGCGGGTCCATGGTGATGACCAGGGCGTTTTCGGCCGGCAGAGGGATCACCGTGCCGGTCGGGCCGATCTGCGGCGTCAGAACCGCCACGAGCGGCGCCAGGTCGGCCGGCTTGAGGGTGATGTTGCGGCGGGAGGTCGAGGGGTCGCGCGTGCTGGCGACGCCCGGGCCGCCGAAGCTGCGCAGCCGCCAGATCAGGCGGATCTTGCCGTCGGGCAGATAAACGGTGTCGACGGGCAGGTCCGTTTCGTCGGGAATCTCGGTGATGGTCTCTGTGACCTTCTCAACAATAGGCTGAGTCGTCGGCTGGGTGGAGGGCGGCGTCACCTGCTTGTAGGTGACCACCTGGGTCCGCCGGGCTGTTGGATGATCAGTCCTGGCGGTCTTCTTTCGGTTGTTCGTTACGGGCGGGTTCTCGACTTTGAACGCGCCAACGGGCTTGGGCCCGCGGCGCTCCAGAACCGAGTACTTCACTCCATCCAATTGCTTGTTGGCTTCCGCGAGGGCCTTGCCGTCCCGCTGGGGATCGCCACTGGTGACCTGGTCGGTGTACTGGGTGTTCTGATTGACCTTCTCGACACACCCCGAGAAGGGCATCAGGGCCAAGCCCAACGCTCCACAGGCCAGCCAACGCAAAGCCATGCCCGGAATCAGGTCACGAATCGCTGTTGTCCCACCTGTCGGCTTCAACATTACGCTCCCAAATCATCGCCGCGCCGCGCTCCTTGCGGCCAGCGCAACCTCCATCCACCACGGGCCTCGACCTGCCCGAACATCCTTGCTCAAGCGACTCCAACCTCAGCCGAGACCACAACCCGTTCCACTGGCGGCTGCCACTGGTTCTGTCATAGCATACCCGGTAAGCCGCCATACGTTGAGTTGTCAGGCCTTCCGCAGCTCCGATGGGCAGTCTCGGCCCCGAGGTTCATCGGCATGTATGTACTGAATTCTTATAGGTTTTCGGTTTACCGGTCCAGCCCTTTTGTGCGAGATGACCGCTCCTGGCGGCTCTCTCGCATGCAACCGTTTGTGCGACAAGCAATTAAATCGTGACCGGGTGAGCAGGCGGAGCAAATGAACAAAATTATACAATTCTTAAGATGTTTAATAACAACGTTTTATGATAATTACAGCGGATTTTGTTGGGATGTCGAGTTTTTCCTGCCATGATCCATCCAAAAGAGAAAGGGACAAGGCGATTTGAATGTCGTCCTGTCCCTTTGTTCTGAGCAGTCCGTAGCTTATGGCTTGAAGGATGTTTCGGCTTTCACCTGGCCGAAGCCACGAATGGTACCTGTGATCAGCAGCTTCGCATCCGCACCTTTGATATTGGGTACTCCACCGGAGTACGAGCAGACGCCACCTCAGCCAAATTTCATCTTGCCCAGGGGCGTGGCTTGTCCCTGGTCCAAGATGCTGATCGTCGGTTCGGTTTCCCACTCGAAGTGGCGGTACTCCTCGCCGGCCTTACCGAACAGGCCGAACGCCGACGAGCTGATCGCAAGTTGCTTGCCGGTCACCTTATAGGTGGCCGTCATCCGGAAGGGCCCACCGAGCTGGACATCGGCCGGCGACTGTACGGTCACGCGCGCCATGTTGCCCGGCGCAACCGTTGCCACCACCTTCTTCAACTCAGGCGAATAGGCCAAGCCGTAGGCCAACCTGTACTGATCCGCCGCCACGACCAGTTTCTCCGCCTTCGTCGGCTCGAGGTTCGCGACGAAGTTCATGCCTTTGTCGCCCAAGAAGGCCGCATGAATATGCAGGTCGGTCTTGTTGATAGCCAGGGTGAAATCGCCCGTCCGATCTTGAAATGGGACCACTTCGATGCTCGATCCATTCTGGGCCACCGTCTTGATCTCGTAGACGGCCTTTCCGCTGGTCAGGAACTTGCCGGCGGGCGCGAAGACGTTCATGGGCGCTTCGGGTGTGGCGAAGCCAATGGCATCGTCGGCCGGCCGGAAAACGCCATCGGTGTTGCTGTCATAGAAGGCCAGCTTCTGGCCGTCGAGGACAAACTGCTGGATCCCACCGCTGCGGTAAGTCAGGTAGCCCTGCGTTACCGGTTTGCGGTCCGCCCCAAGGCCTTGGTAAACCACGCCATAGGGAAACGCCAGCACATAGTCCCTGCCGCCAAGCTGGACCGTCACGCTCTGAAAAGCGCCGTACGGAAGTTGCGGGTCCACCCGTTCCAGCTTGGTGGCCTTCTCGCCCTGTTTGAGGATGAAGCCCTGGCCTTCCGTGGCGAACGTGATTTTCTCCCCGGCGAGAGTCAGCGTCGGCGGCTGACTGGCTGACGGGAGGATCATGATTCGCTGATTCTGCAGATCCGGCAGGACCATGCCCTGAAACAACCGTAACGTGGGCAGGAGGGGCCGGGAGAGAACCACTTCCGGGCTCTTGAGTTTGACCGACGCCGTGTTCAACTTGTCCGCGGCCGCCGCGTCGCCTGGCGCACCACGGATCAGGGGAGCTGCCGCGCCAATCGCGATCAGCGCAGCGCTGCCTGATAGCCATAACCACTTACGCAAATGCCACCTCCTTCCGGCCTGCGCTGTGCGCAGACCAAAAGCCATAAGGATTGGGACACGCCCACTTGGACGCAGACTGAGCCATGTTGTTCCCGGATGGCAGCGGCGGGCATCGGCCCGCGGGATTACATGATGCCAGGCGCACCCGGGCAGTCAAGGCAACGACGTCTCCGTCAAAGCTTGGGCTTAGGCGGCGGGCCATCGTTGGAGTACAGGTCGAGGTAGAAGTAGAGCAGGGTCTTGCCCGTCACCTGGCGCTCGCGTGAGAGTCGGAAGCGGAACTTATCGAAGAGCTTCATCGCCGGTTCGCGGTCCATGAAGGTGTCCAGCGTCACTCGTAAGTGCTGCATATCCTTGCAATAGCGGATGGCGGTCTCCAGGAGCCTGGTGCCGATGCCTCTGCGGCGATGGTCGCTGCGGACGCGCAACCGGCGTATTTCCCCCTCGCCGGATTCGTAGGTCTGGACGCCGATCATGCCGACCACCTCACCACCATCATTCTCGGCGACCCAGAACTTCCCGCCGGGCGAGCTCATATAGAAAGACTGGATGTCCTCCATGTCCAAGCCGGTGTCATTGGGCGCGTTGTGTCCGTTGATCGGGCCTTCCTGGTAGAGATGCCTGCAGATTTCGGCATCGGTCGGCTCGAACTGGCGGATTTTGACCGGGATAGGGGGCAATTGCTCCACAGACAAGCCATTTTAGCACAGACCGCGGGGCTTAGGAAACCGTCAGGAACTGCAGTGAATCGCTGACCGGATCGAGCAGGCCGACGGTCTTGACGGCCACCCTGTGCAGCGCGCCGGGGTTAATCAGCCGGACGCGTCCGATGCGGGTGTCCTCCTTCTGATGGGAGTGGCCCTGGAGCAGGTAATCGTGCCGCTGCTCGGCCAGCAGCTTGCGTTTGAGGGAGGCATCATCGCCGTGCAGAATGGCGAAGAGCTTGCCATCGATTTCCATCTCGCCGAATGGGCCGAAGCATTGTACTCCGAGGCGATTGGCGTAGCGGGAGAGGCTCATACGGTCGTAATCGCAATTGCCCCAGACAAAGACGGCCCGCAGGCCGACCAGCAGGTCAATCACCTGGGGCGAGCCGACGTCGCCGCAGTGGATGAACTGCGAAGCGCCGCGACTCTGGAGCAGGTCGAGGGCCGCCCGCGTGGTGTCGGCCTTGTCGTGCGTGTCGCTGAGGATTCCCACAAGCATAGAAGCGACCCTCCGTCCGGGGGCGGCCAACTCAAGGGGCGCCCGGCGGTTCCACTCCGGCCGCCGGCTCACCGTTGCTGTTGCGCAGATGGACGATGAACGTGCCGGCGGCCAGCACGAACAAGCCGAGCACAAACTGGATGTTGACGGTCCGCATGTCCGGGGCCGCATCGAGGTCGGCGCCGTGGTTGACAAGCCACCCCGCCATGGCCAGCTTGGCGAAGTCATAGATTCCGTGAGCCAGCATGGCCGGGAAGATGGAGCCCGTGCGCCATACGATCCAGCAGAGGAACAGCGAAATCGTTGTCCGCAGGGGCAGGCCCGGCAGATCGAAGTGCATCAGGGCGAACAGCAGCGATGTCACCAGGAATGTGGTCCACATTCCACGCATGGCGCCGCGCCGGCCTTTGGGCTGTTCCCGGGTGCTGCCGGCGAGTTTCTTCATCAGGGAAGCCTGGACAGGCCCTCGGAAGAGCATCTCCTCGCACACGCCGGCCAGGATCGCGATGATTGCCGCCGTGAGCCAAGGATTGTTCTGCAGGTAGGGCAGCAGCAGTCGGGCGGTCTGCTGCGCCTGATCCGATGGAGGCCAGATTTTCTGCTGATAGACCATCCACAGGTCCACGGCGAGGGCCAGGCCGATGCCGATCAGCAATGCCCCGACGAAGTCCGCCGCCCGGGCGCGCCGCAGGAAGAAAGTCTCACGCCACCGGTAGCGAAAGAGCACCGCGGCCAGGACGGCTGGCGCGAGAATGAGCAGCAGTTCGTTGCCGGCGATGATGCCGAACAGCCCCCAGGGTTCGAAACCTGGGCTGACATAGAACAGCAGCAGCAGCACGACCGAGAACAGGGCCACCGCTTCATCGATGGCCGGGATGCGTCGTCGTCGCGTGCTTCGCGCCGCGAACCGCAGCCCGCGCAGCGACAGCGGCTCCCAGGATGGGCTGACCAGGCGCTCGCTGGTGAACATCCGGGCCGCCAGGCCCAGCATCATCACCGCGTAAAGGCAGGAGGACACAAAGGCCAGGACGAAATGTCCGAGGCTTGTGCGCCCGGTCAGCACCTCCTGCATGATCAGGGCGGTGTTGATGACCGGCGTCACCAGCCGACCCGGCGTGGCCACAGGTTCGTTGATCGCCACCACCAGCGCCAGCAGGGGAATCAGCATCACGGGCGTGGCGTAGGCGTTGGCTTCGCGATAGCTCCGCGACGCCAACCCCACCACGATCACCATCGAGGCGAAGAAGATCAGCGCCGGCACCGCCGCCACGAACGCCAGCGCCAGCGAGGCGAAGTCCATCTCGACCCCCCCGAGCCTGCCCACCGAAGCCAGAAGCCGCCAGAGGACCAGAGACATGCTCAGCAGGTTCAACCCCGCCGTGATCAGGCTCGTCAGGAACACCACGGCACTCTTGGCCAGCAGCAGTTCGAGCTTGCGGGCCGGCGTGACCAGCAGCGCCTCGAACGTCCCGGCCTCGCGCTCGGTGGTCATGGTGTTGATGGCCGGAAACAGCGCCCCCAGCATGCCGGTGACGAGCATGATGCCCGGGAGGACCAGCGCGAGCACCCTGCCCAGTCGCTGTCGAGACGAGGCCATATCCTGGATGTCGGTCGCGATCGGCTGGAGCATCGCGGGCGGCGCACCCGCGCCTTCGAGCCGCCGCTCGATCACCCACCGCTCATAGTCATCGATCAGCCTTGCCAGCTTGTTCTTGATGACGTCCGATTCTGTGCGGCTGGTATCGATGCGAATCCACAGCTTCAGGTCTTTGGCGGGCTGCGCGGATGGGCCCGTGGCCGGGCCGACGGGCAGGGTGTCTGGTCGGCCGGCCCGGAGCGCCCGCTGCTCGAATCCCGGCGGAACCTCCAGGATCGCATCGATCTCGCCGGACAGCAGCGCGGCGTTGGGATCTTCGGGCGTCCTGATGGTGAATCCGCTGTTCTCGGCGTTGAGTT
>CAZMXI010000133.1:0-13994 GCA_964570205.1 uncultured Tepidisphaeraceae bacterium
ACGCCCTGTCCCGCCGCCGAAGACATTGACAACACCAGCAGCTAGGGTGAAATTGGGTCAACCAATCCCTCCGCCCGTGACCGCGTTTGAAATTGGAGTCTGGTATGTCCGCCGAGCTTTGGGCTGTCGTTGGCGCATGGGGCATTCTCTTCGTGCGGGTGGGATTGGCATTCCAGCAGGCAGGCACCATGCGCGCCAAGAACGCTTCCAGCGCACTGGTGCGATGCATAGTCGAACTGGCTGTCGCCACCCTCGCATTCTGGGCGATAGGCATGGCCATCGCCTCTCCCCGGCAGATGGTCCAATGGAAGCTCTTCCTTAATCCGCCGGTAACCGGTTTCACTCTCCGACTTCTTGTGGGTGCCCTGCTATGCACTGGCATCGCCGTCGGGGCTTTGGCCGAGCGAGCCCGGTTCGGCCTGACGATCTGGGTCTCGGCCGTTCTGGCCGCGCTGCTGTATCCGATGGCCGTCCGCGCGGCCGGATGGCTCATGGTTCATGATGCCGCGGGCGCCTCGTTCATCCACGTAGCGGCCGGCGCCGTCGCTCTCATGGGCGCCCTGTTCGTCGGACCGAGAACGGGCAAATACAACCGCGACGGTTCCGCAAACGCCATTCCCGGGCACAGCCTTCCTATGACTTCCGTCGGAATCTTGATTCTGCTCGGGGCCTGGCCCGTTTACGTCGCTGGATTCGCCGACTCACAGGTCGCTGCGCTTACCGCGATCAACGTCCTGCTGTCGGGCGCGGCTGGCGCTGTGGCCGGCATGGCGTTTTCCCAGTTCCGGTACGGCAAGCCGGATGTCCATCTGATCTATGCCGGTTTGATCGGCGGGTTGGTGGCCATCTCCGCCAGCGCCGATGTCGCGCCGGGCTGGGCGGCGGTCCTGATTGGCGCCATAGCGGGTCTCATCGTCCCGCTGGCCACCCTGGCGATGGACCTCCTCTGGCATGTGGATGATCCCACCAACGCCGTCGCCTCGCACGGGGTCGCGGGAGCCTGGGGCATCGTGGCGGGCATCCCGATCTTCACGGCCACAGGCAGCGGCGGTGACATCGCCTGGAAGGCTATCGCCATGCAACTGGCCGGTTTGGCGCTGATCGCCGCAATCGCCGCAATCGGATCGGCCACTCTCTTTGCCACATTAAGGGCCATGCGGCCGCTGCGCGTGAAGGAAGCGGATGAGTACGACGGGCTGGACCTGGCCGAGCATGACGTCGGCGCCTACCCCGACTTCCAGCAGAACACGATCAAGAGCTATCATCTGCGGGAAGCCTGATGGGGACTATTTGGCTTGAGCATATGACAATACCCGCACCTGCTCCGTGGTGATCAGGGCCTGCGGAGCGCACGTCTGAAGGTCAACCAGGGCCGATGCGACCTTCTCGGCCGTATCAATGATCTCGATGACCAGCGGCAGGTCCGTCGAGATGTCCAGCAGTTGGGCGGTGTGAATCGTCCCGCGCCGGCCGAAACCCGCCTGGCCTCGGAAGACGGTGGCGCCCGCCAGCCCGTGATCCCGCGCGATGCCCAGTACCGCCTCATACAGTGGCCGGCGCTCGAATCGGTCCGACTCACTGATGAACATGCGAACCAGTACACCATCATCATGGGTGGTCATGTTCGGCCTCGATTGAACGGCGGGAAGGGTGGAAAACGCCTTGATCACGGTACCTTCGGCCCCCGTCGCAACTCCCCCCTGCCGCACAACAGCAGCCCGCTCAAGAGTGACAATGCCATCGAGAATCAATTCACTCAACGGCCCGTCAACAAAGTGGGCGATGCGCTCGGGACTGTCCACGATCTCGACCACCAGAGGCAGATGGGTCACCATCGCCCATGGCCGAGGCCGAAGATCATGTCCTGGCGAAAACCCGGCAATGCCCCGAATCACCGTAGCGCCCGCCATCCGCTCCTGGAGCGCGCGACGCACCAGGCGGTCCGGGGCGGGCGTATGCGGAGACCGGTCTCCGGCGTCAAGATGGATGCGGAGCAGGACCTGTTCGCCAACCATGCTCATCCCGTTGCCACCGAAGCATCAGAACCGTCGAGCAAACACGATGCCCACGTACACCGCCAGCATCCCCAGGGCAAGGCTGCCGAAGAGATTCAACAGGGCTTTGATCTGCGAACCCTCTTCATAAAGAGCCGCCGATTCGTACATCAGCGACGAGAACGTGGTGTACGCGCCCACAAACCCTACAGCCACCGCCAGACGGACGCTGTCGGAGATGGCGCGATCGCCCACCACCGTCACAAACCACCCCAGAAACAGGCTGCCGGTGATATTGACCACCAGAGTCCCGGAGGGAAACGCTGTCCCAAATGCGCGCTGGCACCCCATGCCGACCAGGAACCGGCACGTAGCGCCCAGGAAACCCGCCGCGCCGACGACCAGACATTGCAGGAGGAGCTTCGGCATGGTCATCGGGACGACGGCGTTGGATATCGCAACTTGAAATCCTCCAGCGTCTTGAAAGGCGGTGGAAGCTGGGCTTCTTCGGCCAGCAGCACGGGAATGCCGTCTCGCACGGGATATCGCAGCCCTCCAAGTTCCGCCACCAGGAAATCCCCTTCAACGTGCAGGGGGCTGCGGGTCACAGGACAGCGAAGCATCGCAAGCAGTTCCGGATCGATGTTCTGAGTCATGGTGCTCGCCGCGCCGGGCGCGGCTCAGTCGGTTCCTACGGGTGGCATGGCAACCTGCCTCTGCCGTCCTGCGACAGTTTACCCTCGTGGCCCCCGCTCGTCATGTCTCTTCCGCAGGATTGTGCCGCGCCACGAACACCCGTCGCCCCGGTTGGATACAATAAGCCACCTATGCGTCCCAAGGTGTACCTGGAAACGTTTGGCTGCCAGATGAACGTGCTCGACAGCGAATTGGTCCTCAGCCAGCTTCGCGCGCGAGGCTACGAACGGGCGAATGAACCCGGCGACGCCGATGTGGTGCTCTACAACACCTGCTCGGTGCGCGAACACGCCGAGCAGAAGGTCTGGTCGCGCCTTGGGGAGCTTCGACCGGTGAAGAAACGTCGCCCGGAGCTCGTCATTGGCGTCATCGGATGCATGGCGGAGCGAGAGGGAACGGCGATGTTTCGCAAATACCCCCACGTGGACATTCTCTGCGGACCGGCCGAGCTGGACAAACTGCCCGCCATGGTCCACAACGCCGTCGTCACCCGGCGAGGATTGGAGAGCGCCCCCCTGCCGCCTCGCGGTAACGGCTACGACTTCACCGATGGCCACGGGAACAGGCACCAGGTGGCCCTCATGGGGTCGAATGTCCGGCGTTCCAGCACCCTCGCGGCGGCCGAAGATACGCTGGAACTGCTCGACCTGTCGCGCAGCGCGTCGCCGGGCGACCCGGCATCGCAGGCCTACGTCCGTATCACGCGGGGCTGCAACAAGTTCTGCTCGTATTGCGTGGTGCCCTATACGCGCGGGCCTGAGGTTCATCGGCCGCCAGCCAACATCATCGACGAGGTGATCAAGCTCGTGGACGGTGGGGCCCTGGAGGTGACGCTGCTGGGCCAGACCGTCAACCATTACGCTTACAGGCACGGTGATGGCCGGGTGACGACTTTCGCGGATCTGCTCTATCAGATCCACGAAGCGACACCGGGCCTCCCGAGGCTCAGATTCGTGACGAGCTTCCCCCGCGACTTCACGGATGACGCCCTCGAGGCGATGCGTGATTGCCCGCGAATCTGCCGCTATCTTCACGTGCCCGCGCAGCACGGGGCCGACCGCCTCCTCAAGATGATGAACCGCGGCTACACGTCAAGGCAATACCTTGACTTGGTCGACCGGGCGCGGGACATGATGCCGGACATCTCCCTGGCCAGCGACTTCATTGTCGGGTTCCCCACCGAGAACGAGCAGGAACACCAGCAATCCGTTGATCTGCTGCGGCACTGCCGCTTCAAGGGCTGCTTTGTCTTCAAGTACTCGCCTCGGCCGGGCACCATCGCCAACGACCGCTTCGCCGATGACATTCCCGACGAGGTGAAACGCCGGCGCAACAACGAGATGCTTGCGATTCAGCAGCAGATCATGGCCGACAACAACCGGCGGATGATCGGGCAGCAGGTGCAGGTCATCGTCGAGGGCCAGACCAAGCTGGCGAGCCGCCGGGCCCGCGCCGTCAGGGATGTGGTCCAGGTTACGCTTGAAGGCCGCGTGACCGCGGCGCCGGCCCCGACGCACGCAGTGCAGCTTGTCGGACGCACGCGAGGCGACCAGATCGTCTGTTTCGACGGCGACGCAACTTTGCGGGGCCGGATAGTGGACGTGGAGATCATCGATGCACACAATATGACCTTGTTCGGGAGAGTGGTGGGTCTCTGAAGCGAGCGAGGGCAAGCATGGGCGCTGACGAGAAGCCGTGGAGCGAGGCGCAGTGGGAAGCGTTCATTAAGCGGGCGGACAGCCGAGCCGCCCGGTTCCATGAGCTGCTGGAAACCAAGTTCGCAAACCCCGATTCCGATCTGAACATCTCGCGGGAAATGGGCTGGGACCATGACGAACCCGACAGGGCCGCCACACAGCCCGCCGACGACCTCGCCGCCAACGAAGCCGACCATGGAACGCATTGGCGCGCCGACGAGGAAGATGTCTCCGATGATGATCTCGACGATGAACCGGTCGGCTCCATCGAGGCGTACGCCCTCTCGATGCATGCGGCCGAGAAGATCCACCAGGCGCTTCGCCCGCTGCTGGGCGGCGATGCCGAAGATGCGGAGGAGGAAATCCAGGAGGCCTTCGTGCAGGGGCACATTGCCTGTGCCAAGATCGCCGGTGGGCACGGCATAGGCTACGACGATCGGGCCATCTGCGGGAATATCGTCTACAATCGCCTCGCGCTGAACGCCAATGAACGCTGCCAGGAAGCTCTGCAGGCGCTGGTTGACAAGGGGATCATCGCCAAGGCCCTGCTCGAATCCCTCATGCCTGATCTGCTTGAGGCCAGACGGTCCATTCAGCACCGCATTGCCGAGCTGCGATCGCGCGTTTGGTGGTGATCACCCCTTCACCGCGCCGCTGGTAAGTCCGGCGACGAAATCCCTCTGCAACGCGAAGAACAGCGCAATGACCGGCGCCAGGCTCAGAAGGGTGCCCGCCATGAGCACGCCGTATTCTTGCCGGTATTCCGCAAGCTGCATCATGTTGGCCATGCCCATCGGCAGGGTGTACCGCATCTCATCCTGAAGGATGATCTGAGGCCATAGAAAGCTGTTCCAAGTCCCCAGAAACGCCATGAGCGTAAATGCCCCTGTCATCGGCCGGACGATGGGCAATGCCACCTCCCACCAGAGCCGGAGTTCGCTGCACCCGTCTACCCGACCCGCCTGAATCAGTTCATCCGGCACGCCCAGCATCGCCTGGCGGAACAGGAACATCCCGAAAACGCTGACCGCCCCCGGAACAACGATCGCTCGATACGTGTCGATCCAGCCGAACCGGTACATCAACTCGTATCCGGCGGGCAGCAGCGCCGGCGCTGGCAGCAATAGGGTGCCCAGCATCAGCAGCATGAGCGCCCCCCTGCCGCGGAACCGGTACTTGGCCAATGCGAACCCCCCCAGACTGCTGAGAGTCACCACGAGCACCGTCTGCAACGACGCCATGAACAGGGCATTGAGCATCCAGACCGCAAAGGGCTGCCGGGCGAGAAGCATCCTGAAATTCCCCAGCGTCAGCCGATCCAGTCCGTCCCACGGAAGGAACGTGTATCGAAACAGATCCTGCCCGTTCTTCAGCGCAGCGCACACCAGCCAGATGAAGGGCGAGAGGACAACCAGCGCCAAAGCAATGAGCGCGGCATGCACGAGGATGCTGCACACAACCCCGCCAGCGCCGACGGACCGATCCCTCCGGGAGATTCCCGGCGTCCCCTGTGCATGGGCAGGCAGTCCACCGTCACGCCGCATCGGTTAAGTCTCCTTGGTCGCCCGCATCATCCTGATCTGCACCAGCGAGACCGCCAGAACAAGTGCCACCAGCACCCAGCCGACGGCTGCGGCGTACCCCAGGTTCCCGGCCTCGAAGCCATTGAGATAAAGGTACATCACAATGGTGATTCCGCGGCTTCCCGGCCCCGCGCTGCCTTGGAAAAGCACATACGGCAGTTCAAAAAGTTGAAAGCCCGAGATCGTGCCCGCCAGCACCATGAAGATCACCACCGGCTTGATGCCTGGAAGCGTCACATGCCAGAACCTCGCCCATCTGCCCGCGCCGTCCACGTCGGCCGCCTCGTACAATTCGCTATCCACCGCCTGAAGCGCCGCCAGGAAATAGACCATGCCCCAACCGACCGATACCCAAAGCGCTGCCAGGAGCATCGCCGGCATCACCAGGTTCGGCTCGCCCAGCCAGTCAATCTCGACGGGACGGCCCAGCAGGAAGCCGAGTGCGCGATTCAACAACCCGGAGCGGGGGCTGAGCACCAGTGCGAAGATCACCGCAAGGAAGACGCTGCCGACCATGTGCGTCGAGAAGAACGCGAAACGGAATATGCCGCGGAGTTTCACATCCCTTCGGTTCATCAGCAATGCCAACCCGAGAGAGGCCGGTATCTGAATCAGCAACGACAGAACCGTATACGCCAGAGTGTTTAGCGCTGCGCCCCAGAACCACATGTCCGTCAGGAGGAATCGGTAGTTTGACAAGCCGACGAAGATGTCGCGTCGCGGGCCGGCCGACCTGTAGAAACTCATCGCGATGCTGCGGCAGATCGGATAAACCAGGAAAACGCCGAACAGCACCACGAACGGCAGCACGAACAGGTACGGTGCCGCCCTCGACTGCAAAGTCCAGAGTCGATCGCGCTTCATTAGAACTTCCCGTGGTCTATGCGCCTCTGAAGGTCCTTCGCCGCCGTATCCAGCCACCTCAGGCATTCGGTCCGCAGCCTCCCTGAGACCTCCTCTTCCGGCATGTCGGCATGCCGTTGCACGTATTGCACTGCGTTCGCCTGCACCATCGCCAGGTACGCCGAAGCCACCTTCCCGTACGGGCTTACATAGCGCCGCGGAATCTGTCCGGCGAGTTCGATGTATAACTCACCCGTATTCTGGCCGCCGAAATAGGGGTCGGCCGCATGATGCAGCGGGGCGTCCCACTGATCCCTCGTTGCCGGCAGGATTCGGGTGTGCCGTTGGCGGGCCCTCGCCGCCGCGGGTGTCAAATACAGCGACTTGAGCAGTTCCCAGGCACGATCCGGCTGCCGACTGGCCCGGGGTATGCCGATCATCGTCCCCCCCCATGTCGCGGTCGGCGCGTCACTCGGATCAAACCGCGGCAGCGGCATCATGCCCACCCGGCCGGCCAGTTCCGGCGCGCGAACCGGAAGCAATCCCGCCCTCCAATCCGCTGTGATCAGCGCGCACAACGCCCCATCCGCGAAATCCCGCGCCCACAGTTCGCCGCCCGGTGTCGCCGCGCCGCCGATCCGTCGCGGCCCGGCCGCCATCTGCGTATACCGGACGACCGTATCGGCCACCTTCGGGTCGTTCAGCCGAACCGTCCCATCGTAATCAATGAGGTTGATCCCACGCTGTAGCAGCATGATCGACAGATAGGCGCTAGCCGTGCCCGGTAGCTCGATGGCGTAACGCACACCCTTTCCCGCCGCCCGGTCGATCGACGCCCAGTGCGCCTGGAATGCAAGACACTTACGGTGAAACTCGTCCCACGTCCGTGCCGAGGCCAGATCGACACCCGCTTCATCAAACAGATCCTTTCGGTACGATATTGATACCGGATGAAGGTCGTGCGGAATTCCGAAGACGATCCCCTCCTTGCTCCACCCGGCGAAACGGGACCGAACGATCCGGTCATCCGGACTGTCGGCCATCAGGTTGATCGGTCCATCGTTGTCAAGGTCCAGGATGCCATCCCGCCACAGGTAACGATTGAGCGGCAGGAAACCCACTTCCTCCACCGGCGGGCGGAAATACATCCCGGCCGATCCGATTTCCACTTCCGCCAGGTCAGGAACATCCAGACTCAGGCTGTTGAACAGCGACATCAGCCGCACATCCAACGCCCGGGTGGAAATCAACTTGACCGAGGTCTCCAACCCTGCGCGCCGGCAGTGAAGTTCGACCAAACTCGGTACCCGCGCAGCGGTGCCGGCCGGATGTGTGCGGGCAAGCGGCTGATCCAGTGTGACCAACCAACTCCTTCCCTCAGCTTGAGTTGCGCGCACGCAAACGGTCTCGCCCGGCAATTCCAGATCGTCGCCCGATCGTAACAGGCTGGCATCGCTCAACATAAGCGAGGCGGCTCCGGCCGGGGCATCCACTGCAAGTTGTGTCTCCACGGCATCCCGGTAACTGCGGGCGTGCAGGTCGCTGAAGACCCAGACAACCAGATCAGATCGCTGCGGTCTCGGGTAATTGAAGATGATCCCAGCGCTGACGACCGCAATGCCGATCATCGCGAGGATGGGCTTGCCGAGGTGGAAGGACATACGCTCCTTGCGTGGCATTCTGGCTTGGCAATCGCCCAAATGCAATCCGGTACGCGGTACGGCGGTGCGGTCCTTGCCCGGCCGGGCGCCGCGGGCTAGACTCGGAACACATGGCCGAGCGCCCACAATGGATTCCAAGCCTTCAGAAGCACACAGCCGAAGCGCAGCAGCCGTCCACGCCCTATGAGCCTGTGTGCGCGATCTTTCGGCGCTACCTGCACCGGCGGAAGCTTAAGTTCACACCAGAACGGGCGTTAATCCTCGATGTGGCGCTGCGAAGGGATGGTCTGTTCGAGCCGGAACAACTCGTGGCCGGCATCAAGTCGCTCGAACAGCGCGTCAGTCGGGCAACCGTTTACCGGACGCTGGGGCATCTGCAGGATGCCGGAATCCTCAAGCAGGTGTTTTTCGACAACAAGCAGTCCTATTACGAGGTTATCGCCGGGCGACAAGGCCACGACTACCTGATTTGTGTCGTTACGGGAAAGGTCATCGAATTCAGCAGTGAGAAACTGCGGATTCTGCGGGACGAGATCTGTCGCGAACACGGCTTCGCGCCCCTGTCACACCGGTTCCAGATATTCGGCCTAAGTCCTGATGCTAAAAAGGCCGGCGACGATATGCCGGCCATGCCCTAACCGCTCGCCTGGCCCGCTTGGGCCCTCTCCCAGACCTTGCCCCGACTTAGCACAGCGCGGCAAATGTGGCGAGCGTGAGAACGCCAATTTTGAACTTCATCCGCCAGAACAATGGATGGTTGAAAACCGTCATCAGTGACACCTCGCCAGCACCCCATAACAAGAACGATGCCAGCCCGGCGAGGCCATCTACCCAAAACCGGTAGGCATGGCCACATAATGGACTGTTTCCGGCGTTTGGCTGTTCAACCTGATGCCCCTGCAGGGAATTCGTCCAGCTAACGAATATGCCGGATGTTGATTCTTGGCAACGAAACGAGCCGCCAAGCGTCTTTCTGATGTGGCGACCTGTCAACATCGCCTCAACTTCTTTATTTTTTGGGGCTTATACCGTAAATTGAAGAACTGCATGTATTCTCCGTGTTCGATAGGATGTGCGAGCGTAGCCGTTTTTTTTGCCGGCAACCGTGATCAGGCGCACCGGCCGCTACAGAACCTAACTGTCTGGCATGCCTCGATTTCTGGAAATTGCTCATCGGCTTGCCGTAGGATTCCGAAAAGAATCTTGGGCGTTGAAGCAAACTTCCGTGGTAACGGTTCGTAAAGCTTTATATGATTCAACGAACCACTGGCAGTGGCGAGGCATTCTTGGACACAACTGGAAAGGGCTCAAAGGATACCATGGCAGGCAGGCAAGTACTCGATCTCATCGCTCAGGCAGTGCCGTTTTCCCAAGGGGTCGTCGCATCGACCATGCCCCGGGGCAGCGTGCACATCCTCCAACCGGGCAAATGCCCGGAGGGCTTGTTCAAAGGCTATGCCCGCGAGTATCACAAGGAAGACCGCGTGGTATGGCAGGCGCTGCTGAAGGGCACGCCTGTCCGAGCGGTCGACTGCTGGAGCGCTTCGGACTTCGACAACAGTCCGTATCTCCACGGCCTTCTGCATCCCAACGGCCTTCGCTATTCCATGGCCGCTCCCATCGCCGCACCCCTGCATCATGGCTACCCCGGCGCGGTTCTGCTTTATCGCGCCACGGATGAAGGCGAGTTCAGCGATGCCGAGGTGACCAAGGTCAAGAACCTCATGAAGGAACTGGATGAGGTGGTCATCAAGAGCCGCGCCGCCCGCAACACCGAAGTGGCGATGAACACCGATCCCTGGACGCATACCGCGGCCCAGCGGATTCACATCTTCAACAAGGACGCCAAGCCGATCTTCCCCAGAAAAGATCTCGGCCTGGACGCTCGGGTTGTGCAGCAGCTCTACCAGCATGCCAAGGAAGCTCTGGAGCACCAGCGCCGCGGTCAGGCCTACGCCGACCGCCTGCTCCTGCCCGACGCCAACGATGAGCTTTGGGTATTCCATGCCGCCGTGTTCAAGGAATTCACGGCGTTGGGCCAGGGCCCCGTCGTGTTCTTCACGCTCCAGCCCGAGGCGTTCGAGTGGGTTTCCGTCCGTCCGACCGACGTTGTGGCCGATGTGGAGTTGGTCCGCCTGCTGCCGACGCTCAAGTTCATGCAGCAGGAATTCCATCGCAACCCGACGCTTGACGAGATCGCCCGCAAGGCGCATCTGAGTCCGTTCCACTTCCACCGCAGATTCACCGACCTGATCGGGCAGACCCCCAAGCATTTCCTGCTGAGCTGCCAGATTCATGAGGCCAAGCGGCTGCTTGCTTCGCGCCGGCGCGAGCTGGCGGAAATCGCGACGGACTGCGGCTTCGCCCACCAGAGCCATTTCACCAGCCGGTTCACGCAGGCCACGGGCCTGACCCCGACCCGCTGGCGCCGGCTGGCGGCGGAGCTGATCAAGAACGGCTGATCAGAGCATTCATTGAAACGCAGGCGGCCCCGGAAAGTGCATAACTCCGGGGCCGTTTCTTTCTGGGGCTCGCCAACCTTGTCTCTGCGTCATCAGAGCCCATCGGTTTGTCTTCGCGCATCGTTCAGGCGGCCGAGGTCATGACCAGCCTGTTCCATGTGAGCATTGCGCCGGCGTGCAGGTCACGGGCGAGGCGACGGCCGATGACCCGGGGCAGAGACGCCGCCGGAATGCCGGTGCCGGGACGCTTCACGGTCAGATCCTCCCCGGTGAGGATGTGCCCGGCCGGCAGGTCGCGCGCCAGCACGAGGCTTTGACGGCTGATGCGGCGCACGTCCTGCTCGATATCGAGGACACGCTTGCCGGGTCGGCCACAAAGGCGCTCGGCAAGGCGGATGGTTGCGATGTACCGGGCAAACTGGGCCGGGCTGGCGCTCAGGGCGTGATCGGGCCCCGGGGCATCGCAATCATGAGTAATGTGCTTTTCGATGATGCAAGCGCCCGCGGCGACAGCCAGGGCGCCCGACAGGCCGTCCTGGGTATGGTCCGAGAAGCCCACCGGAACATCGTAACGCGCGGCCAGTTCGGCGACCCACCTGATGTGGGCGTGTTCCGGCGGCGTGGGGTAGCTGCTGACGCATTGGAGCAGCGCAAAGGGCATGTCCCAGGAGCGCAACCAGGACACGGTGGCATCGATTTCGTCGAGGCTGGCCGCACCGGTGGACAGAACCAGGGGCTTGCGGACCTCGGCGCATCGTTGCAGAAGGGGCAGATTGACGAGATCCGGCGAGGCGATCTTGACGGCCGGGAGATCCAGCAGCTCGATCAGGTCGACATCGGACGGAGAAAAGGGGGTCGCGAGGGGAACCAGGCAGCGATGCCGGATGTGCTCGACGATGCGGACGATGTCAAGGGGAGTCAACTCATAGCGGCGAAGCATCGCAGCGGGATCAGAGTCCGTGCAGTGTTCCTTCTGATAGCCGGCAAAGTCGGCCGAGGCGTGCATGAGGGTGCTGGCCCGGAATATCTGGAGCTTGATCGCGTCAGCGCCGGCTTCGGCGGCATGATCGACGAGCTGAAGTGCGCGGGCAAGCGAGCCATCGTGATTGACGCCGATCTCGGCGATGACGAACGTGGGATTGTCGCGGCCGATCCGGCGGCCTTCGATCGTGAGGCTCATGCGCTTTTCCTGAACTGCTGCTCGTGCTTGAGGATGGTCTCGGTCAGGAGGAAGTCGAGAAGCTGGTCAATCTCGACCGTTTCGCCGGGAGCGGTCTTGATGGCGCGACGATCCACACCAAAGAAGGCATGGGGGTCTTCGGGATGCTCGGCGGCGCGCAACAGCGACTGGCGGGAGACGGCAACGACCGCACCATCGTGAAGGTAAAGGGGCTCAAGATCCTGGCGGCGGTGGATGCTGTTGGGATGAAGAGACTGGACACGGGATTCGTCGTCAAGACGAGCCATCCAGGCAGGATGCCACTTGCCCACGCGGCAGAAGCTCCGGACGGAGTCGCAGCCGGTGGACTGCAGGCAGGCGACGGCCCGGTCGATCACGCCTTCGCCACGAACGGGAACATTGCCGTACAGGGTGACAATGACGTCAGCGCGGAACGCGGAGCGGGATTCAACCGTCTGCATCGCGTGAAGCAGCACCGACTGGACGGAAGCGTCGTCGGTGGCCAGTTCGGCCGGGCGATCGATGGCCTCGAAGCCGGCGGCGGCCGCGAGGCGCAGGACCTCGACGGAGTCGGAAGAGACGACGGTGCGAGTCAGAAGTCGCGCGCTGCGAACGTGATCGAACGTGTAGGTGATGACCGGCCGGCCCAGGAGGCTCATCATATGCTTGTTTTGCAGTCCGATGCTGCCAGCGCGGGCGAGAACGACGCCAAGTACGTTCATGGAATCTCCTATGAGGTTCGGCTACGGGTTTTATCGGGCGAAGCCGGGGGGGAACGTTAGATTCCATGATCATGGACGGTGCCAGTCGCGGCAGGCGCCACAGAGGGCCCCCGGGACAAGGCGATCCGCACCCTGCCAGACCGCGGAAATCGGGGTCCGGCCCACGTGTCCGAGGGGACAAAGCCCCTTCACATCCTGTTCGCACGCCACCACGACGCCATCGCTGTGAATCGCCAGACGACTGCCGAGCCGGCGGCACGGAATTCGAACCTGCGGGCACATGTCGCCGGCGGCAGGATCGGCAATCTGGCCGGCGTAGCCCGAGGGCGCCGCGATGACGGCCGTGCCGACGGCGCGCAGCCATTGGTCGTACCAGGCTTCCATTTCGTGCACATTGGCCGCGCACTTGACGAAGGTCGGCGCCAGGATGGGCGTGGCGCGGCCAAGGGACTGGCGAATCACGAGAAAACGCCGGATGTTGTCCAGAACGGCGGCCAGGGCATCACGACCCATGATGGCCCGGTATGTGGCGGGCGAGGTGGCGGGCAGGTGCACCGAAACAACATCCAGCGGCGATTCCACGATGGAACGGATCAGATGCTCATCCACATCCAGCAGGTCCGTTTCGAGGCATATAGCACGGATTCCGGCCTCACGAGCCGCCGCCAGAATCGGGAAGAAAGCGTCGGCCAGCAGCGGATCGCCAGCGCCAGCAAGCGTGAGTCGCAGGTCGTCGACCTGGCCTGTTTCCGCAAAGATCGCCCGGGCGGTATCGAAGGAGAGGTCAGCGCGATGGATGGAGAGATGGCTGACTGGGGAGAAGACCGGGGTCGTACCTCGTCTCGTGTTGAGCTCCAGGACGACTTCCCGGGGAAACGCATCCATCCCAACCGAGGAATCAGCCGCTGCGACGATCTGGTCGGCCGTGGCGGCAGACAGCGAACCGTTGAGCAGCGAGGTCGCCTGTTCCATCCGGCGGATCAAGCGATCGGAATCCAACAGAAAGCGACTGGCGGACCGAGCCGCCTTGACAGGATGCGGTGCGCACTCATCCCGGACAACGGGGTCGCGGCCATAGATGTCGGGAAAGTAGTTGAGCATCCGACCGAGATACAGGTTCGCTGAAACCAGTTGATCCAGGAGGCCGGAGCGGATC
>CAZMXI010000134.1:0-10796 GCA_964570205.1 uncultured Tepidisphaeraceae bacterium
AGGGAACGCACATCGCAGCCGACTTCGCCACGAGGGCCGGCGCAAGCTTCAAGCTGGCGCAGACGGTTCGAAGGGATGGCGGTCGCATCGCCTACAGCGCCCGACTCACGCACGAAAAGGGCGTCCCCACGAACGCGGTGGCCCTGATGACGTCCTTGCCCATCGAGAGCTATGCCGGCAAGGCGGTCGAGATCGATGGCAAGCCGATCACGTTGCCCAGGCAATTCGGCGAGCAGCTCATCTTCTCCGCCGAGAACATCGGCAGGTTGGCGATCCCTACCGAAAGCGGCAAACTGACGGTGGAAGGGCGGCTGACGGTCTATATCCAGGACGACCGCGCTTTCAAGGGCCAGAGATACTCCCTGCGGCTCTCGCTCAATCCAGACCGCGGGGAGGTCAAGGAAGCGCAAGTTGGACTCGCCTTTGGTTTTCAGCGGGGCGAAGGAGGCGCTGGCCTGATCGCAGCCGGGGCCGACTGGAGGCCCATCGAAAGCTTTCTGGATCCGCAGCCCGGCGGCATTCTCGACTTCTCCGGCCTGATGGATGCGCCGGCCGGCAAGCATGGCCATGTCGTCGTGCGCGGGCCGCATTTTGAGTTCGCCAACAGGCCCGGCCAGCGCGTGCGGTTCTATGGCACGAATCTCTGCTTCAGTGCCAACTTCCTTGACAAGCCCGAGGCCGAGAAACTCGCCCAGCGCCTGGCTCGCCTGGGCTACAATTCGGTCCGCATCCACCATTATGACTGGGACCTGACCACGAAGACCGCCAACAATTCGACCACGCTCGATCCGAGCCAGCTCGACAAGCTCGAGTACTTCATCGCCTGCTGCAAGAAGCAGGGCATCTACATCAACATCGATCTGTACACCTACCGCCAGACCAAAGCCCACGATATCCCGGAAATCAATCAGCCGGTGCGCAATGGCTACAAGGCCCTGGTGCCGCTGCTGGACTCGGCCATGGCCAACTGGCAGGCGTTCTCACGCAACTTCCTGACCCATAAGAACCCCTACACCGGCATGACGCTGGCCGAAGACCCTGTTCTTGTCGGCATCTGCCCGTTGAACGAGGACCCGCTGTCGATCTGCTACAACGACCTGCCCGAGGTGCAGAAACTCTACGAGGAACGATTCGAAAAATGGTTATCCGCGAAAGAGACGATCCCCGCCAACGACACCGATCGCAGGCGGCTGTTGAGCCGGTTCCTGGTCGAAGTGCAGATGGATGCGAACGACCGCATGTTCGCGTTCCTGAAGGAACTGGGCGTCAAGGCCCCATTGACCGGCCAGAACTGTCTCGATGCCATGGCGCTGACGCCCGTGCGCGACGGCCTGGAATACGTCGATAACCACGCCTACTGGGATCACCCCAGCTTCCCCGAGCGGCAGTGGTCCCTGCCGCATCGTTACGGCAACCGCTCGGCTCTTTCCGACGGCGTTCGCGTGCCGCGCACGATGCTGGCCACCCGCATCATCGGAAAGCCGTTCATCTGCACCGAGATCAACTACTGCCCGCCGAATCGGTTTCGAGCCGAAGGCGGCCCTCTGCTGGGCGCTTATGCAGCGCTTCAGGACTGGGATGGCATATGGCGCTTCAGTTACTCGCACAGCAGCCGCAACCTGTTTGCCCAGGCTGCGATGTCCGGGTTTGACCTGGCGACGGACCCCCTGAGCGTGATGTCCGAACGCATCGGCATGCTGATGTTCCTGCGTGGCGATGTGGCGCCAGCACGAAACGTGATTCCTTACCTGGTCTCCGACGACACCGCCCACACTGCCCCGGCCAATTGGGGTCAGGGCGGTTTCCCATCCGAGTTTCAGCACCTGGGCCTGCATACGCGCATCGGCAGCGTGTACTTGGGTCAGCTCGGGCCGAACCTCAACCTCTTCACCGTGATCTCGGGTGCGCCGCGTCTTGCCAGCCGGGCGCAGAATCAGCTTCCGTTCGTTCCCGCCGATGACCGCCTGATCGACGGTCTGGTTGCCAACAAAGCCATTCCTGCGGGCGCAATTGACCTGGCCGCCAAACGCATCACGAGCGACACCGGCCAGATTGTCGTCGACGGCGCCCAGGGCACGTTCAAGGTCGTCACGGAGCGCAGCGAGTGCTTCATTCTCTCGGGCCCGAGCACGCTTCAAGGCGAATGCGCAACGGTCAGAAGCGAGGGTTCCTTCCAAGTGGTGGCTCTGGCCGCGATGGATGGAAAGCCCCTGTTGTCCAGCGGCCGGATTCTCCTGATTCACCTGACGGACCTTCAGAACACGAACATTCGCTATCGCAACCCGCGCATGCAGGTCTTGGAGGCTTGGGGCCAGCTTCCGCATCTGGTTCGCGCGGGCAAGGCCCAGGTGGATCTGAAGGTCGCGAACGGCAGTCCCATGAAGGCCTATGCGCTGGATACCGCCGGCCGGCGCAAGGGGCAAGTCGCCTTGCGCAACGGCACGTCGCTCACCGTGGACACAGCGAGCGAATCCGGCCCCAGCCTCGCATACGAGCTCGTCCGCGAATAGACCGCATGAAAAGACATCCGCTGCCGGGAAAACCATGAATCACGCCCCCATAACTACCATTCCGCAGCTTGAGGATTGGTCGCAGTCGCTTCGCCAGGTTGCCCACGAGCCGCTGGAATGCGCCCCCGATTTCCCCGCGATCGCCCGCCGGTTCGAAGCCTGGTGGCGGCACGAGCTGATTGACCGCCCCATCTTCATCGGCGAAACAAACGCCGACCCCTCCCGGCCGATCACCCGGCGGCTTGAGCTTCTTGGCGACCCGCCAAAGTGGTTCGAGGCCAAGGTGACTGACCTGCGCCAAACGCACCGCGTCGGCGATGCGCTGCCGTCAATCCGCGTCGATTTCGGCGCTGTCCTGCTGGGGGCGCTGTTCGGCGGGCAGACCCGCTTCTCCTCCGACACGACGTGGACCGATGCCTTCATCAACGATGATTGGACGAACGCGCCCGACTGGAACATCCCGGCCGACCATCCCTGGTGGATTCTGCTCCAGCAGCTTGCCGACGCCGTGGCCCGCGACGCCGCCGGCCGGTATTTGCTTCGCACGCCCGACCTCGGCGGATCGGCCGACGTGCTGCTCAACCTGCGCGGGTCGTCTCAACTTTGCATGGATGCCGTCGAGCAGCCGGATCGGCTCATTCATGCCCAGGAATCGATCTACTATGCCTGGCGGCAGGCGTTTGCCCGCCTATACGAAATTGTCTTGGCGCACGGCGCTGGGCTTATTCACTGGCTGGGCATCTGGTCGAACCGGCCCTACGTGATTCCCTCGTGCGACTTCAACTTCATGATCGGTCCGGCCGAATTCGAAAAGACCTGCCTGCCCGACATCGCCCGACAGGCCGCGACGGTCGGCCGCGCAGTCTTTCATCTGGATGGCGCTGGCGCTGCACGCCACGTGGATGCGTTGCTCGATGTGCCTGATATCCACGCCATTCAGTTCACCCCCGGCGCTGGCTCACCTTCGACGTTGGCGTGGGTTGATATGTTCCGCCGAATTCAGTCGAAGAACCGGTCGCTTTACATCTTCTGCCCTATCGACGAGGTCGTGGAGCTTTGCCGATACGTCGAGCCGGCCGGGCTCGCCATCGCCGTCGAAGGTGCTAGATCGCGTGAGCACCTCGACGACGTGTTTGCCCGGTTCCGCGCTGCCTATTCTGACACCTTGTCAAGAACCTATAATGATCGGTCATGTTCCGCCTGACCCGTGAGGTTCGATTTGCCGTCAACAGCGACGCGGCCAGCGCCAGCGGGCAATCCGGCAATGGCCACGGCGGCATCCCCGCCCTGGCCGGCGCGGGGCAGTTCTTTAGCCTGCGCATCACGACCGCCGGCGAGCTGGATTCGGCCAGCAACTACCTGCTGAACATCAAGCAGGTGGACCGCGCGGTGCGCGATTGCGCTGTGCCGATCATCGAGGCGGCCATCGCGGCTGGGGCGTTTGGCGGCGGGTGCGGCGTTGCCGGGCTGATCTATGACGAGCTTTGCGATGCCTGGCGACCGGTGACGC
The DNA here is from genome assembly GCA_964570205.1 of uncultured Tepidisphaeraceae bacterium. GTDB lineage: Bacteria > Planctomycetota > Phycisphaerae > Tepidisphaerales > Tepidisphaeraceae > CAZMXI01. Next base: position 4,021 of record CAZMXI010000134.1, read on the forward strand.
TCTGGTCGCTGAGCTTGCTGATGAGCCCCTTTCTACACATTGCCGTTCATGCCAACGAGGTGCCCATGGTCCGCTTGAGCCAGAAGTTCGAGTTTTCCGCCTCGCATCGGCTGTTCAATCCGAAAATCAGCGAAAGCGAGAACCTCCGCCTCTTCGGCAAGTGCTCCAATCCCTACGGCCATGGCCACAACTACGAGCTGCAGGTGACGCTGCGAGGTCGACCGCGGGCCGATGGCGTGCTGATCGATGTGCCCCGGTTCGAGCGGATTGTCGCGGAAACGATCATCGACCGTTTCGACCACCGCAACCTGAACGTTGAGATCGAGGAATTCAAGACCTTGATCCCCAGCGTCGAGAACATCGCCCGCGTGATCTATGGGTTGCTCAAGCCTCGCTTTGTCGAGCACCAGGTCGAGCTGGCGGGCGTCACGGTGTGGGAGACGCCCAAGACCTGGTGCGAGTATTCACAGTAGATGCCCTATCTTTCCGCCAAGGAGTTCTCCAGTTCGAGGTTGTCCAGGAAGAACTCGGCCTTGTCGTTGTTCATGCTGCTGAACCCGAGCCACTCCAGGCGTTTGAAGTCCGGCGAGCCGGGAAGCGCCTTGAAGCTCGCGGTCGGTATTCCGGTGGGGGTGATGGCCAAATCCCATGTGGCTGAGCCGATCGTTGCCGACATGTCGATATGCACCCACTGGTTCACGGGCATGTCCATCAGGTACTTGCCGCGAGTGTGGACCTTCCCACCGCCAATCGACAGGGTCGGGCCGACGTTGTAGCGGGGCGAGTCATCGCGCCATTCAACGTACATGTTGGTCTCGGGGCTGATCCTGATGTCGAATGAGAACCGGCTCGTTCCGCCGCGGTGGCCGGGCACGAAATAGAAATGCGGGTTGAAGACCGCCTGAAGGGTTGGCGCATCGGTGATCTTCAGGCAGCGCTTGCCCGAAGCGGCATCGCCCTCGACAACCGCTACTCCGTCGCCGCGCCGTTCCACGTAGACCGTCGCCTGCCGTGGTGCTGCGCCGACAGCCGTCTGCTCAAAGCCATCCTTGAACGTCAGGGGCTCGGGCGGCGGGGCGGGCGGAGCGATCTGCAGCTCGGGAAACGTCGCCGAGTTGGCCAGCCTGATCCAGGCCTGGTCGCCGTACACGCCGGCCTTGCCGTAGTCGAATGGCTTGAAGCCGGCTTTCATTGCCGGCGAGCCTTCCTTCAGCCGGTAATCGTGCTTCGCCGGATCGACGAACATCGGATCGGCGATGATCGAGTTGACATCCTGGCCCTTGGCCCGCCACTGCTCCAGCGTCATGCCATTGGCGAACGTCACCGGCTTGCCGGCGGCGTTCCAGTAGATGTTCCTGTCGAGCCTGTAATGCTCGGTGTCGGCCCATGTGGAGCCCAGCAGGGGGCCGGTGGTCCAGTAGACGATGTTGTTCTCGAACGTGAATGACAGGTGCGGCTCGGATCGGCTGCGTTGGATCTGCCATTCGCGGCTGTTGACCAGGATGTTGTTGCGGATGGTGTTCTCTTTGCCGTAGTGCTGATGGAACGAGCCGGTCTTGGTGTTGTAGACCAGGTTGTTCTCCATCGCAATGCCGGTTGAGCCTTCATCCGTGTACAGGCCCCACCCGCCGTAGGAATAGGCCCAGATGTCGTGAACGACGTTGTTGGAGATGGTGGTGCCGGGCGAGATACCCAGCGAGTAGACGCCGCCCATGTCCGACAGCACGCCCCATCCGATGTGGTGGATGTGGTTGAACTCGATCTTGTTCCGCACGGCCAGGCTTTGCCCGTATCCCCACACCCACCCGACCGAAACGCCCGTGTAGCGCAGGTCCGCGATCTCGTTGTGCGTCACCATGTTGTCCGGCGAATGCCCGATGTACACGCCAACAGCCTCGGGGAACAGATGCCCCGCTGAACGGATGATGTTGTTGTCGGCCGCGATATGGCTGGTCAGGCCAGCGCCGTCGGGTGCGCCGTTCCAGTGTGTCTCGCCGATGCGCACCCCGCCCGCGCCCAGATCGTGCATGTACGTCTGGATAAGCCTGCTGTCGCGGCAGCCGTTGCGGAACCAGACGGCATAGGTGCCAATGTGGGCGATCTCGCAGTTCTCGATGGCGATGTTACGTGCACCGTCGGCGACGAGGGCGGCCGAGATGTGGCTGGCGGCCTGGGGATCGTGAAAGCCGGTCTTCGGCGTCAGATACTGCCCGTGCTGGAACGAGAGTCCTTTGAGTGCGACATGCTCGACGAACTGACCGCGGGCTGCATCGCCCTTGAAGTGGACAAACTGATCGATCATGGGGGCGACCACCACCGCTTTCTCGGGATCTTCTCCCGGCAGGGGTCTGTAAAACAGCCGACCTTCAATGCGATCGAGAAACCACTCTCCAGGGGCATCAAGCGCTGCCTTGAGGTTCTCCAGGTGGTATCGCTGCGCTGGGTCCCATTGCCCGATCGGCCAGACCGTGTTGCCGGCCAGGGTCACAAGGCCCGTCTCGCCATCCACGCCAGCCAGCGGTACGCGGCTGGTTGCCCAGGAGAAGTAGGCAATCAGGTGAACATCGGCCAGCTGTTCCTTCGACAGGCCCGTCAGCGGACGGATGTCGGCCTTGCGCGCGACGAAGGCGCGGTTCGCCATCGCGACTTCCTTGCCAGTCGAGGGGTCGATCGTCGGCTCGGCCTTCTTCAACATGTGGTAATAGAAGCTGTTGGGGGACCGGGCACGGATGGCCCGGCGGCCATCGACCCATAGCTGCTCGAAGCACCATTTGCCCTCTTTCACATCGGGCAACTGGGCCACCCACGTGCCGTCGGAGTTCACAGCAAAACCGGTGATGCGCCGGCCGCCGGAGAAGACCGGCTTGGCCCCGGCAGCGGCTTCGTACGAGATGGGCGACTGCGATCGGCCTGAATCCTGGGGTTCCAGGATGAGCGGCGAGGCAAGCGTGTACTGCCCGTCGGCGATGATGACCCGCACCGGTCCATCCAGCGGGCCGGGCGACTTGAGCTTGCGGATGGCGTCCCGCGCGCCCTGAATCGTCGACAACGGCCCATCAGTTTCATCGGCGTTAGTCTGCGCCAGCCGGCCTGACCATTGGTCATTGCCTCTCGGGGAGACATACACGGATACGGGCGCGGCGGCCACGTTGCCATGGGTCGCTAACATCAATGCCCACAAGAACGCAATCCGGATCATTGCCATGGATTATCCTTCGCTAGACAGCCCGCAGTGTAACCGGAAACGAGACTGAATGCGGAGTGATGACGGCGAGAGGCTACATACGAAGTCATCGTGCCCGCAATACACAGCCTCGAATCAATCGCGGTGGCTTTTGTGAGCGCCAGGGCTGATGCTACGGAGGGGCCGGCATCGCGCCTTGGATCCAGTTGCGACGGCAATCACGAATTCACGTGACCTTGTTGAGCGCCATTTACTTGATTCCGGATGCCCCGATGGCTTCGCTGACGGTCTTGGCGCCCAGGGGTGTCTTGCCATCGAAGGGGCCGTCAGCGCTGCCCTTGGGCCAGTTGACAGGGTTGGCGTACTGGTTCTCGTCCTTGTACTGCCTCTGCAGTCGCTCGATTTCGGCCTTCAGCTCAACAAAAAGCCTCTTCACCTCGGGCTTGTCGGCGTCGGCGTAGAGCAGATTGTTCTGTTCGGCCGGGTCCTTCGCCAGGTCATAAAGCTCGTAGACGTTCTTCGTCCAGTAGTAAATGAGCTTGTGCGTGCCCGTACGCACGCCAAGGTGGGCGCGGGTGTTGTGGTGGCCGGGGTCGTGGTAATAGCGATAGTAGATGCTGGTTCGCCAGTCAGCGGGCGTCTCTCCGCGGAGCAGCGGTGCAAGGCTGCGTCCCTGCATGGAGTCAGGAACGGGCAGGCCGGCCAGGTCGAGGAAGGTGGGGGCGAGATCGATATTGGCAACCAATTGGTCCGGCGTGGCGCCGGCCTTGATGCCGGGGCCGCGGGCGATAAGCGGAGCGCGTAGGCCGGGCTCGTACATGAATCGCTTGTCATACAGGCCAAGGTCGCCGAGATACCAGCCGTTGTCGGCGGAGTAGATGACGATGGTGTTCTTTGCCAAGCCGGTCTTGTCGAGGTAGTCAAGGACCTTGCCGACGTTGTCATCCACACCCTGCACGCAGGCGAGGTAGTCCTGCATGTAGCGCTGGTATTTCCACTTGATGAGCTGCTTACCGGTGAGGGTCTTGCCGTCGACGGTGACTTCGGTCGGCTTGACGTTCAGCCACTGGTTCCGCTCGGGGCCTTTGAGGTTGGCGGGCGGCTGAAGCTTGAGATCGCGGCGTGTGAGGTCGCGGGCAACGGTCTGCTCGTTCTCGGGCAGCGCGGCCGGCCGGGTGCCATAACTGTCCCAGAGGGTGTCGGGCTCGGGAATGACGCGGTCCGTGAAAAGGGCCTTGTTACGCTCGTCGGGCTCCCAGGCACGATGCGGGGCCTTCTGGTGAAGCATGAGGAAGAACGGCTTGTCCTTCGGACGGGTTTCGAGGAACTCGATCCCCAGGTCGCCGGTGATGTCGGTGCAGTGGCCGGTGATCGTCAAGCGGTGGCCGGGAACAAGGAAAACCGGATTCCAGTACGAACCCTGACCGGGAAGTACAATCCACCGGTCGAAGCCGGTGGGGTCGGAGCCCAGGTGCCACTTGCCGATCATGCCGGTGTGATAGCCGCCGGCCTGAAGTCGCTTGGCCACGTTGTCGCGCGAACCGTCGAGGCGGTTGAAGACCGGAACGCCGTTCAGGTGCGAGTATTGCCCGGTGAGAAGGGTGGCGCGGCTGGGGGTGCAGATGGAGTTGGTGACAAAGGAGTTGGTGAAGCGCGCTCCCCCGGCCGCCAGTCGGTCAAGGTGCGGCGTGTGGTTCACCTTCGAGCCGTAGGCCGATATGGCGTGCTGCGCATGATCATCCGAGAAGATGAAGATGATGTTGGGTCTTTCCGACTGGGCCGCTGCACGGAAGCCCGCGAGGGAAATCAGCAGGAGGCTGGCACTTAAGATGCGGAAGTGTTGTGTCATGACCGGGCCTTTCTGCGATTCAATCGTTCAGGCAGACATGTTCGTCATCCCGCGAGATCGTGTCAACGCGGACGCGTCTTGCGCGACGACCTCCACTCTTGGATGCCCCAGAGGCCTTTGAGCGCAGGCCCGGCCGGCCGCGTCGGACGACGCCAGCCGTCCGATCGCGTTGAAGACGGCGATTCTGCTCCGGAAGAACCGCCACGTCTTCAGGCCCGGGAACGGTGCTCGGGCGAGCGACTTGTTCATGAACCGGATGCACACCTGCGAGATGATGTCGATTCGTGGCTAACGAAGGACCATGACATGGTGTCCGCCCGGGTCGGCCGCCAGCCGGATGACTTTCTGTTCATCCACCACGATCCCGAGACCGGGGCTGTCGGGAATATGAACCATGTCCGCTTCCCGCGGCAGCGATACGCACAGGACGTCATCCAATAGAAACTGTGGACCGTTCAAGGCGCACGGATGGGTTATCCCGAACGCCGCAGCCAGGTGCGCGTTGGCAGCAAATGCAACGCCGCCGTCCGTCAATCCGCTGCTGACGAGCAGCAGGCCGGCCGCTTCGGCCATCTGGGCGCATTGAATCGACGGCCGAAAACCGCCATTACGGGTGACTTTCATCGCTAATGCCGACAGGGCACGTCGATGGATGTTGTCCATCATCGGCGCGGGCCCGGTAATAGGCTCATCCAACGCCACTGGCACCGGCGATGCCGCCAGAACCTGCGCCGATGCTTCCGACTGGTCCGGAGGGACAGGTTGCTCAAGGAGGTCCAGACCTGCCCTTGCCAGTTCCACGGCGCGTGCCGGCGCTTCGTGGGGCGCCATGCCGCCGTTGGCGTCGCCCCAGAGATAGCCCTGGGGGAAGCTGGCTTTGATCGTGCGGCACAACTCGACGTCCCACCAGCGGGCGCCGCCCAATTTGATGTTGCAGCTTCGAAATCCGCGGCATCTCGCTTCTTCGATGCTCGCGCCCACTTCCGCCTGATCGGTTCCGGTGATGGTCCAGCTCAACTGAACTTGCTCCGCCCTGGCGTAGCCCAACAGATCGCGTATGGGCAACCCCAGTGTTCGCGCCAAGGCGTCATGCGCGGCGATGTCGATCGCCGCGCGGGCGATGGGCATGCTCAGCCCATACAATGGCGCTATGGCGCTGTCCATCGCCCGGTGCAATCCGTCAAGGTCCGTCAGAGGCCGCCCCAGGACCGCCGGGCCGAAGTAACTTTCCAGCGTCGTGAAAACCGACTCGCTCGTTTCCGGCGACCACTTGGCGATCGGCGAGCCCTCGCCCCAGCCAACGACCCCATCGCTCGTCGTGAGCTTGACCAGGATGATCCGCCGTCCAGAGGCGGCGCTGCCCACTGCGCCGCGCGAGGTCTTGAACAGCCCGGAGAAAGGCAGCGTGATCGAGAACAGGTCCAGAGATTGGATGATGGCAGACATGTCGCCGGCTGAGAATAGGGGATAAACCCCGGCGAGGGAAGGCCTGCCTCTACCGACATCGACTGGCTATGCTCAGACCTCTGGCCCAAGGCTGACCATCGTGAAGGGCTCGAACGGGAATTGCCGCATCAAGTCGAGCATCGCCTGACGATCAATCGAGAGCAGCGTGGCCATGTCCTGCTCCAGCGAGCGATACTGCCGCGTGTATACCCACTGGCTGCCGATCGCGCGCATCCGGCCGAGAGGAATCTCGCCCTGGAGCACGATGCTGCTGGCGATCTTGTTCTTGGCGCGTTC
>CAZMXI010000134.1:10806-13948 GCA_964570205.1 uncultured Tepidisphaeraceae bacterium
GACCCGCTGCAATTCCTTAAGAGCGATCTCGATCGCCTCATCCGTCCGGTCGGGATCCGTCACCAGCGAGAGGTAGTAGCTGCCGGCCCGGTCGTGCGGATAGAAGCCGAACTCGGCCTCTTCGGCGATGGCGTTGTCCACCAGGGCCCAGTAGAAACGGCTGCCGTCCGTGTCGCCGACGACATCCGACAGCACACGGGCTGCAAAACGGCGCTCATCCTGCGCGTCCGGGCCGGGCGTGAATCCCATCGTGTACTGGCGATTGAGCTTGGGATCCGCCAGTCGCCGAACATGCTCGTGATACGTTGGCGCGGGATACTGTCGCGACGCGTGCACGCGTGGCCAATGGCCGTAGTACTTGTCCGCCAGTTCAAGAAACCGCGGAAAATCCAGCCGCCCCGTCGCCACCAGCACCATGTTCCCCGGCCCGTAGCGCCGCGAAAAATACTCCGCCATTTGATCATGTTTGAGTTGCTGAATCGACTCTACCGAACCCAGCACGCTCTTGCTCAGGGGATGATCGCCAAAATGCTCGGCCATGGCATGTTCGTAAAGCCGATGGCCGGGATCATCCAGGTACATGGCGATCTCCTCAAGGATCACCTTCTTTTCGGTCTCGAAGTCGCGGGGGCGGATGGCCGGCCGCAGCAGGTGAGACAGATGCTCGACAGCGCGCTCCGTGAACTCCGGCAGCACGTTGGCGTAATACGCCGTCATCTCCTGGCTGGTGAACGCGTTGTACCTCGCGCCGATCTCGTCGAAGATGCGGTTGACGTCTTCCCAGTTGTATTTCTCGGAGCCCTTGAACATCATGTGCTCAAGGAAGTGGGAAACGCCGTTCATGGCCGCGTCCTCGTCGCGCGAGCCGGTCGTCACGAACGCCCCGACAGCGATGGAATGCGAATCGGGGTTGATTTCGGCCACGATATCCAGGCCGTTGGAAAGCTGGTGATAATGGTGAGTCAAGGGCATAGGGCTGCTCATTCGGGCATCTTCAACGCTTTCGGACCGACGGTGACAATCGTAAACGGGCCCGGCCGGTTCTTCTTCAAGTAATCGTTGACCTGATTCACGGTGATGCCATCGATCGCCGCCTTCATCTCATCCAGCGTCCGGATGCGTCCTCGAATGAAGAAATCGTGGGCAATGGCGCCCGCCCGGGCCGACGTGCTCTCGCCCTGCATGATGGTGGCGGCCTTCAGACCCGTCTTGGCGCGGCCCAACTCGTCGGCCGTGATCCCGTCGCATAACCGGTACAGTTCGGCAATGAATGTATCAAGGGTCGCCTGGGCGCGGTCATTGCTTGTGCCGGCATAGCCGAGGATGCTGCCGCGATCTTTCAGACTGGTGTAACCAGCCCAGACGTTATAGACCAAACCTCGCTTCTCGCGGACCTCGGTAAAGAGACGCCCGCTCATGCCGCCGCTCAACACCTCCACGGCCAGCCGCAGGGAGTAGTAATCGGGATGCGTCTCCTCGACCGCAGGATAGGCAATCCCGATGTGCGTCTGTTCACTGGGATGCTCGTCGTGGTAGATGCGGCCCGGCGGTGACGCCATGTCGACAGCCGGGGGCTTGCTCGCTGTCCAGTCGCCAAAACGCTCGTCGGCCGCGGCGACCAAGCCTGCGAAGTCGATGTCGCCGGCCATCGCGAGAATCATCCCCTCTGGTTGGTAACGTTCGGTGTGCTGCTGCCGGGCAGCCTCGACCTTCATCGCTTCGAGCTGCTGCTTGTCGCCCATGCTGTTTCGGCCGAACGGCCACGGAAAATGCCACTCGCGCAGTTTGATCAGCACCTTCTGACGAGGATCATCCTCGATGCCCTCAATCGCCTGGATGGCCAGGTCCCGGGCCGCCTCGAAACCGCTTTCGGGCAGATGGGGGCGGCGAACGATGTCGGCATACGTGGGTACGGCCTCGATCACTCTGGCCGCCATAGCGGCGCAGCCGAAGCGGGTGTGATAGGTGCCCACGCTGGCCGACCGGTGCAGCCCCAGGCTATCCAGATAGTCCGTCAGTTCACGGCTGTTACGGTTGCCTGCCCCCCGCAGAACCAGGTCCGAAAGCACGGTGGATACGCCTGAAGCCTCACGCGGGTCGAACGATGCGCCAGCCGGCAACAACAAGGTCATCGCGGCCGATTGCACCCCCGGCATCTTCTCGCCGAGAACCGTCAGGCCGTTAGGCAGGGTCTTCTGATAATAGCGATCAGGCAATGCATCTCCTGTGGTTTCAACACGGGGGCGATTATAGGCTTGAGCGTCCGTCACGCCAGCGGACGTTTTTGTCCGTTAACACAAACAGGTAAGATGCAGCCGATCTCCGGTCCATCGGCATGGGCGACGGGAAACCGCATCTCTTCTGCAGCGGTAATGCCTTCTGCGGGGCATGACGCCAGTCACACCCTCGTATCCCGGATTGGATCCGCCATCGGCACAGCCGATCGGTGATGCGCAAATGCGTCCGTCCCTGTGGATGGCGCCTCAGAGGGTTGACTCGGCGTGTGACTTGATGCGCCCGGAAAGGCAGGGTCTTCTCAAGTGGGCGTGCACGCCCAGCGACATCGCGTCTGAACTGGGGCTGCGGAGATGAGCGACGCCCGCGTCTGCAATGATCTGGACGATCGGCGGAGAGGCCGGGCCATCGCCCTGTCTCATCCCATGCCCGATCATCTTCGGCCGCGTCGATTCGACCTGGGATGATCGCAGGCCGGCCGCGTGCGGAACACCCGCCCGGGCTTCTGCTTGCGAATCCATTTGAGAAACGGCTGAAGCTGCGGCGCCTGACGCAGCCGTTCTATGGAGTCGTATGACTCCTCCAATTCGCGATTGGTGAACAGGGCGTGAAGCTGTTTGTGGCAGGGTTTGCAGAGCGGCCGACGATGTTCAGGCTTGCCGCCACGCTCCTTGGGCTTAAGATGATGCTGCGTGATCAGGTCGACCGGCACCAGTCGCCCGCACAGGCTGCATCGCTCATGAGCCAACTGTTCCGCCATCGTGGATGGACGACTGCGTTGAAACCCAGCCGCCTGGGCATTATACCACGTCCTGAAATGGCGACAGTGTTCGGTCTGGGTTAAGGTCGCGTGAGGGTCCGGCGCGCCAGGTTGGTACGTTTGATACAATTTCGCCAATCCAACACT
>CAZMXI010000135.1:0-10751 GCA_964570205.1 uncultured Tepidisphaeraceae bacterium
GACGCCATCCCCGACGACGGCCACGAGATGGCCCCTGGTCTTCAATCCCGAGACGACATCGAGCTTCTGTGCGGGCAGAAGCTCGGCGCGGGTGTCGTCGCAGCCGATCTCGCTGGCGATGCGGCGCGCAACCGAGGCGCGGTCGCCGGTGACCATGGCAAGATGGGCTATGCCCAAACCGCGCAGTTCCTCGAACGCCTTGGCGACGCCCGGCCTGGTCGAGTCCGCCAGGCCGATCCATCCCAGGACGTGGCTGTCACGAGCTACGTAGAGCAGGCTCAGCCCCTCGGGAATCTCCACATCGAGGCCGGCCGCATCGATCTGCTGCTCGCGAAGCCAGGAGGCCCGCCCGACAAGCACGGGAGAACCGCGGACCAAGCCGCGGACGCCCTTCCCTGATGCTTCCTCAAACGCATCGACGGGCGGAATCGGCACACGTGCCCGATGGGCCATGTCGAGCACCGCGCGGGCGGCGGGGTGGTTTGAGCTCTGCTCGACTGCGGCCGCCGCCGCAAGCAGATCGGCGGGATCGACGCCGCCCGCCGGACCAAGCCGCGTGACGCTCAGCATGCCGGTCGTCAGTGTTCCGGTCTTGTCAAACACGATGGCGGTGAGGTTACGCGCCCGCTCAATATCTCCGACATTCTTGACCAGGACGCCGAGACGGGCCGCGGCGCTCAGGGCGGCCACCATGGCTGTGGGCGTGGCGAGGATGATCGCGCACGGGCACGAGATCACCAGCAGCGACACAACGCGATTGAGGTCTCGGGTGAAGACGAGCACGATGACCGCGATCATCAGAATGGCGGGCGTATACCAATGGGCGTACTGATCCACCAGTCGCATCGCAGGCGTCCGGGTAAACTCGGCCTGGAGGACCAGTTCCTGCACGCGCCCGAGAGTGGTATCGGCGCCGGCCTTCGTGATGCGGATGTCCAGCGCGCCGGTCAGATTGATGGTTCCCCCGAAGACCTCGTCGCCTTCGGCCTTATCCACGGGAACGGATTCCCCAGTGATGTTCGCCTGGTTGATCGTGCTGAACCCGGCTATCACCTGGCCGTCGCCCGGCAGACAGTCGCCGGGTCGAACGCGAACCACGTCGCCTGGAACGAGGTCCTTCGCCTCGGCCTCCACCTCCTGGCCCTCAACGACCTTGCGGGCCTTCGTGGGCGTCAGCCGCATGAGCGAAGCGATGGTCTTGCGCGCCCCCATGGCGGTGCGCGTCTCGACCAGGGCCGAGAGGAGCATGAAGAACGAGATCGCGCCGGCCGTCAGATACTCGCCGGCGGCAAACGCCGCAATAATGCCCAGCGCAACAAGTTCATTCATCTCCGCATGCCCGTCCCAGAGGTCACGCAGTGCCCGCCAGACCAGCGGAGCCCCCAGCAGCAGGGCTGCGAGCAGCGAAAGGACCCCATGATGGAAAGGCTTCTGGAACAGCAACTTGGCTGCCAGCGCAGCCAAGAGAAGCGTGCCGCCCAGCAGCGCCGCCACGATCTGGGCTGCCGTGCGTCCCGTATCGTCGTTCACAAGCTCGCGGAGATGATCATGCGCCATCGTCAGCAGACCCGATACAAACCCCATGCCCCTTGCCATATGGCCTGGCCTGTATTGAACTAGGTTGCTGGCCGACAGCACCCGCGACGCGGTTTAGCTCAACGTGGCGCTCCGGGGGGAATGACGAGGTCAAGACCGTTGCGTTTTCGCAGTGGCACTCCAGGGTGTATGATTGCGTAGATGCAACAATGGGGACCTCCGTGTGCTTGGGCACGGAATCCACCATATAATCGCAATTTGGAGTTAATGGCATAAATATCTAATGAATATATGCTTATGGTGTCGCCCGTGATCGCCACGATCGGTGCGCCTCCCTGTGCCCGTGCTGCTACCAAAGTTGCTCTTCCTTACAATGTGCTCTGAGGGGGCGCCTGGAGCGAGTTGTGGAACAAGATGAACACGTGCAGATTCGCGATGTGATCCTGGACTCGGTCGCCGATGGTGTGTTTACGGTCGATCGTGAGTGGCGGGTGACCTCGTTCAATCGCGCTGCAGAGCAGATTACAGGCGTACGCCGCGAGGAAGCGATCGGGAAGAGGTGCTGCGAGGTCTTCCGCGCCAGCGTGTGCGAGAGCCAGTGTGTTTTGAAACGGACGTTGGACACCGGCCGGCCGATTATCAATCAAGCGATCTACATCATTGATGCCCAGGCAAGACAAGTGCCCATCAGCATTTCCACCGGCCTTCTTCGGGACAAGGCCGGAAATATCATCGGGGGCGTGGAGACATTTCGCGATCTGAGCCAGGTGGAGGAACTGCGCAAACAACTGCACGCCAGTTACACCTTCGCGGACATCGTCGGCCGAAGTGCCCCGATGCGCAAGCTGTTTGAAGTGTTGCCGACGATCTCCGAAAGCGACACCACGGTCATGATCGAAGGGGCCAGCGGCACCGGCAAGGAGCTTTTTGCGCGTGCGATTCACAGTCTGTCGCCAAGGCGGAAGCGGCGGTTCGTTGCGCTGAACTGCGGCGCGATGCCGGATACGCTGCTGGAATCGGAGCTGTTCGGCTACAAGGCCGGGGCATTTACTGATGCCCGACGGGACAAGCCGGGACGATTCGCGTTGGCCGAAGGGGGCACAATCTTCCTCGATGAGATCGGCGACATCTCGCAGGCAATGCAGACACGTCTGCTGCGCGTGCTCCAGGAACGGGTGTACGAACCACTGGGTTCGGTTGAGCCGGTGGCATCAAACGTACGCGTGATCGCCGCAACACACCGGAACTTGGAGGGACTGGTAAAGGAGGGCAAGTTCCGCCAAGACCTCTTCTACCGAATCAACGTGATTCGTTTAAAGTTGCCATCCCTTCGGGACCGGCCGGAGGACCTGGTGCCGCTGGTGGAGCATTTCCTGGGCAAATTCAACCGCTTGCGACACAAAGACATCGTCGGGCTGTCTGAGAACGCAATGGCCGCGCTGATGCGGCATGACTTCCCGGGCAATATTCGCGAGTTGGAGAACATCATCGAGCACGCGTTCGTCCTTTGTCCCGGTGGCTTGATTGAACCTCAGCATCTTCCGCCTGCCCTGACCGGTCTGGTCACGCCGGATCACCTCTCGGCAACGGCCAAGGGCTCGTTTGAGGGCTTGGAAGCAGCGTTTCTGGTTGACCTGATCCATCGCCACCAGGGCAATCGAGCCGCAGCAGCGCGGGATCTGGGAATTCACCCCAGCACTCTGTTTCGCAAGATCAAGGCGCTGGGCATCGAATTGCCCAAGCAGGACGGACGCCATCATCGCTCGGTTGCAGACACCGCCACCTGAAGGGGCAACCTTACTCAGAGGTAAGTCATTGACCCGCCTTGGGAAGCCTCAAGCCACCCATGGGGATTAACGCCATGGAAAGCTGAAATGCCCACCGCCCAAACCGTGTTCCTGCATTCGGGCCACCGCTGCGAGGGCGGCTTTGTCGGTCCCTCGATACCGATCCGGGACCGTGGCGTTTACGCACGACTGTTCGATGGTGCTGCAACGCAAACATGCACGGACTGAAAGAACCGGGGGCCGTATGTCGGCGATGAATCGCACGTGGGGCTGCGGACGCGGTAGTCTACGGGTCGTTCCGAGCCGTGGCATCGCCTTCGCTTGAGTGAGTCGGCATGCGAGTGGCGATCCCAACGTGGGCCGGTCGGGTCTCGCCGGTATTTGACGTGGCGAGAGAGCTTTTTGTGGTGGATGTCGACCACGACTTGGAGTTGCGGCGCGAAACCTGCGCCCTGGATTGCGTCGGAATCACGCAACGCGTGGAGGCAATGGTGGCGAGGGGAATCGAGGTGCTGATCTGCGGGGCGATATCGCGGCCGCTGCGCGACATGGTGACGGCAAGCGGTGTGCGTGTGGTGCCGCACATCTGTGGCGGCGTTGAGGATGTGCTCAACTCGTTTAAGACAGGGCGGCTTGAAACCGACCTGCCGCTGCACATGCCGGGATGTGGCATGCCCATCCCGACCGGCAATCGGAGGAACCATCGCTGGCGGCGACAGAGCATGGGGCGGCGTCCGCCGGCGGGGGCGAATCCGACTACGTTTAATGAATAAAGGAGTCATGATGAAGATTGCAGTGACGGCTGAGGGCCCGAGCTTGGAGGCATCGGTCGATCCTCGTTTCGGACGATGCCCATACTTCGTGATCGTTGACCCCGCCGATATGACCTTCGAAGCCGTGGCCAATCCGTTTGTCGATCGGCAGGGTGGCGCTGGCATTCAATCCGCGAAGATGATGGCCGACCGGGGTGTCGAGGTGGTGTGCACGGGAAACCTTGGCCCCAATGCTGTTGAAGCCTTGGGCGCTGCGGGCATTCGGACTGTCACGGGATGTTCCGGCCAGGTTCGGCAGGTTCTCGACCAGTTCAAGACGACTAGCGGTGGCACGCCGGTCGCCGCTGCGACTGTGCCGTTGGTCCCGTCACCGCAGCCGCAGGCACTTGGTTCCGGGCGGGGGTCTGGCCGGGGCAAGGGTTTGGGAATGCGACGCGGTCGTGGATGTGGTGGCGGTGGGGGCGGTGGCCGCGGTTGGGCTGGTGGCCGATCCGGGCCCGGGCAAGGAATGGCATAGGGGAGAGCGGTTCTTCGATGTGGTAACAGGTTGCCAGATGCCTATTCTCTCCGCCTGGCACAAATGGGCTGATTGGCATGCATCCGGACGAAAGAGTACAGACCCCAGACATTCGGCACCGCAGCATGCGGGTGTATCCCGATCCGGTGCTTCGTCGGCGGTGCGCGCCTGTGGATCGCTTCGGAACTGGATTGGCCGATCTGGCCAACGTCATGGCTGAGGTGATGAAGGCAAATGGCGGAATTGGTCTCGCCGCGCCGCAGATCGGCATAGGACTTCGGCTGATCGTCGTTGATATCGGGTCGGGGCCGTTCTGGCTGGTGAATCCTCGCGTTAACAGCCGTTCAGGACAGGCGACGGGAACCGAAGGCTGCCTGAGCATTCCGGGTTTCTTCACCGATATCCGTCGATCTGAGGCGCTCTCCGTGCGTGCACGCACACTTCGGGGCGCCGCTTTTGACAGCGAATCCCGGGGGCTGCTCGCCCGCGTGATTCAGCATGAGATAGACCATTTAAACGGCGTCTTGATTTGTGATCTGGCAGTTCCAGCCGGCGCGGCTGGGCCGGTTCTGCCGGATCGCAGCGCTCTGGAGGAGTAAACGGAGACATGAACGACATGATCAGGCCTCTATGTGGAACACGGATAGGTCTCTTTGGCAAAGGCGGTGCCGGAAAGAGCACAACGACAGTGCTGCTGGCGCGAGCGCTGCGCGAATCGGGATACGGCGTCTGCGTCCTGGATGCGGACTCGACCAACGTTGGCGTTCATATGGTCCTGGGCATGCAGTCGCCTCCGGCGGGGATGGTGGACTATTTTGGCGGGCTTGTCTTCCTGGGCGGCTCGGTGGCATGCCCGGTGGAGAACCCATCGTTGCTAAATGGCGCGAGGGTCCAACTGCAGGACATCCCCGACCGTTATCGCGGCCGCAATGAAGAAGGTGTGAACCTCCTGGCGGCGGGCAAGCTGGCCGATTACGGCATCGCCGCCGGCTGTGACGGGCCGATGACGAAAGTCGCCCGCGATCTGTCGGTCGACGATGGCGGCGAGGCGCCGGTCATGCTTGTCGACTGCAAGGCGGGATATGAAGACTCGGCTCGCGGCGTGGTGACCGGGCTTGACTGGGCGCTGGTGGTCGTCGACCCCACCGTCGCAGGAATGCAGATGGCGTACAGCATGCATCATCTGCATACCCAGTTGAGGCAGGGCGCCTTGCCGGCGACGCGGCACATGCGGCGCGTCGAGCGCATCGAGTTGGCCAATGCGCTGTTCCGCCAGGCGAGGCTCAAAGGCGTGCTTGCGGTGCTGAACAAGGTGCGCGACGAAGCCACTGAGCAGTTCATGCGGTCCAAGCTGGCCGAGCGGGGCATTCAACCGATCGGCGTGATTCACGAAGACCCCACAGTCGCCGCGGCTTGGCTCAAGGGCGGCAAACTGGTTCCCGGATCCAGTGGCGACGACATTCGGCAGATTGTGGGCGAATTGGAGCGGGTGGCGGCGCCTTCAGAGACGCCCGCGGCGGCCCGCTAGGCAGGTTGCGTCGATGGCAGGCAAGATACGCATAGAACTGACACGACACGCGCCGTTCACGGCGTTCGGGACGCTGACCGGCATTCTGATTATGCTGGTTCTCGTCAGCGCGCGTGTTCCCCGGTCGCTGTCTGAGGGTCTGTTCTGGACGCTGCACCCGGTTCACGTGCTGCTCAGCGCGCTTGTGACGACGGCCATGTACACGCTGCACGGTCGTCGCTCGGTCTGGTCCATTCTCTGGATCGGATATGCCGGGTCGGTCGGCATCGCCACAATCAGCGACTCCCTGATCCCGTTCGTCGGAGAATGGATGCTCGATCTGCCCCATCACGGCATACACCTGGGCTTCATCGAGAAGTGGTGGCTGGTGAATCCCGTCGCCTTCGCGGGGATTCTCGTCGGTGCGGTGTGGCCGCACACCAAGATCGCTCACGCGGGCCACGTGCTCCTGAGCACATGGGCATCGCTGTTTCACATCACCATGGCCATGGGCGCCGAACTGTCCGCCATTCAGGTTTCGTTGATCGCCGTTTTTCTTTTCCTGGCCGTGTGGATTCCGTGCTGCACCAGTGACATCGTGTTTCCGCTCCTGTTTGCGCGCAAGTCGCCGGCCGAAGATTCCCAGTCGCCGTCTCACGTGACGGCTCAGACCGGCAGGCAACCATGAGAATCGCAGTAGTCAGCGGCAAAGGCGGCACAGGGAAGACGACCGTGGCGACGAACCTGGCGTTCGTGGCCGCCGAGCGGGGGTTGTCCGTTGCGTACCTCGACTGCGATGTCGAGGAGCCAAACGGGCATATTTTCCTCCGCCCCACGCTGCATGAGACACGGACGGTGACACGACTCACGGTGCGCGTGGATGAGCAGCGATGCAATCTGTGCGAGCGGTGTGAGGAGGTGTGTCAGTACAGCGCGATTGTTCGCATGGGCGGACGGGTTGTCACCTATCCCCAGCTTTGCCAGGGATGTGGCGGGTGCCTCCTTTTCTGCCCCCGCAAGGCCATCAGCGAGGTTCCGATCGAGGTGGGCGAGCTGGCTTCGGGAGAGGCCGGCGCCATCCGATTCGTTCATGGCACCCTCAAGATCGGGGAACCCAAGAGTACAGGCCTGATTCGCGCTGTGAAGGAGGCGGGGGGCGACCGGGACGTGATGATCCTCGATGCGCCGCCGGGCGCGGCATGCCCCGTGGTGGAAACGCTTCGTGGCGCGGACCTTGCCCTGCTGGTCGCCGAACCGACGCCGTTCGGGCTCCATGACTTCCGCCTCGTGCTGGAGACCGTCAGGAATATGGGCATTCCGCCGGCGGTCGTGATCAATCGGTCGGATCTCGGCGACGACCAGCTCAGGCACCTGTGCGAAGACAGGGGAGTGTCGATCCTTGCCGAGATACCCGAAGATCGCGTCCTGGCCGAGAGCAACGCGAGGGGGCTGCTGGCTGCCGAGGTCTTCGGCAAGTACGTGACGATCTTCGAGGGCATTTTTGACCAGGTGTGGTCGTCCAGGCGCTCCGGGGCGCCGGCCGGTGTCGAGGAGGAGGTCCGGCGATGACGAACACGCCGAGACAACTGGCGATCATCAGTGGAAAGGGAGGCACCGGCAAGACCTCGATCGCGGCGTCCCTGGCGGCGCTCGCCGGCCGCGCTGTTCTGGCGGATTGTGATGTCGATGCGCCGAACCTGCATCTTGTGCTGGCGCCGCGGCCGAGATCAGTGGAGGCGTTCTACGGCGGGAAGCGCGCGGTGATCGACGCCGGCCGGTGTGCCGGATGCGGGCGATGCGCCCTGGTGTGCCGGTTCGACGCGATCTCGCTGAGCGGCCCGGGCAATGACGCGGTGGATGCGACGTACCGCGTGGACGACATGGGCTGCGAAGGATGCGGCGTCTGCGCGCGGGTGTGCCCGATTGCGGCCATTGCCTTGGTCGACGCGCTGAATGGACAGTGGTTCATCTCGGACACTCGATTCGGACCGATGGTGCATGCCCGGCTGAGTCCCGGCCAGGAAAACTCCGGGAGGTTGGTGAGCCTGGTGCGGAACGAGGCCAAGAAGCTTGCGGACCGGTCGGAGGCTCAATGGGTGCTCATTGACGGCGCGCCCGGAGTGGGCTGTCCGGTTATCGCCTCGATCACCGGCGTGGATCAGGTGCTTGTCGTCACGGAGCCCTCCCGGAGCGGACTTCACGATCTGGAGCGTGCGCTGGACATGGCCGCGCACTTCGGCATTCCCAGCGCCGTCTGCGTGAATCGGTGGGACATCGAGCCGGAGCTGACCAGGAGCATCGAAACCGTCGCCGTCAGGCGTGGGGCTACAATCGCGGGCCGCGTGCGATATGACCGCGCGGTCGTCGAGGCCCAGATGCGAGGTCTCTCCGTCGTGGAGGCGTCCACCAACGGAGTCGGCGACGACATCAGAGGCCTCTGGAGGCATCTGAGTGGTGGGCGGTCGCCGCACTCACAGGAGATTGAATCGTGAACACAGCAACCAGGTCCTGCCCGAACAAGGCCGAGCATCGTTTGCCTGAACATCCTCCCCAGCCGGAGGATGAGGCCATTCTGAAGGAGCGAATGCGAGCCATCGGCCGCAAGCTTCTGGTGGTGTCCGGAAAGGGAGGCGTCGGCAAGAGCACGGTTGCGGTGAATCTGGCGGCGTCACTGGCCCATCGGGGGAAAAGGGTCGGCCTGCTGGATGTGGATGTCCATGGGCCGAGCGTGCCGACGCTGTTGAAGCTTCCAGCCCCGAGCATCCATGTCGAGCAGGGGCAGCTCGTGCCAGTTGCCGTAAACGAGATGCTCAAGGTCATGTCGATCGGTTTCATGCTCCCGAGGAACACCGACGCGGTGATCTGGCGCGGGCCGCGCAAGTACGGGGCAATCCGTCAGTTTCTGGCCGAAGTGGCCTGGGGACCGCTGGACTATCTGGTGGTCGATTGCCCACCGGGCACCGGAGACGAACCTCTCACGGTCGCGCAGCTCGTCGGTCGGCCCGCCGAGGCGATCATTGTAACGACGCCGCAGCAGGTGGCGGTGGCCGATGTGCGCCGTTGCGTCACGTTCTGCCATTCCGTGTCACTTCCGATCCTTGGGATCGTTGAGAACATGAGCGGGTTCGTCTGTCCGCATTGCGGTCAGACGACGGACCTGTTTCAGGTGGGCGGAGGTGAACGACTGGCCGCCGAAGCACACGTGCCGTTTCTCGGACGAATTCCGATCGATCCGCGCATCGGGGAATCCGGTGAAACCGGCATCCCGTTCGTGACGCTTGATGATGGCATCGAGGCATCGGTGCGATTCGGCAGCCTCGTCGATCGGATCGTCGGAGGCGAGCGGCCATGACATCAGCCACGATGGCGGACGGACCGGTTTCGCTTCGGGAGCGATTTCATGCCACGTGCTGCGTGTGCGGCAACCCGTACGGCCTGGGTCTGCGTTTTGAAGCTGCCGGCGATGGTTCGGTCGTGGGGCAGTTCGCCTGTCCGAAGAGCTGCGAAGGATACGAGGGTGTGATTCACGGCGGAGTGGTCGCGTCGCTTCTGGACGGGGCGATGACGAACTGCCTGTTCCTGGCGGGACACCGTGCCGTTACGGCCGACCTGCGTGTGCGTTTTCGCCATCCTTTGCGGGCAGGCATCCCAGCGACGATACGGGCGCGGATCACACGCTCGGCGGGACCCTTGTTCTATCTGGCCGGTGAAGTGATTCAGGAGGAACAGATCAAGGCCAGGGGAATGGGGACCTTCTTCGACCAGGATGATCAAGGCGGTTCGCCATGCGCAAGATAGAAGGACCCGTCAGGATCACGGTCCTGATGGACAACAAGGGCGGGGAACCCGGCGTGCATGCGGAGCATGGGCTGTCGATCTGGCTGGAATTCGGGCATCACGCGGTGTTGTTTGATGCCGGTCAGAGCGGCCATACCATGGATAACGCGATGGCGCTGGGCATTGATGCTGGGCGAGCGGAAGCCATCGCACTTTCCCATGGTCATTATGACCATACCGGGGGCCTGTCGCGGATTCTGCCGGCGACGCCGCAGGCTCGAGTATATCTGCACCCCATGGCGTTCGGGCCCCGATATTCGCGCAAGGACGATGGTACGCTGCGCGAAACTGGCATGCCCGGCGAGGTGGCCGGTCTGATTCGGACAACCCACAGGGTCGTATCCACCATGGGCCCGACGGAAATCGTCGACGGGCTGTTCGTATCCGGGCGGATTCCTCGCGGAAACAACTTTGAGGGAGCCGGCGGGCATTTCTTTATGGATCCCGACTGTACATGCCCGGACCCCCTCCACGATGACCAAGCGATGTACTTCCGGAGTTCCAGGGGCTTGGTCATTGTCCTGGGTTGTGCACATGCCGGCGTGATCAATACGATCGACCACATCCGGGCGATCTCAGGAGGCTGGTCCGTGCGCGCCGTTCTGGGGGGCATGCATCTGAAAGCGGCCTCACTCGAACGACTCGATGCCACCGTTGAGGCGCTGCGAGAGCACAACATCGGGTTGCTGGCCCCATCGCATTGCACAGGCGACGCGGCGTTTGAACGGTTCCAACGCGAGTTTCCGGATCGGGTCATCGATTGTCATGTCGGTTCAAGGTTCGCATTCGAATAG
>CAZMXI010000135.1:10761-13732 GCA_964570205.1 uncultured Tepidisphaeraceae bacterium
GGCGAAGGAACGTGCAAGCAAGGCTGCGGCGAGCAACTGGAACGAGGCGGCGATCTCTCGGGCTATTCTGCTGGATTATGGCCGGAAGCTCGATGCGCATCTCACCGGCGACGTGACGATTGTCGGCGCCGGTCCGGCGGGGCTTACCGCGGCGTACATCCTGGCCGAGCATGGCCTGAAGGTGACCGTATTGGAAAAGCGGTTGACCCCCGGCGGGGGCATCTGGGGTGGCGCGGTCGGTATGAACAGCATCGTGGTCCAGCACGAAGCGATGGGGATTCTTCGGGATCTGTCGGTTCGCGCTGAAGCGTGCGGAAGCGGGCTCTACGTGGCCGACGCGGTGGAACTCGGTGCCGCCCTGTGCCTGCGGGCGGTGCGTGCCGGGGCCGCCATCCTCAATCTGTTCACGGTGGAGGATGTCCTTCTGAGCGCTGGGCGTGTGGGTGGGGTGGTTGTCGGCCGGTCCCTCATCTGTGATTCATTGCCGGTGGATCCGATCACCTTCTGTTCCAGAGCGGTCGTGGACGGCACGGGGCACGAGGCGTCGGTGGTGCGGCACCTGCGTCGCCGCGGCCTGATGCGCGCCGGCGTGGAATGCCCCGGCGAAGGGCCGATGGACGCCGCTGAAGGAGAGAAGTTCGTCGTCGATCGCGTAGCGGAGGTGCATCCGGGTCTCTGGGTCTGCGGCATGGCTGTCTGTGCGGTTTTCGGCGGGCCGCGGATGGGGCCCATCTTCGGCGGCATGCTGCTGTCTGGACAGCGTGTGGCACGGCAGCTGCTTGAAACTCTGTCGATGCACACGGCCGAAGCGGGCAGCGTTGGCCGGCGGACGCGAGGCCGGAAGGATGCATCATGAGAACCGGCCTTGGTTCGCACTCGGGCAATGGTCGCCGCGGCGTAGCCGGTCTGACGCTGGCGGGACCGCTGCTTCTTGTCGCGGCCCTGCTGCTCCCGGGCGGTTGCGGCCGCCAGAAGAGCGTGCCTGTCGCAACAGGCGGGACAGGAAGCACCATGGTCGATCCGGCCCGGCCGCAGCCCGTTTCAACGCTGCCTTCGGGCCTTTTGCCGCCGGTGACGGCCCGCGCCTGGCGATACATCGTCATTCATCACAGCGCGACCGACCGCGGCGGAGCCGAAGCCTTCGATGCTGCGCACCGCCGCCGGGGCTGGGATGAACTGGGATACCACTTCGTGGTCGGCAACGGCACCTATACCGCCGATGGTCAGATTGAAGTCGGTTCCAGGTGGACGAAGCAGAAACACGGCGCTCACGCCGGCGTCCCGCTGTACAACGAACAGGGAATTGGCATATGCCTGGTGGGGGACTTCAACATTCGCCGGCCAACGTCGTGCCAGATGGATTCGCTGGCGAGGCTGGTGTGCTTTCTCACGAAGCAGTACGGCATACCCTACTCGCAAGTCCTGGGGCACCGCGATATCAAGGCGACGGAATGCCCGGGGCGGCTTCTGGATATGGGCCAAGTCCGTCAGCGTGCGGCTGCGCTGTGTCGCTGATCGCCCAAGCGGCCCTGTGGAGCAGGATGGCTTTCCGGGCTTGCTTGTGCGACAACAGGCCGATATCGCTCAACATGGATGAGAGGTAAGCAGACGATGATGACACCCCTGGAGTGTTTTCCGTGCTTTGTGCGCCAGACGCTGGAGGCGGCGCGGCGGATTTCGCTCGATGCCGCTATCCAGCAGCGGCTGCTTCGCGAAGTCTGCCGCGAGGCCGCGTCGTTTGACATGGCGTTGTCGCCGCCCGAAATGGGCCAGCGTGTGCATCGGCTTATCCGTGATCTGGCTGGAGATCCTGATCCTTACCGCGATATCAAGAGACGGTTCAACGAGCATGCCTTGCGCCTGCTGGATCGCCTGCGAAGACGGGTTGAATCGTCGCCCGATCAGTTCGAAATGGCCGTCCGCATGGCGATTGCCGGCAATCGAATTGACTTCGGGGTGGGTGGCCATACCACTGAGGACCAGGTTGAAGAGCTGCTCGATCAGGCTGCGACATGCTCCGTGGAAGGGTCCATCGACGAATTGCGGCAGGCCGTCGCGCGGGCCGGCCGCATTCTCTACCTGGCGGACAATGCCGGCGAGATCGTCTTGGACAGGCTCCTGATCGAACAACTGCCCAGGAACCGGGTGACCCTGGCGGTCAGAGGTTCCCCGGTCATTAACGATGCCACCCGCGAGGACGCGGTCCTGGCGGGTCTCTCCGATATGGTGGAGATCATCGATAATGGATCTGATGCCCCAGGCACGGTTCTGGCGGACTGCACGCAGGCGTTTCGTGACCGCCTGGAAGCCGCAGACCTGATCATCGCCAAAGGCCAAGGCAACTATGAAACCCTGGACGGACTTCAGGGCGAATGCATCTTTTTCCTGTTGATGGTTAAGTGTCCGGTCATCGCCGCGGCAATGGGTTGTCGGGAAGGATCGTTTGTCGTGCATCGCGGGCGTGGCTCGCGGCGTTGTTAACGAGCAGCGGGCCAATTGCCGCCGCCGGGTCCATATACTGTTGCGCTTCAAACTGGAGTCAACATGGCAGCAGCTCAACCCAAGAAGATCGTTCTGGCCTACAGCGGCGGGCTGGACACCAGCGTCATTCTCCCCTGGCTGAAAGACCGGTATCCCGGCGTGAAGCTGGTGGCGTTCGCGGCCGAGCTGGGGCAGGGCGACGAGCTCAAGGGGATCGAAGACAAAGCGTACAAATCGGGCGCGGATGAGGTTGTCATCAAGGACCTGAGGCAGGAGTTCGCCGAGTAGTTCTGCTTCCCCATGCTTCGCGCCCACGCGGTTTACGAGCAGGACTATCTGCTGGGCACGAGCATCGCCCGGCCGCTGATCGCCAAGCACCAGGTGGAGGTGGCCCATGCCACCAACGCCGACGCGGTATCGCACGGGGCCACGGGCAAGGGCAACGATCAGGTGCGGTTTGAACTGACCTACATGGCGTTGGATCCGAGCC
>CAZMXI010000136.1:0-13540 GCA_964570205.1 uncultured Tepidisphaeraceae bacterium
AAAGGTGATCCTGCCGCACCGTATGGGTGTCCACAATATCCAGTGCTGGAAGAACAGCGCTGTGGGACTGGTGGGGTTTCTTCTGGAAGACCAGGAATTGATTCGCGCAGCCATCGACGACCCCAGACAGGGATACCGCAAGCAGATGGAGGGGGTTTCGGCCGACGGAGCGTGGTGGGAAGGTGCCTGGGGCTACCACTTCTATACGCTGTCGGCCCTCTGGCCGCTGACGGAAGCCGCCCGGAACAACGGCATTGACCTGTACGGCCCGGCACTGAGGCGGATGTACGACGCACCGCTCAACCTGGCGATGCCTGACGATGTGCTGCCGGGCTTCAACGACAGCAATCCGGTCAACCTCGCGGGGCAGGCAGCGCTTTATGAGTTGGCCTATGCGCGGTACAGGCAGCCCCACTACATCCGCCTGCTGGCAGGCAGCCCGCGCAGGAGCGCCATGGCGTTGTGGTATGGCGTCGAGTCGCTGCCGGAAACGCCGCGGCGCAAGGCCGCCAGCGCCAACTACCCTGGCAGCGGCTATGCGATTCTGACCCGGGGAGAAGGCCGCAGCGCCACCTGGCTGTGCCTGAAATACGGCCCGCACGGCGGCGGGCACGGCCATCCGGACAAGCTGAATTTCGTTCTTTGTGCCCGCGGGCGCGTGTTGGCGATCGACCCGGGAACGCTCAGCTATGGGTCGCCGCTGCATCAGTCCTGGCACCGCACGACGATCGCCCACAACACGCTGGCCATCAACGAAAGCAACCAGAGAGCCGCCGAGGGCAAGTGCCTGGCTTACGGATCGGCCGCAGGCGTCGATTACGTGGTGGCCGACGCCGGAAAGATCGCCGATGACGTTCGGTTCATCCGTACCGCTGCGATGGTGGATGAAAACTTGGTGGTGTTCTTTGATCACGTTCGCTCCGAACAACCCCATACGTATGACATTGCGTACCACCAGCGAGGCAGTTTCGAGAACATGCCCAAAGGGGCTGCCTGGCAGCCCCCGGCCAAGACGGGTTATCAGCACCTGGCCAACGCGGCCATCCATCGAGCAGACGACGTGCGGTTGATCCACCGGCTCACCAACGACTGGACAACGCGCACGCTCGTGCCCGTCGGACAGGATGTTTCGGTCATCACCGCCAGCGGCGTCGGCGGCAGTTCGGCCGACCGGGTTCCTGTGACGGTGTTTCGCCAGACCGCATCCACGATGGACTTGGTCTGGGCCATCGCCATCGACGGAGCCCCTCAGGACCTGCGCATCCTGGATCGGCGAGACGGGCTGTCGATCGAATTCTTCCGCCATGGTCGCCGCCTGGTGCTGTCCAGCCAACCGCTGGCCCCCGTGCCGTTCGTGGCGCAGGCACGTTGATGACACCATCGCCTGAGGGATAGCAGGAAGACCGCAGACATGCGCCCCGCCGAGGATTGATCGCACCCTTTCAGTCAGAGTTAGCGCACAGCAAGAGTCATGACTGGTCAGGAGGAATCGCGCGGGCACTCGGGGCCGCCGCCCGGGTACGCCATCTCGCCAATCAGCATTTCGAGCCGCTGGAAGTTGATCGGCTTGACCAGGTGCTCGCTGAAGCCGGCCTGTTTGCTGCGGGCAACGTCGGCCTCCATGCCGAAGCCGCTGATGGCGATGCCGGCCACGGGTCGTCGGCGACGCGCCTCGCGCATGACGTCGATGCCCGTGCCATCGGGCAGGCCGATGTCGCTGATGAGCAGATCGAATTCGCCCGCGCCGTACGCCTTCACGGCGTCAGCGACGGTGTTGGCGGTGGTAACCGCGTGTCCCTGCGATCTCAGGAGGCGAGAGAGCACACGAATGGTATCCGCATGATCCTCCACCAGGAGGATTCGCAGCGAGCGAAGACCGGCCTTCGGCAGCCGCTCCGGGCCCGCGTCACGCGACCGCGCGGACATTCGCTCGGCCTGAAGGCGCACCGAAAAGGTAGTGCCTCTGCCCTCGCCGGCGCTGACGGCAGTCAGCTTCCCGCCATGCGCCTCGACCAGGGCCCTGCTGATGGTCAGGCCGAGGCCGAGGCCCCCGTATCGGCGAGTGATCGAGCCTTCGGCCTGTTCGAACGCATCGAACAGCCGTGGCATGACGGCGGATTCGATCCCGATGCCCGTATCCACGACATCCACACGAACCCCATTCTCACCCTCGTCGCTCGTGCGAATGATGATCCAACCCCCGGGCGGCGTGAACTTCACCGCGTTCGACAACAGGTTCCAGAACACCTGCTGGAGGCGGCCGGAATCGGCCCTCACGCTCGCGTTGACGGCGCGCAGCTCCATGGAAACGGTCAGGCTTCCCGCCCTGACGTTCGGCTCGCAGGTTTCCACCGTTCGCCGCAGCAGTTCATGCACATCCACCGGTTCCAGGATCAGTTCCAGCTTGCCTCGCTCAATCCGTGTGAGGTCCAGCAAATCGTCGATCAGCCTTGCCTCCATCTCCACGTTGCGGCGGATCATCTGGAGCGACCACTGCATCGCGTCGGACAGCGCCTGTCCGTCCATGCTGGTGACAGCCGCCAGCACCGGCGTCAGCGGCGTGCGCAGCTCGTGGCTCAGCACCGCCAGGAAGTGGTCCTTGCGGGCATTGGCTGTCTCGGCGGCGTGCTTGGCCTGCTCGGCCTGGGACAACGCCTGTTCCTTGACTTTCAGCGCATCCTGCAATTGTGTATACAGCCGCGCGTTGTCCACCGCCTGCGCGACGCGCCGGGCGATGTCCTCCGCAAAGGCCAGATCTTCCGGCCTGTAGCGCCGGTTCGATTCGCTTGTGGTGATGAATGAGATCACGCCCAGTGTCCGCCCCCGCGCCACCAGCGGAACGATCATGGCCGATTCCGTCGCCGCCTCGCGCAGCAGCTTCAGGTGCGCTTCGTCCTGGGCGGCGCCGACCAGCATCGCATCGTCAATGTGGGAATAGAGTTCGCTCAGCCCTGTCCGCAGCACGCGCGACACACCCCGTTCTTCGTTGTCTCTTTCAGGGTAACGACAGTGCAACTGACGGGCCCATTCGACCTTCTTCGGATCGCGGTGAACGACCGCCACACGCGTCATCGAACCATCGTCATTCAGCATATCCACAGTGCACCAGTCGGCCAGACGCGGCACAACCAGCCGCGCCACCGTCCGAAGCGTCGTCAGGTAATCCAGCGACGCCGACAGCACGTTGCTCGCCTCGGCCAGGAACTCCAGCCGCTGCTGGCTGGCTTCGGCGTCCGCCCGAGCTGAGCGTTCCGCCGCAAACAGCCTCGCGTTCTCAATCGCCAGCGATGCGCGCCGCCCCAGTTCCTCGGCCACAGCCAGATCGGCTTCGCCGTAACGTCGCTCGACGCCTACGATGGCCAGCGATAACGCGCCTCGAACCTGACCGGAGGCGATCAACGGAACCGCGATCAGGGAACTCGGCCGCGTGTCCTCCAACTCCGCGCGCTTCGCGGGATCCTCCACGATCATCTCCAGCCAGTCCTGCTCCACCTCGCGCACAAGTTGCGCGCGCCGTTGACGCACCGCGATGGCAATGGGATGTTTCCGCTGGCCAAGCGGCAAACATCGACCCACGCACTCCCGCAGGATCGCGTCGACCCGCGGATCGCGGTGGGCGCCCGCCACCGGCCGAATGCGCCCGGCCTGGTCGCACTCAAAGATCGAGCATCGATCCGCAAACGCCGGCACCAGCGAGCGTGTGAGATTGCGCAGGGTCTCCTCATAGTCCAGCGAGCTGGCGATGGCCGAGGACGCTTCGCTCAGGAACCGCTGTCCATAGTCGGCCGGCATGGCAATGTCCGATCGATGCAGGATCAACACGGCGCCCGCCCGACCTTGGGAACCGGCGACGCCCAAAGCCGACACCTTGACCAACGCCTCCCGCTCCCCGAGACGCAGCCGACACTGCCCATGAAACACCCCCTCCGCAGTCAGTCCCCTCTGAATCGCCATATGAGCCCCCTGGCCCAGTTCCTGGGCAGCGGTCCGCTGTAACAGCGAGGCGTCATCCCGGCCCAGAAGCCGCTGGTGCGCAGCGTTCTGCCAGATATATCGCCCCTGACGGTCGATGATCGCCACCGCCTCCAAGGAATCGGTGAATGCCTCTCGATAGGGCCTGTTCCACTCCGTCATCTCTTGGTCCACTGATCCGACCGCCTCAATTTCGAGTGCAGACATAGCCTGACCTCGCATCTGATTGGACAAGCCTCAGGCTATTGGGGCCCCGATCGCCAGCGGTTCAACCGGCTTCCCTGCGACAGCCTTTCTGACGTCCTGTCCATCTCGGGCGACCCCTCGTCGTGCGCTTGTGCAATATGCACAGCCCGATCGCCGGCGCGAGCGCTCAAATTACCATTTAATTAGTACGAATTGTGTGCTAATTGGGTTCTCCGCCGCAACTGCGTCGTGCACGCTTCGACAAAGCGCGGGCCACCCGCCTTAACATTTGATATATCGTGAGTTACACGCAGATCTGCCGTTTTCGCCCCCACCAAGGGCGACACCACGTGCGCAAATGGTAAACTATGGCCCCAGCAATCCACTTCTCATTCAGGAGGACTCGGCATGGCAACACAACCGATCCACACTGGCCCCAGCCGCCGAAACATCCTGCACACGGCAGCCGCCTCGGCCATCGCAGCCCCTTACATTATCCCCTCCTCCGTCCTCGGCGCGGATGGCGCAACACCCCCCTCTGAACGCATCAACCTCGGCATCATCGGCGTCAACGGCATGGGCCAGAGCAACCTCGCCAACTGTGCATCTCAGCCCGATGTCGTCGTCACCGCCGTCTGCGATGTCTGGAAACAGCGCCGCGACGCGGTCCTCGCGAAACACAAGGCCACCGCCAAGGCCCACGATGACTACCGCGAACTTCTGGCTCGAAAGGATGTAGACGCCGTCATCATCGCCACGCCGCCTCACTGGCACGCCCTCATGGCCATCGAGGCGGCTGAGGCAAAAAAGGATATCTACCTCCAGAAGCCCATGACACTTTACCCCGCTGAAACCCTCGCCGTACGCAACGCCATCAACAGGCACGGCCGAATCAGCCAGATCGGCACGCAGATCCATGCCACCAGCAACTACCGCCGCGTCGTCGAGTGGATCCAATCCGGCAAGCTCGGCCCAGTCAGCGTCGTCCGCACCTTCAACGTCATGAACCAGGGTCCCAACGGCATCGGCCGGGCGCCCAGGCAGGACCCGCCCGCCGGGCTCGACTGGGACCGGTGGCTTGGGCCAGGTCCCGCAAGGGCTTTCAATGCCCTGCTGGCGGCCGACAGCTATCACCATGGCTCGTTCTGGGATTACTCCTGCGGATGGACACCCGGCATGGCGCCCCACATCATCGACCTGCCCATCTGGGCGCTTGATCTCGGCCTGCCCACCATGGTCAGCTCCATCGGCGGCCGTTATGTGATTGACGATGACGGCGATGCCCCGGACACCCAGGAAATCACCTGGCAATACCCCAAGTTCACCATGACCTGGATGATGAGCCTCTGCAACAGCTTCGGCTTCGATTTCGGCCGGGGCGAGCCCGCCCGGCGCCTGGGCATTTACTTCCACGCTCTGCGCGGCACACTCTTCGCCAATTACGGCATGCATGAGATCGTGCCCGAGGGCAAGCTGCTGGAGGACAAGACGCCACCTGCCAAATCCATCCCCGAGTCGCCCGGCCACGAGCGCGAATGGCTCGACTGCATCAAGTCCCGCAAGCAGCCCAGTTGCAGCGTCAGTTACCATTACAAGGTTGACCTGCCGATTACCTTGGCCAGCCTGGCCCAGAAGCTCGGCCGGCCCGTGCGCTTCGACCCCGCCGCCGAGAAGATCCTCGGCGACGCCGAAGCCATCAAGCTCGCCCGCCCGACGTACCGGGATCCCTACAAATTCCCCGTGCAATACCTGGAATGACCGGCCCTTGCGCCATCAGCGTTGGCCGATGCGGTGCTGTTCCCCTCGCGGTGGCGATCGGATCGGATACGATATCCTCGCTGTCGCGTTGCGAACATCCGGCATCTGTCGATAAGCGAGGTCAACTGATGGCACTGGCAATCGTGGTGACACTGGAAAGAGCCCTGCCTACCCCCACCTCCGAGGCGGCCTATGCGAAGGCGAAGACCGGCAAGGCACTGGCTCGCGAAGCAGACCGGCTTGATGGCGCCGCCCGCGCTCGAGGCGTCACTGCAATAACCTCCCTGTTGTCAGAGAGCCAATCCGTGCTTCGAGCCCAGATGGAGGCCAACGGCATGGACCCTTCAAAGATGCGGTTGCCCCCGGAGTTGTGGTACGATGCGGCCGAAGGATTGAAGACGGTTCGCGCGTTGGCGGTGTACGTGAATGCGAAGCTGAATGACTTCAAGCAGCCCAATCCGATTCTCCGCGACCTCAAAGCGGCCGAGACGCTGCTTTCCGCCGCCGATTCGGCCGGCGTGAAGTTCCACTTCGCCAAGACCGACTTATGAGCCGTCCATCCATCACACCTTGGTTCCCGCTCAGTTCGCAGCCAACCGCCCGATGAAGAAGGCCAATCGGATCGGGCTGACCGGCAAGCAGGCGGCGTCTGGTGTCGGGGCAGAAGCGCGGGCAGAACCGGCAACCTGGCGAAGGGCCCGTTCGGGTCGCCTGAGCATCCCCACACGTCCGAATCGCTCCATTCGCTGCGATGCCTCGGATTTACCTCGCCTGACGCCCGCGGTAGGGTATACTTCGCCATCGCTTGGCAATCCGGGAAGGGCGGACATCCCGAACCGCCTCCCCAGTCGGGTCTGGCAGGCAACATCATGATCGACTTCCCCTGCAAGTGCGGCTTTCGCTTTTCCGTGCCCGACGACCGCGCCGGCACTTCCTTTCAGTGCCCGGGCTGCGGACTGCTGGTCGATGTGCCCCTCCTGAGCGACCTGGCCAGCATCGATAAGGACGGCACGTTCAAAATCGAGCCATTCCAGGTCGAGGACGCCCAGAAACGCGAAGAAGAACTCATCCGCGCCTACACGCCCAAACGGACCGATGAGGAAGGCGGCGAGGAATACGACCTGCGCGTCACGATGGAGCAGATCATGGCCGCTGGCGTCGACAGCCGGCCGCTGGAGGAGAAGGACCGGCCTCTGCCCGGCGCTCCCAGGTACGACCCTGAGACTGGCGAGCTCATCGAGGTGGTGGATGTCAGGCCGGATGACAAGAAGCCGCCAACCGTCGCCCCGAAGGGCACACCCACGCTGAATTATCAGCATGCCGAACCGCCCATTCCACTCTGGAAGGTCCCGGTGGAGCTGTTCCGCACCGGCAGCCTCGTCGTCATGGGAATGGTCCTGGGCCTGCACATCCTCATGCTGCTCGTCGAGATTCCCGTCTCGATCGGCTTCTGGTTCGTCTACGCCTTCGACGTCTTCCTGTTCTTTCTCATCATCGCGCATTTCGCCAATGTCGTTGAGGACATCGGCGTCGAAACCGCTGACGAACTGCCCGCGCCGATGCGCGGCGCCGCCTGGGGCGAAGACCTGTTCCGCCCCGCCTGGCGGTTCATCTGCGCCATGGCCCTCTGCTACCTGCCGGCTAACTTCGTCTACGCCAACAGCCCCATGGCCAGCATGGGCCTGCTCGTCCTCGGCACCCTAGCGTTGCCCGTCGTGTTCCTGACCCTCACCACCAGCGGCACCTGGGCCAACATGCGACCGGATCGCCTGATTGCCGTCGTGGGCATCTGCGGCACTCGCTATGCCGTGGCCATCATCTTGTGGATCATCGCCGCCGCCACTTACTTTGGCGGATTCGTCATGGCCACCCGGCTTTCCAGGGCCGTCGCCCGGTTCGTCCTTCACACCAGCGGCTCCAGCGCCTTCGCCGCCAGCGAACTGATTATCGGCTTCGTCGGCCTGGCCACCCTGGTCGGCGGCATCTTCTTCATGCACCTCTTCTGCTGGTATCTTGGGCTGATCTATCGCCGGCATCACGAGCAGTTTCCCTGGCTGCTCCAGCGACACATCCCCAAGCCCAAGATCCTCGGCGCTCCGGCCATGACGCCCGCCGCTCAACCCGTCCAGACACCGCCCGCGGCGCCCGAAAGAGCAGCCCCGCGCCGGGTCGAGCCGGTCGCGCCCGCGGAGCCCGCGCATCCCGATGACACGTACAATCTGGCCGAGCCGCTTCCGCGTCGCCAGCCCCGCCGCGTGGAACCCATACGCGTGATCCCCCTCAACCCGAGGCAACCCTGATGGCCAAGCCAGAATTGCGTCGACATTTTGCGCGCCCATCCACGCCGTCTCGCGGTATAATGAAATTGAGGGAGGTGCGATCATGACTGGTGGCTTCGACGTGACGGAACGTGTTCGACCCATCGCGGCAGCCATCCGAACGCTGCCCATTCCCCACAAGGACAAGATTGCGGCCCCCGGCGAAATCCGGCCGTTCATCACGATCAGCCGTGAGGCCGGCGGCGGCGCCAAACCCCTGGCGCAGGAGCTCGTCAACGCCCTGAACCAGACCGTCGATTCCGCGCACCGCTGGTCCAGTTGGGACCGCGAACTGGTCGAAAAAGTCGCTCGCGACTGCCAGCTTTCGGAGTCCCTCATCGAGCACCTTGAGGAAAGCAACCACTCTTGGCTGACCAGTTTCCTCACCTCGCTGTCGATGGGCGAAGACGCCGATGAAGCCAGGGTCTATGGCCGGGTCGCCGCGACCATCCGCGCCCTCGCCCAGGCCGGCCGCGTCGTCATTGTGGGCATGGGCTCCGTGTTCATCACCCATAGGATGCCCGGCGGGATTCATATCCGCGTGACCGCGCCATTGGAGCAGCGCATCGGCTTCATGATGGAGTCGCACCAGATTTCCCACGATGCGGCTGTCGCCAGAATCCGGGAACTGGAGAAGAACCGCGCCAGGTTCTACAAACGATACTGGCCCAACGAGTCCCTCGGGCCTGAGACTTTCGCCATGACCCTCAACATGGCCATCATGGATATCCCGACCATGGTCGAGGTCATCAGGACCGCCGTTCCGCGGCTTGTCGCCACCCATGCCTGATGCGCGCGGCTACGCCGCCGCAATGCCGTCGCCGGCGCTGTCGCCCGAAGCATCCAGCGGCTGCACCGTGATCGATACGACGTTCGTCGGGCACAGCTCGACGCACTCGCCCCTTAGGTCGCAGCGAGACGCCGCAGTCGTATCCACCAGCGCCTTGCCATCCACCATCTTCAGCACGCCCTGTGCGCAGTGCGCCACGCAGATTTCGCACCCGATGCAGTCGCGGATGTCCACCGCGATCGTCGCCTTCACGCTGCCCTTGCCTTCGGGATACGTCCGCACGAACCGTCCGATCGGCGAAACATGCTCCCGGCCCGCTTCCGCCCGTTCAAACTCGGCCTCGAGCTGGTCGAATGTCACCTGGCTCTTCACTTCGACCGGCCCGCGCCGCCGCAGCCGATACACCGGCTGGTTGCAGAGCTGGCACGTCTGAAGCTCTTCCATTTTCTCCAGATACTTAATGACCGTGCTCACCACCGTCGCGTGCGACCAGGTCAACGGACTGACGGAAATCGGCTCATTGGTGTAGGGGTTGACCTGCTCCGCCAGCACACCCGATTCCAGCGCATGCGCAGCCGTCCACTCGAAAATCGGCAAAGCGCTCTTCAGGTCCGCCGGCGTCTTGGCGCGGGTGATGATGTAGTCGGCCAGCCACAGCGTGCAGATGAACCACGGGTTGCCGGGCACCGAGGCGACATCATCGCTGATCCGGTGGTAGTGGTCGTTCTCATACCGCGCCACGCCACCTACCGGGGTGCGCACCCACAGTTCCTGCTCCACCGCACGCATCGTCGCCTCAACCCGCGGGTCGTCGGCATCGAACAGGTGAAACTGATAGATGCCAAACAGCGAGGAATCGATCACCTCGTCAATCTCGAACAGGTCCTCGGCGCGTGCCTCGATGCGCAGCGGCTGGGTTTCCTTATAGTCCCGCTGGTCGGGCGGGGCCGCCGCATCGTGCGGCACCACACGCCGCACGAACCGTCCTAAGTTTTCGCTGTACAGGTACTTGCCGGCGGACTGCTTGATCTGCTCGGCAGCCTGGCTGTAGAACTCGGCCTTCGCCCGATCGCCGAAGCACACCGCGAAGTTCCTCGCCGCCTTAAGCGCTCCGTAAACCGCCGCCACCGTAAAGGCGTGAATGCCCCACCGCTCCTCCCATAAGTCGTAGCTGGGCAACGGCAACCCGGTGACGGGATCGCGGTAGCGAGCCAGAAAATCCGCTGCCGGAACGATCAGGTCCGCCCAGAGCGGCCGCACGAACTCGATGTCGCGATATCGGTGGTAATGCCGCCATAACGCCCAGACCACCAGCGCCGTCTCATCCTCCTGGATCGGCAGCACCCGCGTGCTATTCAGCACCCACGGGTGCCACGACGACGCGGGCGAGCCGTCAGGGTTGTACTTGTGGTGGAAGTAGCCTTCCGAGGTAATGGCATCCTTGCAGAACGTGTAGAACCATCTCGCCAGGTCGGAGAAACCCGCCAGGTCCAGTGCGTTGGCGACCAGGGCGCCATCCCGCGGCCACATGTACGAGTACGTGTCCCGCGAAAACTGCATGATGTCCGAGTCATTGGCCGCCAGGATCGCCCCGCCGTTGTCGATCTGGGTGCGCACCACGAGCAGCGACCGTTTGAATGACTCCACGACTTTCGGCGGCAGATTGCCGAAGTTGATGTTCGTTCCGCCCACCCAGAGCCGCCAGTAGCTCGTGGTGCGATCAATCACGCCTTGCGGGCCGACCTTCAGCAGCCACTTGTACTGCTCCTGAAGCTCTTCACGGGAGTGCCCGGCGATGAGCACCATGAATACAGTCCGCTCATCCTCGCCGGGCACGTTCACGTGGTGGCAGATGGTGGAATCGACAGCGCCCTGGGCGATTGGATTGCCTTCGAGCCGTCCATCCTCCGCGTCGCGCCAGGTGCCCTCAGCGCCCTGAAAGCCGCTGGTTCCGGTCGCATACTCGTCGATCCGCTGCGTCCCGCTGCTGAAGAACGTCACCATCAGATAGCGCTGGCCCCGGTAGTGAATCAGCGCTCGCAGGTCCGGGTCGAAATAGGCGGTGTCGCCTACCTTCGTACCAAACATGCTGAAATCCTGGTGGTGCATGATCTTCACCAGGCGATCGCGTGAAGCGAGATTGCGGACCTTGATCTTGCGAACCAGCACCGGCCGATGGAAGTCCACCACGTCGTTGCAGTACAGCGACAGCTTCAGTTCGCGGTGATCCAGCGCAACGCTGGTCGTCAGGGTATCACGCAGATAGCGCTGGCGAATGGTCCACCCCTCGTCGCTGGTCCAGAACAGCCGCGATTTGTGCCGCGACGGCATGTCCGCGTAGACGCCAAACCGGCATGCGCCGCCGCCGTGGTTCTCCTGCCCGACGTGCGGGAAGTAGATATCGCGGATCTGGTACTGCCGGTCAAACGTCACCAGCAATCGCCCATTGCCGACAGGAATATCTCGCGGCATGCAACTCTCTTCAGGATAGGCGTTTGAGTGCCAGGCCCAGGACAAACCACAGCCCGCAAGGCCAATGAACACCCAGCGGCAGATGCGCGATGCAACTCTGCCTGATGTAACTTTCGACCAATTCAGTTATCGGCTTCAATAATCGGGCACATCGACAGCACCGGCAAACCTTGCGAACAGCCCACTCCCATGGGACGATCGGAGGCCCAACGGAAAGGGCACGGCCTGATGGCCGCGCCCTTTCCGGATCTGTCGTCAACTCATTGGCTTACCTGGCTTGGTAGTACTTCGGCAGCGGGCGGCCCAGCTTCTCCCACTGCTTGAGGACCGCCTCGGCCTTGCCCGAGCAGTTCAGCGCCTGCACCTTGCCCTTGACGATCTTCGTAATGGCTTCGCGGCCCGGGCCAAGGTAGTTGCGCGGATCGAACTCGCCCGGCTTGTTCGCGAAAACTTCGCGGATCTTCGCCGTCAGCGACAGACGCAAGTCACTGTCAATGTTGACCTTGCACACACCATACTTGGTGGCGGCCATGTTGAGCTGTTCTTCGGGAACGCCCTTGGCGTTGGGCATCTTCCCGCCGTACTTATTGATTAGGTCAACGTATTCGGCCGGCACCGACGAGCTGCCATGCATGACCAGCGGCAATCCCGGGCAGGTCTTCATGATCTGCTCGACGCGATCGAAGGCTAACTTGCACTCGTGCTTGAACTTATAAGCGCCGTGGCTCGTCCCGATGGCGACCGCCAGGCTATCAATGCCTGTACGCTTCCAGAAGTCAGCCGCCTGCTGCGGATCCGTGAGAAACTTGTGGATGTTCTTCTCGTATTCCTCGGCATTGAGGCCAACCACATCCTCTTCGATGCCGCCGAGCTGCCCCAGTTCGGCCTCGACGGTCACGCCGGCAGCGTGGGCGACGTCCACCACGTTCTTGCAGAGCTTCACGTTCTCGTCGTAGGGATGGTGCGAGCCATCAATCATGACGCTCGTAAAACCATCCGCAATGCAGCCTTGGACCAGGTCCAGCGTATCGCCGTGGTCAAGGTGAATGGCAATCGGCAGTTCCGGGTGCTCTTCGACGGCGGCCTGAATAATGTGCCGCAAATAACGCATGTTCGCGTACTTACGGGCACCCTTGGAAATCTGAAGAATCAACGGGCTTTTCTCGGCGGCGCAGGCCTCGATGATCCCCTGCGTAATCTCCATGTTGTTGACATTGAACGCGCCGACCGCGAACCCGCCGGTATAGGCGAGATCGAACATCGGCTTGGTGGTCATCAGCGGCATAACGTGCAGTCCTTTCTAAGGAGGAATCTCTCTTCCCGCTCGGTCTGTTCTGGCGGTGAGGCGGATAGTCTAGGAAAAAAGGGAACCATTTCAACTGCCCGCTCCATCGCCCAGCGCCTTGGCACTTCCCATAAGCTAACCGAATCAACGCCCCAAAGCCGATCTAAATGAAGTCAGAGATTATCTTTTTGACCACGGACATTCTACGCTCATGGATCGAAACCAACTGCTTCGACGATTGCTTCTGTTTCTGGCCATCGGCGCCTGGGCCTTCCTGATGCTCGCCCTGGCTAGTTTCCATGCCGATGACTGGCCCAGCCACCAAGTCTACCCGCATCCCCCGATTCAGAACCTGTGCGGTCCTGTTGGCGCATGGCTGGCTTACCACCTTTTTTTCGCCATCGGCCAAGGCGTGTTTCCGGTGCTGCTGTTCACCGGTTTGTGCCTGGCGATCCTGTTCTTCCATAACCACATTTCCGACCTTTGGTTGCGAGCGATCGGACTGGCCTTGCTTTCGATCGCCTTCGCGGCCATGGTCCACCTGATTCGGCCCGGGTCGCCGCAGAGCTTTCCCGAGGGATATGGCGGGATTGTCGGCATCAGCGCGTCATCGTTCCTCAAGATGCACTTCAACATCGTCGGCAGTGGGTTGATCCTAGTGACAGCCTTCCTGGTGGGACTGCTGCTGGCGGCCGACGACCTGGTCGTCCGCGCCCCCAGCCTGATTGGGTCGGCCGTGCAGAACATCAAGGCCAAGAG
>CAZMXI010000137.1:0-11315 GCA_964570205.1 uncultured Tepidisphaeraceae bacterium
CCTGTGCATCGACCACTGGGCCTTCGGTGAGCGCCGGGGCCGCACCGAGACCGAGATCTTCAAACAGATGCTTTGGCACGGGCAGATCATGTGGGGAATGATGGTGTACGACAGCCTGAAGGCGGTCGATTACCTCGTCAGCCGGCCGGATGTCGATGCGCGACGGATGGCGACGCTCGGCATCTCCATGGGCAGCACGATGGCGTGGTGGCTGGCGGCCCTCGACGAACGCATCAAGGTCTGCGTCGATCTCTGCTGCCTTGCCGATTTCCAGTGGCTGATCGAGATGCGCGGGCTGGATGAGCATGGCGTCTATTACTTCGTTCCTTCGCTGCTCAAACATTTCACTGCTGCGCAGATCAATGCCCTGATCGCTCCCCGGCCTCACCTCAGCCTGGCGGGCAACTATGACCGCCTGACACCTCCGACCGGGCTTGATCGGATCGACGTCGAACTTCGCTCGGTCTATGCCGGGCACGGCATCCCGCAGGCATGGCGCATGCTCCGCTACGATGTCGGCCACCTGGAGACCGCCGCCATGCGGGCCGAGGTCCTGGCGTTTCTGGAAAAATGGATATGAGCCTCTCCCAGTTCCTCACAGCCAACAAGTGACATGAAAGCAATCCGCATCCATCAGTTCGGCGAGCCCGGTGTGATGAAGCTGGAAGATGTTCCCGACCCCGTGCCCGGGCCGGGACAGGTCCTGGTCAAGACGCAGGCGATCGGGGTGAATCCGGTCGAGACGTACATCCGGGCGGGCAAGTACGGCCCTCGTGCATTTCCGTACACGCCTGGCACAGATGCTGCCGGTGTGGTTCAGGCGGTGGGCGATGCCGTCAAGCGGTTCAAGCCGGGCGACCGCGTGTACACCGCCGGCTCGATCACCGGCGCGTATGCGGAGCTGGTGTTGTGCGCGGAAAACCAGGTGTATCCCCTGC
Organism: uncultured Tepidisphaeraceae bacterium; assembly: GCA_964570205.1. Classification (GTDB taxonomy): domain Bacteria; phylum Planctomycetota; class Phycisphaerae; order Tepidisphaerales; family Tepidisphaeraceae; genus CAZMXI01. The sequence continues at coordinate 939 of CAZMXI010000137.1, forward strand.
CCGGCCATGTGAGCTTCGCCCAGGGGGCGGCGATGGGCATCCCGTATGCGACGGCCTATCGGGCGCTCTACCATCGGGCGGCGGCCCGGCCGGGCGAGTCGGTGCTGGTGCATGGCGCCAGCGGCGGCGTGGGCACGGCGGCCGTGCAGATCGCCCGCGCCATGGGCATGGTTATCATTGGCACAGCCGGCACCGATGCCGGCCGGCGGCTGGTCGCCGAGCAGGGGGCTCAGCATGTGCTGGACCATCGCGACCCGAACTATCTGGCAGAAGTGATGCGCCTGACCGGCGGCGTCGGTGTAAACGTCATCCTGGAGATGCTCGCCAATGTCAACCTCGGCAAGGACCTGACGATCCTCTCGCCCGGCGGCAGAGTCATCGTGATCGGCAGCCGCGGCAATGTCGAGATCAACCCGCGTGACACCATGGGCCGCGATGCCGACATCCGCGGCATGGCGCTGTTCAACGCCCCGCAGGCGGACCTGATGAGCATCCACGCCGCGCTGGTGGCGGGGCTGGAGAATCACATCCTCCGGCCGATCATCGGCAAGCAAATGCCCCTGGCTGATGCGCCCAAGGCGCATGAACAGATCCTCGCGCCGGGGTCGTATGGGAAGATCGTGCTGGTGCCGTGAGCGCGGGGGCAGTCGCCGCCCGGGTCGGTCGTGCATCGGCCTGTGGCACTCGCGTTCTACGTCGGGCGATCAAGTGCCGGGAATGCCTTGTCTGGATGTATTGAAGGGGACTCGGGCGAGCCCATCGCTGCCGGTGCGGTAGAAATCCCCCCGTATGCCGCCAGTGGCGAATGACACCGCCGCCGAATGCCGATAATCTCAACTGCATGAATGTCTCGTTGATTGGATATCGCGGTTGCGGGAAAACGACTGTCGGCAGGAAGCTGGCCAGCCGGCTCTGGCAGGACTTCGTCGATCTCGATGAGTTGATTATCAAGAAAGCCGGCAAGACGATCCGCCAGGTGTTCGAGCAGGATGGCGAGGAGCATTTCCGCGACCTGGAAACCCAGGCGCTGGGCGAGACGCTGAAGGTGCAGGACATCATCCTTGGCCTCGGCGGCGGGTCGGTCATGCGCGAAGAGAACCGCCGGATGCTCAAGGAGGCCGGCGGCAAGGTCATCTACCTGCGGTGCGATCCGAAAGAACTGCTGCGACGAAAGGAAGCCGACCCGCGCTCGGCCGACAACCGGCCGGACCTGACGAGCCTCGGCGGCGGGCTGGAGGAAATCCAGGCCGTGCTGGCTACGCGCGAGCCGATTTACCGCCAGGCCATGACCCATGAGCTGGAAGTGACGAACCTGACGCCGGACGAAGCGGTGGCGTATATCGCGCGCATGTTGTAACCCACGCAATGGCTCTTCATCTCGCATTCATCCTCTTCCTCTTCGCCCTCGGCGCTTCCGTGGGGAGTTTCCTGAACGTGGTCGTGTGGCGCTGGCCCAGGGGCGAGTCGTTGATCTCGCCGCCATCGCACTGCCCGAGGTGCCAGCATAAGCTCGCGTGGCGCGACAACATTCCCGTCTTCGGCTGGATCTTCCTGCGCGGCCGGTGCCGGTACTGCGCCGAGCCGATCTCGATGCGCTATCCGATCATCGAGGCCATCACCGGCCTGATCTTCGTCTTCTATTACGTCATGTTCTTCATGCTGCACGTCGGGCCGTGCGCGCCGATGCGGGCGATGGCCGATCCGGACATCTTCGGGCGGGTGAAGTTCGTGGCGATTCTGCCGCAGACCATGCTGCGCGACTGGCCGGTGTATGCGCTGTCGATGTTCCTGATGTCGGCGTTGCTGGCGATCAGCCTGATCGATGCCGAGACGTTTACCATCCCGCCGGATATCCCCTGGGGAATGGCGGCCATCGGCGTTCTTGCCCATGCCCTGATCGACCGACCAAGACTTCCGGGTGCGCTCAATCTTGGCCCGGATGGGCTTTCCGCCGCGCTCGCGGCCGGTGGGGCGATCGGTTTGCTGATCAGCATCGCGCTGTTCCTGCTGGGGAAGGTCCCGCGGAGCTTCGTTGAAGGCGAGCCGATGGAACTGGATGAGCAGTTCTACCAGCAGGAAGTCGAGCGGGCTCGTCGCGAGAAGAAGGCCATCCCCGAGCGGCCGCGAGAATGGACCAAGGCCGAGATTCGCCGGGAAATCGGCAAGGAACTGCTGTTCCTCACGCCGCCTGTCGTCGGTGCGATTCTGGCAGTGGCGCTGGTCGGCTATGTCCGTCCGATCGGCGAGTCCTGGCGCGGGTTGATGCAGTATCACTGGCTGACCGGGATGCTGGGGGCGATGCTCGGGGCGCTGGTGGGGGGGCTGTTGGTGTGGGCAGCGCGAATCCTGGGCACGCTGTCGATGGGCCGGGTGGCGATGGGCCTGGGCGATGTGCACCTGATGTTCGGCGTGGGCGCGATCATCGGCGCTGGGCCGGTGACGGTGGCCTTCTTCCTTGCACCGTTCGCCGGGCTGGCCGTGGGAATCTACATGTGGCTGACGCGCAGGCAGCGGGAACTGCCCTATGGGCCTTACCTGTCGCTGGCGACGGCCGCGGTGGTCCTCCTGTACTGCCCGATTGCCGACTACCTTCGTCCGGGCTTTTCGGCCATCGGCGATGCCTTGCGTGGTATGATGCGGTTGTGACGTCGCCGGACGCGCGGCGACCGGGAAAGATCGCGAGGAGCCTTATGAACAACCTGTGGCTGAAGATTCGGGTCTGGACGAAGTTGGTCGTCTTTGTGCTGCTGGCGATCTATGCGCTGTTCTTTTTTTTGAAGAACACAGGCAAGTCGGAGATCATCTGGGTCTTCTTCTACACCGAACTGAACCTGCCGCTGTTGCTGCTGCTGTTCGTGACGTTCGCCATCGGCGTCATCGGGACCCTGCTGGTGCGCACGACCGCAAAGACCCTCCGTCAGATGAAGGAGCTGCGCGAAAAAGGCAAAGCCGAGAAAATGCAGCGAGAGTTCGAGGATATGAAAGCCAAGGCTGCCAAGCTCCAGACCCGGCCCGAAGAGGGGCAGGGCTGATGCCCCGGCAACCCATCGTTTCTTTCTACCTGTCGCGAGATCGCCTCGGCTCGGCTTTCTTGGCCAGCTCGATGTCGCGGCGAACCTGCTCGCGGAAGTTGGCCCAATGGAACTTCTGGTCGCCCATATGAACCAGGGGCGCCTCGCGGTAGATCGGCTCGGTCACGCCGACAAGCTCATCCCACTGCTTCGCGGCCGCTTCCAGACGGGCGACCGCCTCCTGTCGGTGCTTCTCATCTCCCCTTTGCCGGAACGACTCCAACGCCACGCCGCCACGCAGCTTCTGGGCGAAATAGAGGCTCAGATGAGCCCACGCCCGGATGTCAGCGCACTCAAACTCCAGCTTCTCATCATGAGGCAATTCCGCAATCAATCTCATCGCTCGCTCGCCGTCGCGCTGAAGGGCATCGGCAAGCGCAGGCGGCGCGATTCTCGATGCGGCCAGCGCGTTGCCGGCGAGATTCCCCCGCACGTAGTCCGGAATGGAGATGTAACTCGGATCCAGCGGCCGGTGGTCGATCAGCTCGTCGATCGAGATGAATGGCGATGCTTTGTCGAAAAGTCCATTGGACTGCGCCGGGGCGCAGAAACCTTCTGAGTACAACGTGAAGTCCCATGTCGCTCCGTGAAAGGACGCCAGACGAAGTGGCATGCGGCTGGTCAGTGTGTAGGCTTCCAGCAGCATTGTGCCGGAGCCTCGGCCGAAGCGACGGTCAAACTCGGCCTCAAAAACCGCGTTTGGCGTATTGGGATCGAACAGCAGCCGGCCCCAGAGCATGTAGTAGAGCCACTGCCGCTGAAAGGCATACTTCCAGGTGATGCGCGGATCCGGCTTGGAAAAGTAATCCCTGGCCGGGATGTAACATTCGGAGCCGACGAAGTACCCGCCCACGTATTCCTGGTCGTTGTTCCGGATGTGCTGGCGGATGAAGTCCGGCTCGCCCCAGCGAAGCATGAAGAAGTCCTCATTGCGGATCATCCACGCGAGCTTGTAGTCCTTCGGCGGGGGGCTCCAGTAGGTGTCCGAGTGCCTGCCGCCATGGATGATGTTCAGGTTGGGCGATGAATGCCCGTGCGACCAGTTGAACTTCACCTCGACCCAGATCGGCTTGGGCAGGTCGAGAGACTCGATCGTTCTCCGCGCGATCGACTCCGTGGTGGCATCCATCGAGCCGCCCGAACCCAGATTGGCCGAGAAGGGAGCGCGGTGGATGAATTTCACCGGGCGCTTCGCCTGTTTCATCCCCGCCACCACCGTCCTGAGCACCCAGTCTTCGCGCTGCTGTGGCGTCATGCCGCCCATGCGCTCGCCCAGGCTGATGCCGATGCCCGCCAGATCCTCGTATTCATCGATCACCTGGGTGACGACCTCGCGGTTATACCGGGCCACCAGTTCAGATTGATCGCCGTCGCCGAAATAGCTCCAGTCAACACTGTATTTCGCCAGGTTGTGCGCCTTGGCGAATTCCGGCGAGACGAAGATGTTCCAGTTGACCAAGTACACCTCGATGCCCCGATCCCTCGCCATGCGGAACAGCGTCTTCCAGAATGACTGCCACTCGGCCAATTCCCTGTCATCGAATCCGCACGCCTCCGGGAAGTTCTTCGGCCGGATCATCCAGGTGAACGGGTGCAGGCTCCAGAGGGTGAGCGTGTTGAACCGGTTCTCGGCCATCATGTCCAGAAACGCCTGCCAGAATTCCAGGTCGCGGCATGTGTTGTCGTGCAGCGTCAGCGCCTCGTGCTTGCGATAGGACATCCACGGCAGGTTGAACTTGATGGCGCGGAACGGGAATCGCGGCCTGACCGTCGCGTCCTTGATCTGATTCAGTTGTGTTCCTATGCGGATTCGCTCGGCCAATTCCAGGGTCCCGTGCATCGCCCCCGCCGGATCGACTGCAATCACGCTGATGCTGTTGTCAACATTCCGCCAAATGTCGAAGCTCCCGGCCGGCAGGTCCGGCCGCTTCTCGACCCGCACGATGATCCGTCCCGCGGGTTCACCGGCCTGTTCCAGCGCCGCCTTGAGCTTCCCTGCCGCGAAATCGATCGGCGCTGACGGACTTGCCACTTCCACGGTGGCGGCCAGGCAGCGCGAAATCAGCGCAAGATACGCTATGGACGCCGCAAGTGCGCTACGGGTCATGAGTGGCCTCCGTGAACAGGATGGCGGGAGGATAGAGCCGCCGCCATCGCTTGGCAAACGCCCTGCCATCGACGCGAAGGCGGCGGCGTCCTACCATATGGGCAATTGTGGCGACGAATAGGACTGAGACAGGAGACGGCATGGGCCTGCTGAGCGGCAAGAAGGGAGTGGTTCTCAACATAGCCAACGATCGGAGCATCGCATGGCACATCGGCGCTGCGGCCATCGCCCAGGGCGCCCGGTGCGGATTCGGCTATCTTCCCATTGAGAAGATGGAGCGCCGTGCGCGCAAAGCTATGGAAGAAGGGGGTTTCGGTCATGCCTGGCTCCAGCCCTGCGACGTCAGCAAGGATGAGGACATCGAGCGATTCTTCGCCGCCGCCCGGGAAGAATTCGGCACCCTTGATTTCGTCGTGCATTCGCTGGCCTTTGCCAATCGAGAGTACCTGCAGATCGGCAGGTTCACATCCACGCCGCGCGACGTATTCAAACAAGCCCTGGACATCAGCGCCTACAGCCTGATCGCGCTGACGCGCGCGGCAGCGCCCCTGATGCCCGAGGGTGGCTCGATCATCGCTTTGAGCTACTTGGGCGCTGAGAAGGCCGTTCCGGGCTATAACGTCATGGGCGTCGCCAAGGCGGCGCTGGAAGCATCGATGCGATACCTCGCCTTCGAATTGGGCGAAAAGAAGATTCGCGTCAATACGATCTCCGCGGGACCCGTCAGAACCCTCAGCGCCATGGCGGTGGGGGGGATTGACGACATGTTCGACCATGTCCAGCGCAAGAGCCCGCTGCGCCGGAACATCGACGGCGACGAAGTCGGCAAGACGGCGGTGTACCTGCTCAGCGACCTGTCATCCGGGGTGACGGGTGAGAACCTCTACGTCGATGCCGGATTCAACGTCGTCGGCCTGTGACACCGCCGGCGATTCAGCGCCTTGCCGGTTCCTTTTCCCAGGGCACCACCCATTTGTAGACCACGTGCTCGCTCTCTTCGTCGTGGTCGTCCCTGGCCGTCATCGTGTGAACCTTCACGGGCTTGGCGCCGCGCATGTCGAAGTCATGGGAGACGATGCGCGATCCCTCCTTCATCTTCGCAAGCTGGGGCATCAGCTTCACATTGAGGTCCGGCAGCAGATACAGCGTGATCACCGAAGCGGGGCTCAGGTCGAGGGTGAAGATGTCGGCCTGCTTGATCGTCACCAGGTGCTCGACCTTGTTCTTCTTCACGTTCTCAATCGCCTCTTTCACCCGTTGCGGGTCGATGTCGAAGCCAACCGCCTTCACGCCGTACTTCTTCGCCGCGGCAACCACGATGCGTCCGTCGCCGCAGCCCAGATCGTATACCACGTCGCCTGTCTTGACCTCGGCCATTTCGAGCATCTTGTCCACGACTGCGTTGGGCGTGGGCACATAAATCACATCGGGTCTGCGCGTGGGGGCTTTATCGCCCTCCGCCTGGGGATCGGCCGCCCGAACAAAGAACCCGGCCAGCAGCAACACAGCCAGCCCGACGACCGCCAAGCGCATGGTCATGCGACGCGTGCTCATGTTCTTCTCCTTTGAGGTGGAACTGGTTCCTGAGACTCCGGCTAGAATTGAACAGTCCCTGCGCCGACGGGCGCAAGGAGTACGGCTCCAGTCAACGATTTATAACGCCCCATGCCCCCGATTGTTGCGGCGCATTGCGGTGTGGTCCTGACGCGGGGCGCGACGACGATTGACAGAATTGCCGTCCATGCGTTAACTGCGGGAATATGCTGAGGTTCCGCGTCATCGGTTCGTGGCTGCCTGCGCAGGTCGTCTGTCGATGGGCGCCCGGCCGGTATGCGCCACCGCCCGAGGTTTCTGATCTGATCGATCGTGCCTGGGCCGAGACGCTTGCCCGGCCGGGGGTGCAGGTCTTCGATGGACCGATGTGCCGGCTGGAATCGATCACCGCTAGCACCGACCGGCTGGAATTGGCGCTGAGCCGGACCTCTTATAAGCCATTTGTGGGAACGAACCTGAGCCATGCATCGGGCATCGCCGACCGGTTTGGTGCCGAGTCGCTGGCCAATCCGGTGGGGGTGAGTTGCGCGCTGGTCAGCAGTGAGGGACGGCTGATGCTCGGCCGGCGTAACGACAAGGTCGCGTACCATCCTGCCCGGATCCATCCGTTTGCCGGGTGCCTGGAGCCGCGAGAACCGATGGATGTCTTCATGGAGGCCCTGCGCGAGCTGAAAGAGGAGTTGGGCTTCGCGCCGGCGGATGTGTCGGAGCGGCGCTGCCTCGGCATGGTTGAGGACATGGCGATCCGGCAGCCGGAACTGGTCATCCTGGTGCGGACGGGCCGGTCGGCCAGTGAGATAGAGCGGCAACTGGATGCGGGCGAGCACCATGCGACGTGCTCGATCGAACCCGAGCCCGATTCGGCCGCCCGCGCGGTGCGGGAGATGCGCCTGCTCACGCCGGTGGCGGTGGGCACGATCCTGCTCTGGGGGCGCGAGGCTTTCGGGCAGGGGTGGTTTGAGCAGACAAGCCGGTTTGTGGTATCCTGTGGGGCGTAGTCGCGGCACGGGCATTACCCGCCCGTGCTTTTCTGCTTTACGGAAGGATTGCGAAGCATCAATGAGTCTGACCAATGACCTGCAATATGCCGTCGAGCTGGCGCGCGGCGCCGGGCGAATTGTCCTGGAGCATTTCGGGCGTGTGGAGCGGCTGACCAAGCGACACGCCGAGGCCGTCACCGAGGCCGACCGCGCCAGCCAGCGCTTCATCGTGGCCGGCCTGCGGAAGCAGTATCCCAACGATGGCGTGATTGGCGAAGAGAACGACACGGGTGACGCCATCACGTTCGATGCCCCCGATCTGATGGGCCGGGTGTGGGTGATCGACCCGATCGACGGGACGAACAACTTCATCGCGGGATTTCCGAATTTCGCGGTGTGCATCGGGCTGCTCAAAGAGGGTTATCCGGTGCTGGGGGTGGTGTATGACGTCTGCCGCGGGCTGTTCTACACGGCGGCCAAGGGTCATGGGGCGCACATGGGCGAGAAGCGCATCCACGCCCCGAAGACGCCGCTGAGCAACAGCTCGGTGCTGATGCTGACGGCGAACCTGCTGGACATGGAAGGCAAGCTGCCCGGCTACGCAGCGCGCTGGATGGCGCAGACGACCTGGAAAGTGCGGATCATGGGGTCGGCGGCGCTGGAGGCAGCGCAGGTGGCGGCCGGCATCGCCCACGGGGCGTTGACGATCCACGGCAAGCTGTGGGATGCGGCCGCCCCGGCGGCGATCGTCCTGGAGGCCGGCGGCATTGTGACGGACCTGACGGGCAATGCGGTGTTCCCGTTCGACCTGGCGCATTACGACGGCGCCAAGGTGCCCTTCCTGGCCGGCGGCGTGCAGTCGCATGGCGAGCTGCTGAAAGAGATGTTGGACCATCCTTGACGTTGACGGCTTGCGCTTCGGCGCGGTATGGGTGATGGCATGAAGCGGTGGCTGGCTCGGCTTTCGTGGTCCTTTTTGATCGTGGCGCTGGCGCTGGCGTACGACGCCTGGCGCGGCGGCGCTGGCCCCGTCCAGCACCCCGAGTGGCGAATCCAGCTCCAGTACCTCGGGGCGCTGGTGTTCATCATCCTGTTCATGCTGGGCGTCAAGGCGCGGCATCGGGGGGATTGATCCTTTCTATACAAGCCGTTTGAGCCAGGCGATCACCAGTTCCTGGATCAGGTCGGCGGCGCTCGCGGCGGTGTGGGCGGTGGCGGCGGCGTCCATGGCGCTGCGATAGGCGGGGTCCTGGGTGATGTCGGCGGTGGCCTGCTCGACGAGCAATGTTTCGTCGAGGATGGCGGCCAGGTGCGGGTGACGCTGGGCGAAGGCGGGCCATTCGGCCGAAAGCGCCTGCTGGACCTGCTGCTTGAGATCGATCGTGTTCATGGGTGGTCTCCTGTGGAGTTGGTTGAATTCGTCTTGGACAGATCGAACAGGCGCAACTGCGCCTGTTGGAGGACGAGGATGCGCGACAGGGCGGCGTCGATGGCATCGAGGTTGCGCGACAGCGTTCGGCCGGCCTCCAGGCTGGCGAGGCGCTGGGCGGCGAAGACGTCGATGGCGGCGGCGTAGGCGCGGCGGTGCTCGATGACCCAGTCGGGGTCGAGCATCTCGGTTTCGCGCACGTCGGCGTCGAAGGCATCATCCAGGCGGGATCGCTGAACCTTGAAATACTGCTCGATAAACTGCTCGCGCTCGGCGTGGGCAGCGCGGCACAGTTCGATGCCCCGGCGGGACTGCTCGGCCAGGCGCATCTGCGCCTCGGTGTAAGGGGCGCAGCCGCTGGCGATCAGCAGCGCGATGGCAAGTGCGGTTTTCATGGGTGCTCCTGTCTGAGTTCGCCCAGGAACTGCTCCTGGGTGGCACTGAGGCGCGACAGCGCCTCGGCGTTCTGGCGTACGACGGCGATCAACTGGTCGAGGGCGACCTTGTCCTGCATGATCCGGGCGTGGGAATCATCGAGCTGCTGGTCGCGCTGGCGGCTGGTTCGGCGCTCCAGGAGCCACATGGCACCCATGAGGCCGGCCGCGCCCATGCTGGTCAGGTCTGGGAGGGGCGCTTCGGCAAGGAAGGTCAGCCAGTTCATGGTTGTTCTCCGTAGAAGAGTCGGGGATCAGCACCGGCGTAGATCCGTCACGCAGAGGTTGCGGGCGAGATCGGGGTGGCCGTCGCCGTTGGTGTCGAGCTCGACGTGGATGCCGCTGAGGGCGCGGCGGTAAGTGCGCTGATACAGATCAGCGCGGATGGTGAAGATGCCGGGGTCGGCCGACGCGGCGGCGAGGGCGCTGTAGACCATCTGCAGCGTCCCCAGCGCGCACGCCCGGCGCAGGGCGCCGGCATTAACGACCATGGGCTGATCGGGCAGGTCGGGCTCGATGCCGACGCTGCGCATGAGCAGCTCGCTGACCACCTGCCGCTGGGGCGCGAAGGTGCGAATGGCAAACGGCAGATCAATCGCCACGCCCACGGGGGCGATGGCCGGTGCGCCGGTTTCGGGGAAGAGGCCATCGTACATGACGCTGAGCGTCAGTTGCGTGGCGGTGTCCACCGAGACGATGGGGTAGCTGCCGTTGACAGCGCCGGCCAGCGCCAGGACGTGCCCTGCGGCGATGTGGGCATCGACGAGGTTGCCCTCATCGAGGGTGAAGATGGTTCCATCGA
>CAZMXI010000137.1:11325-13046 GCA_964570205.1 uncultured Tepidisphaeraceae bacterium
CGCCGGCGCCGGCGAGCAGAAGCTGGGAGGCGAAGGCGGCTTCGCGGAAGAGGTTGGGTTCCCATTTCAGGAGATCGACGTCGTTGCAGAAGATCATGGTTCACCTGCGAAGGAAGGCGCCGGCGGGGGTTTCCCCCCCATTGGGTCCCCGCCGGCGATGGCGGCGGCGTCAGGGGTCCGGGAATCAAGGTTCGAGGAGGCCTTCGATCAGGCCGTGGGCGTTCTCATTGCGGAATTCCAGGGTGTATTCGCCGATGACCTGGCCGGCCTCGCGGTCGCCGGTGGCGGCGAGGGGCTTGAAGTGGAAGCTGCGCCCGGCGAGGGGCATGACCTCGATGCGGCTGGAGTCGAGCAGGAGGATCATGCCGCGGGGGACCCACCGGCTCATGACGATTCTGCAGATGCCGAAGTCGCTTTCGTAGACGCTGACGAGGTTCCGGTAGTGCTCGCTGTTGGCGGCGAAGGAGCGGTTGGCGAGCATCCAGACATTCATGGCGCGTTTCTGTGCTGCGCCGAGGACGATGAGATCGACCTGGCCGTTTCCGGATTCCCAGATTGCCTGCATGGCCTTGTTGAGCTGGACCTCGGTGAGGGAGGGGTCGGCGGGGAAGTCGCCGACGCCGGGCGTGAAGCGGTTGGTGGCGACGGACTGGACGATGCCGCGCATGGTGCGACGGACGGTGGACGATCCCTGGGGGTTGGCGGCGGGGGCCGCGCCGTTGACGACGCAGTTTTCGAGGTCGCGCATGAGTTCGCGCAGTCGCTGCTGCTTCTGGTAATCCAGTTCATCGGCGACGCCGATCTGGCGGACGGCGAGTTCGGAGCCGCTGACCTCGACGGTGGAGGAGAAGATCTGGGTGTAGTTGCTTCGGCGGACGCGGCTGGTGAAACGAGCGGCGGCGGAGTCATCGCCTTCGAGGGCGGCGTTGCCGAGGATGTGGATGACGGCGTTGTCGGAGAGCGCGGTGGCGGTGGTGCCGCCGTAACCGCGGACGACGGTGAGGGTGTTCGTGCCCTCGTTGACGGCGGTGACGAGCATGACCTCGGCGGCCTGGTCGAGGCGGATCTGATCGCCGACGCGGAAGCGGGAGGCGTGATCGACGACGAACGCGGTGTCGGTGGTGGCGTTGGCGTAGGTGCTGTCGTTGATGGCGTCGGTGTTGGGCAGCAGTTCATCCTCGAGCCATTCGTGGATGGTGGAGCGCGCGGGGCGGAGGGGATCGCCCAGGGCGTCGAGGAGTGCGGTTTCGTGGGGCGCGTTGATGGAGACGAGGTCGCTGACATCCTCGGCGAGCTCGGGCAGGGTCGTGCCTGCGGAATAGGTGGCTTTTCCGGTGAAAGACATGGGGTGCTCCTTATGTGAGTTTCAGGGTTCGGGGTCAGATGACAGCGCGGCGGAGGCGCAGGTATTCGGCGATGAGCCTGCGGTTGCGGGTTCGGGTGAGCTCGCGGGCGAGCTCATGCAGGCGTTCGGCGGGGTCGGGTTCGCGCTGCTCGGGGTGCAGGGCGGGCGGCGGGGACGAGACCGGCGGTGCGGGGCCGTCGCCAACGGGGATCACGATCTCTTCGGGCATGTTGGGACTCCTGTGAAAAGGGTTTTGAGGGGAACGCGGTCATCGTCCGTGGATTGGGGTTCAATAGCCGAGTTCCTTGAGGACAAGGTCTCTGGGGACGCCGAGTCGGGCCTTGGCTTCGGCCTCCTGGAGTTTTTCGATCGCGTT
>CAZMXI010000137.1:13093-13507 GCA_964570205.1 uncultured Tepidisphaeraceae bacterium
CGGGGAGGGGGCTGGGCCAGTGAAGCTCGATGCGGCGTTCTGCGGGCGTGGTGTCGAAGAGGCCGGCGCGGTCGAGCCAGGCGAGGGCGAGTTCGATCATGCGCTGGATGCCGAGGCCGTAGGTGGTGCGTTTCTTGTCGGTGCGGGCGAGCAGGGAGATGAGGGTGAGGCGCAGGGCGGCGGCGCTGGTGAGCCGGCCGACGCGGTTCTTGATGACGCCGGCGGCGATGGGGGAGACGCCGCTGGTCTTGTCGAGGGCCTCACGGACATCGGCGATGTGCTGATCTTCGCCCTCTACCCGCGCACCGGCCTTTCTTTTCTGCGCTACAAATACAAGCTCGATCCGGCGGTCCCCGGCGAAAAACCCAAAACCCTCGACCAAAGTTTGATTTTACTTTCTTTAGGAATCCAACG
>CAZMXI010000138.1:0-2003 GCA_964570205.1 uncultured Tepidisphaeraceae bacterium
AGCAGCACCAGCAGCAGGATGCCACCGGCGATGCGGAAATCGTTCACCGTGATCTGCAGAAACTCAAAGATCGCCCGCCCCAGAAACATGAACACCACGGTGATCGCAATCGCCGCCGCAACCGCCTCGAACGTCACCTCGCGCCGCCGCTTCGCCGGCAGCTTCTCCGTCACACCGAGAAACACCGGAATCAGCCCGAATGGGTCGATCGCCACGAACAGCGGTATGAACACCGCGAGGAATTCATGGATGCTCGTCATGGCTCTGGTTCGCCTGCTCCGACATCTGCTCGCGTGCCAGCGTCAGCTCCTGCCAGAGCTGGCTCATCGCCTGCGGCACCACTTCCGTCTCGCCCACCACATGCATGAAGTTGGTGTCGCCCGCCCACCGCGGCACGATGTGCTGGTGAACATGCCCGGGCACCCCCGCCCCGGCGCACCGCCCCAGGTTGATCCCCACGTTGAAACCCTGCGCCGAAACGCACCCCTTCAGCAAACGGATCGCCTCAACCGTCTGCGATTGAAGGTCGCACAGCTCTTTGTGCGACAGCTCCTCCAGCTCGGCCTTGTGCACACGCGGCGCCACCAGAAGGTGCCCGTTGGTGTACGGAAACCGGTTGATCAGCACCACGCTGTGCTCGCTGACCCACAACACCAGCCGCTGCCGACGCTGCTCGTCGGTCGTCGCGGTGGCCGCCTCGCAGATAAAACACCCCGATCCGGACTGATCCAGCGACCGGATGTAATCCATCCGCCAGGGCGCATAAAGGTTGGTCGTCGCCATCGCCGGCCCATGGTAAGACCTTGCCGCCCACCCCGCAACGGCCGTGCTACACGCCTTCGGCGTCTTAGATCAATTCGGCCGCTACAAGGTCTTTTTTCGCGGGAAGCGCGCCCCGCCGACACGGCATGTTGGGCAAACGGGCGGGACGCATTGCATTGTGGCAATCTGGGGAATCCTGGGGCGGAGGAATATGGGTGCAAACCCATACTGTTTCGGGAGTTGCGGGGAATTTTCTTGACCAGTCGAGCGGGCGGGTGGACAATGTCAGGAGGTCAGTCACCATGGGTGGAGGGCTGTTGGCGCTTCCCTTGGGGTCTTCCAGTGAATTGGTGCATGGGCCGGGTCAAGTGCATGTAAATGGGAGCGAGTCATGGGCATGGGATGGGCGCGAGGGCGAAAGCACGGGAAGGCTGTGGGGCGGAAGCTGGAGCTGCTGGCGGCGACGGCGCAGGTGCTGGCCAAGGCGGCTGGGGCCAAGCGGCCGAGTTTGGCCGAGCGGCTGGAGGGGAGGGTGCTGCTGAGTGGAGCCCTCATCGACATTGATTTCCCGGGCAACATCACATATCCCACAGGCGATGCCCCTTGGTCCGTTCTGGCCGCGGACGTCGATCGTGATGGGTGCGTCGACTTGGTCACGGCAAACGCTGTTGGAAACGTGTCCATATTGCGCAACCGAGAAGATGGCACATTCCACCCACATGTCGAGTATGCCGTCGGCGGCTATTGCCGCTCGGTGGCTGCCGGCGATTTGAACAGCGATGGGTATGTCGATGTCGTGACGGGGACCATCTCGCTGGGCGCTGTATCGGTGCTGCTCAATCGAGGCGATGGAACGTTTGGAGATTACGTGGCCTATAAGGTTGGTGCAGCTCCGGTCTCTGTGGCCATAACAGACCTGGACGGGGACGGGGACGCGGATCTGGTAACAGCGGACCATGGGGCGGGCACCGTCACAGTCCTGCTCAATCACGGCGATGGCGTGTTCGATGCCGGAATGGCCTATTCGGTCGGGAAGTACCCGATGTCTGTTGCAGCTGCGGATGTGGATGGGGATGGGCGCGCGGACCTTGCTGTGGCGCACTTGTCAACCAATAATGGGATTAGCGTGTTGCGCAACAAGGGCGATGGGACCTTTGACGCCAAAGTCGAGTACTTTGTGGGCGCGCAGCAACTGTCAGTGACTGCGGCGGATTTCGAGCGAGATGGACATGTGGACTTGG
>CAZMXI010000138.1:2013-13399 GCA_964570205.1 uncultured Tepidisphaeraceae bacterium
AGTGGCCACGGGCTCTGGTTTGATGACGCTGCACAATCGAGGCGATGGGACGTTCGATGCGCCGGTGAATTGCACCTCCGGGAGATCTTGTGTGTCCGTTGCTGCCGCTGACTTCGACGCCGATGGGCACCCAGATCTCGTTGCGGCGAGCAGCACGACGGGTGCAATGGTGTTACGCCGGCGCGGCGATGGGACCTTCGAACCTCCCATTACGTACGCATCACGCCAATTTGCATCTGTGGCCGTGGGAGACGTCGATGGCGATAATTACATCGACGTTGTCGCAGCCACCACCCAGTCGGACGATGTTTCTGTGCTGCGGAATCGCGGGACTCCTCTATTCCAATCGCAGACCATTTATGCCACTGGTCACAATCCATCTTCCGCCGCTGTGGCGGATATCGACGGGGATGGGAAGCTGGACCTCATTACCGCCAACAGCTCCTTGGTGTTGTTCGCGATGAAGAATCAGGGGGAGGGCAGGTTTCCAGCTCGTGCTGAATACGTCTTGAGCCACACGGCCCTCACCGTTGCCGCTGCAGACATTGATGGCGATGGTGACGCCGACGTAATGGTAGGACAGTTGTGCAGCAGTGTACCGGTATACCGGGGGAGCATAGCTGTGCTGCGCAACAGAGGCGATGGCACTTTTGAGGACGAAGTCATATACGAACTGGACACAATGCCATGGCACATCGTGGCTGCTGACTTGGATGGCGATGGATATTCGGATTTGGCCGCGGCTTCTACCAGCGGTTATCCCGATTTCGCGGGTGGCATCTCATTGCTGCGCGGGCGAGGTGATGGGACCTTCGAGGCCGAAGTGTTCTACGCGATGGACGAGGGTCCCGCGGCGATTGCCGCAGCGGACATCGATGGAGATGGACGTACAGACCTCGTGACGGCAAGCCGGAAGTCAGATACGGTCAGCGTACACCACAACCTCCCAGGCGGAACGTTCGTGCCATCAGGCAAGTACGCGGTAGGCCGAGCACCACGATGGATTGCCGCGGCTGACGTTGACGGTGATGGTCGCGCAGATGTGGTGACGGCGGACTGGGACGCGAACACCGTTACTGTGCTGCGAAACGCTGGTGATGGGGGGCTGGGAACATCTGTGGGCTATGCGGCAGGGGCCAGACCCAGTCATGTCGCATTGGCCGACGTGAGCGGAGATGGTTACATTGACATTGTCACGGCAAATGCCGGTAGCTACCCGCAATGGGGCTCGACGGTTTCGGTGCTGCGCAATCAGAAGGACGGGACGTTTGAGGCGCAAGCGATCTATGCTGTCGGGCGTGAGCCCCGTTCGGTCGTTGCGGCAGACCTCAATGGCGATGGATGTTTGGACTTGGCGACCGCGAATTTCGGTTCGCAAGACGTATCGGTGCTCCTCAACATAGGTCGGACGCAGGTCGTTCAGGATTCCTGGCAGGGTACGGCGGATGGGGATGGATTCTACCTGGTCCAGGATGCCGCGCAGGAGAAGCTGGTCGTCTATGCGGGATATCTGCCGGAGGGAGAACCTTCGCCAGGCATTCCGCTGGGGCATGACGAGCGGCTGAGCTTCGATCTGGGCGGAGGCGCCGACGAATTGATTGTGAACTTTGGCCAGGGCGACCCGCTGCCGGTTGGCGGATTGCTGGTGCGCGGCGGAGAGGGCAGCGACACGCTCAAGCTGGTGAACGTGCCGGCCGGGATGCAGGTTACACTGGGGCCGGACCATGTGGCGGCGGGCGCAGGTTCGATCCAGCTTGACGGCGTGGAAGTGCTGAGCATGCAGGGCGGGATGCTGGCAGGGGCGTTGCCGGCCGGAGGCAGCAAGGTCGTGCGCGTAAGCGAAGTCCAGATCGGAGCGCTGGACCTGAATGACAACGCGCTGATTGTGGACTGTGCTGATGCGAACTCGGCTGAGGCGATGCGGAAGGCGCTGGGGACGGCGATTGCAGACGGGAGCCTGAGCGCCAGCGGCATGAACAAGCCGGAACGAAAGCTGGTGGTGGCCATCGCCGGGGATATGGGGCTGACCGAATTCGCCGGACAGCAGGTCTCGGCCAGCAGTATCCTGGTCCAATACACGTGGGCGGCGGATGCGAATCTGGACGGGCAGGTGACGACGGCGGATTTCGCGGAGCTAGGCAAAGGGTACGTGGTTTATCAGCTCAACCAGGGCAATCCGCAGGCGGGGTTTGCGACGAAGTTTACATCGGGGGATTTTGATGGCGATGGGAAGGTCGGGACCAGCGACTTTGCCATCTTGAGCAAGGCCTACGTGCAGAGCCAGCTTGAGAAGCAGCAGGGCCAGACCGGCCAGGCCGCTCGGGGGAAGGTGTTCCAGGCCAAGAAGCGGATTCGCCTGCGGGCGACTCATCGCAGGCCGGTGAGGAGATGATCGACTGTCTCCCATGGCCTCTGGCGGCCTCGATCCCCTTCCCGGCAGATTTGCTCGAAACGAACGCAGGTTGCCTGGGCCTGCCAAGGCAAGCCGGGCTCTCATTTCACTGCCTCCCGCCTGGCTCGCTTGCGGCTACACCAGCCGCATCGCCACACCGTGGTCGGCCAGGAAATGCTTGACCTGCTGAATCGTATAGGTGCCGAAATGGAAGATACTCGCGGCCAGCGCGGCATCCGCCCGGCCACGGGTCAGCACATCCAGCATGTGCTGCGGCGACCCCGCCCCGCCGCTGGCCACCACCGGAATGCTCACCGCCTCGCTCACCGCCGCCGTCATCTCCAGGTCATAGCCCGACGTCGTCCCGTCGGCGTTCATGACGTTCAGCACGATCTCCCCCGCCCCCAGGTCCTGTGCCTGCCTCACCCAATCCATCACCTGGATGCCCGTGTTCACCCGCCCGCCGTTAATAAAAACCTCCCAGTGCTCGACGCCGTCGCGCTGGACGCGATTGGCGTCCAGACCGAGCACCGTGGCGCACCGGCCGAACTTATGGGCGATTTCGGCGATCAGCTTCGGGTTCTGCACGGCCGCCGAGTTCACGCTCACCTTCTCCGCCCCCGCCTGGATCAGGGCCGTGGCATCATCCACCGTGCGGATTCCCCCGCCAACCGTCAGCGGCATGAAGATGTGCTCCATGACGCGCCGAACCAGTTCCGCCATGATCTCCCGGCCTTCATGGCTGGCGGTGATATCGTAGAACACCAGTTCATCCGCCCCGTCCGTCTGGTAGCGCTTCGCCTGCTCGACCGGATCGCCGGCATCCACGTGGTCAAAGAACTTCACGCCCTTGACGACCCGGCCACGGTCCACATCCAGACAGGGGATGATGCGTTTGGTCAGCATGCGAATCCAGAAGAACCGCCCCGACGCCGCCACATGGCGACGCCGGCGGCCGGGCATGATACTGGCGCATCCGATGCCGTTCAAACCATGCGGTTTTGCCCTGCCTGACGCCACATTGCCCCGCCATGGTGGTATCACTCTGCGGAACTTGAGCTTACTGAGGATTCCAAGATGCATCACAAGCCCCTCCTGTCGCTAATCTGCATGTTCATCTTCGCCGGCGCGGCCTTCGCTGCCGATCCAGATTTCGTCGTCGCCCCACGAGGCGATGATGCCGCCTCCGGCAAGCTCGATGCGCCTTTCGCCACCCTCCAACGCGCCCAGGCGGCCGTCCGGCAGCTTCGCGCTGCCCAGCCCGACCGCAAAACGCCCATCGTCGTCGCCCTCCGCGGCGGAACTTACACCCTGACACAGCCCCTGCAATTCACCTCCGCCGATTCCGGCACTGCCGATTCGCCGACGGTCTACACAGCCTACAGCGATGAACGCCCGCTGATCTCCGGCGGCATCCAGCTCACCGGCTTCAAGACGGATGACAAGGGCCGCTGGGTCGTCCAGATCCCCGAAGTCAAGGAGGGCAAGTGGGACTTCATGCAGCTCTGGGTAAACGGCCATCGCCGCTATCGCCCCCGCCTTCCCCAGGCTGGCTGGCTGAACATCGCCGACAAGGTTGACGCCAAACCCAACGCCAAGGGCTTTGACAGCTTCAAATTCAAACCCGGCGACATCAACCCCAACTGGGCCAACCTCGCCGACGTCCAGATTCTGCCCGCCCATATCTGGACGATGTCCCGCTTCCACATCAAGAACATCGACGTGGAGCAGAGCATCGTCACCTTCACCGGCCTCACCCGCACCACCCAGTGGTACGGCGGCATGCCCAAGAACGGCCGATATCTCGTCGAAAACGTCAAGGAAGCCCTCGGCCAGCCCGGCCAGTGGTACCTTGACCGCCCCACCGGCATCCTGACCTACATCCCCATGCCCGGCGAAACCCTCGCCAATTCCACGGTTGTCGCCCCGAAGGCCGAATTTCTGGTCCAGATTCAGGGCGACCCCGCCAGCCGCAAGTTCGTCAGTCACCTGCACTTAAAGAAGCTGGACTTCGCCCACACGAATTGGAACAGCCCGCCGGAGGGCAACAGCTATCCCCAGGCCGAAGTGCACCTGAAAGGGGCCATCTTCGCGGCCGGCGCGCACCACTGCATTGTTGAAGACTGCACCATCCGCAGCGTCGCCACCTATGCCATCGAGTTCGAGCGGGCCTGCAAGAACAACCGCATCGAGCGTTGCGAGCTGACCGACATGGGCGCTGGCGGCATCAAGATCGGCCCGCTTCGCCTCGACACCGACGCCGAGCTGCAGACCAGCCACAACATCGTCCGCGACTGCCTGATCGCCCACGGCGGCCGACTGCACTCGGCGGCCTGCGGCGTCGTCGTCGGCCACGCCGACAACACGCTCGTCGAGCATAATGAGATCGCCGACTTCTATTACACCGGCGTGTCCCTCGGCTGGAGCTGGGGCTATGGCCCATCCGGTGCTCACCACAACACCATCGCCAACAACCACATCCACCACCTCGGCCAGGGCGTGCTGTCGGACATGGGCGGCATCTACACCCTCGGGGCTGGGCGGGGCTCGGTGCTGCACCACAACTTCATTCATGACGTCGATGCCTTCGACTACGGCGGCTGGGGCATCTACTATGATGAAGGCACCAGCGACATGCTGGCCGAGAACAACGTCGTCTGCCGCGTGAAGACCGGCGGCTTCCATCAGCACTACGGCAAGGAGAACTTCTTCCGCAACAACATCATCGCCTTCAGCCGCAAGGACCAGGTACAGCGAACGCGCCCGGAGCCGCATCTTTCGTTCACATTTGAGCGCAACATCATCATCTTCAGTCAGGGACAGCTCCTCGGCTTGAACTGGACCGGCGAAAACTACAAGATGGATAACAACATCTACTGGCGGAGCGACGGCAAAGCGTTCGATTTCGCCAAGATGACCTTCGAGCAGTGGCAGGCCAAAGGCCAGGATAGGAACTCGCTGATTGCCGACCCGATGTTCGTCGATCCCGAGAACGGCAACTTCGCCCTCAAGCCCGGCTCGCCCGCCGGGAAGACCGGCTTCAAGCCGATCGACGTCAGCAAGGCCGGCCGCCTGACCAACAACACCGGCCCGGCCGGCGTGAAGCTCGCCCCGGCGGCCTTCCCTGTGATGGAGGGCCGATAGCTTCGCCCGGAGTTTTGTTCGGGAGTTCGTGAATGATCGAGTTCCTCCAGGTCTTCGGCGTCACGGCCGGCGGCGTTTTCGCCCTTGCGGTCATGCTCAGCCTCATCCCCCTGCTTGGCAGGCCCGGCCGAGCGCTGTCCGATTCCTTCACGCGACCGCCGCTGCTGGACATCGTACTGGGCATTCTGACCGCCGCCCCGTGGCTGGTCGGCGCAGTCTGGGCGGGGTGGCCTGGCCTGGGTGCGGCGATTCTCGGGCAGATGGCGGCATGCTATGCGTGGATATTCTTTCATGAGCTGCTCCATCTGCGGGCCGCCCGCGGACCGCGCATCGTGCATTTTACGAACCGCCTGGTCGGACGTTGGCATAATCACCTGGCGCTATGGCTGACGACGTTCGGCGTGCCCGTGCTGTGGATCATCCGCGTGCTGGAGATATTCCTTTATCCCACGCTGATCTGGTTGCTGCGGTTCCCGCGATATCGACACGCCGACTGGATCACCCTCAGCCGCCACAAGATGCGCGACCTCGTCGGCCATGACCTGGTCTGGTGCCTCTATTGCGACTGGATGACCGGAACCTGGTCGCTGGGGACGGAAATGCTGCGGAACATCGAGTCATTCTGGTGCCCCATCCGCTTCTCGGTCCCGCAGAAACTGGAAAACTGCAAGACCAACTTCCCCGATATTGACGGCGGCTGGGCGTCGGCGGATGCCTCCATGGCTGAGGTCGTCCAGGTCCTTGAAGCCAAGTACGGCGGCGTGGGCGATCGATCCTGGTTCGGCCACCCCGCCCGGCCAGCGCCCGCGACATCCATCACCGCCAGTCATCCGGCCAATGAGTTCCCCCCCGACATGGATGAACTGCACCGCGACCTGCTCGTCGAACACAGCCGACAGCCGCGCAATCACCGCGCCATGCCTGACGCGACGCACCAGGCCGATGGCGAGCTGCCGATCTGCAACGATCGCCTTACTGTGTATTTGAAGATGGTTGAGGGGCGCATCGCCGACATCAGCTTTACGGCGACCGCCTGTCCCATCTGCACAGCATCGGCCTCGATGATGACCCAGCGCCTCGTCGGGTGCACCGAAGATGAAGCCAGGCAGCTCTTCCAGGCATTCCACGACCTGATGATGCGGCCGGGAGGTTCGAATGGATCGGCCGATGGGCTGGGCGAGCTGGTTGCGTTGGCGGGCGTCCACCGCTTCCCCAGCCGCATCAAGTGCGCAACACTCCCCTGGCATACCCTCCTGGCGACCTTCACGAAGCCCGTCCTACGGCCGTCGAGCCAGCCGCCTGGCTCTATCGAGCAAGCCGATAATGTGGCCTCGCTGTAGGCTTGTTCCGGACTCGATATCGACGTTTGAGACGGAAGGAGTTGACCGATGACCCGGTGCGCGAGGAAAGGACGGCCATGGCTGTCGATCATCGCTTTGAGTTGCGTTCTCCTCCGCCCGCACGAGACTGTCGGGGCTGATCCTGCGCCGAATGCTCGGCCGCCCGGCGCGCCGACGCGCGCGGAGCTGAAAGCGCTGGCCGACCAGATCGAACGGAGCCTCTTCGAGCACGAACTCGGCTTCTTCTACCCGGCGTGCATCGACGCCGAACGCGGCGGCTTCCGGCACGCGACGCCCGCGGAATGGGCACGGTTCACGCCGGCGGAGCGCGAGAAGAACCTGGTCTTCCAGACACGCATGGTCTGGACTGCCGCCGAGGTGGCCCGGAGGCGCCCGGCGCAGCGAGAGCGATATCTTGGCTACGCGACGCATGGGTTCGCCTTCCTCCGCGACCACATGTGGGACAAGGAACACGGCGGCTTCTACTGGATGGTTGGCGAATGCGGCGGGCCGAGCACCCGGATGGGCACTGACAAGCACGCCTACGGCATCGCGTTCGGCATCTATGGCTGTGCCAACTACTACCTGGCCTCGAAGGACGCCGAGGCGCTGGACCTGGCAATGCGGGCGTTCGACTGGCTGGAAAAGCACGCCCATGATGCGAAGAACGGCGGGTACTACGAGGCGTTCGCCCGCGACGGCGCCGTCCACATGAACTCGTCGAACACGCACAACCCGGCCAACCCGTACGACGCGATGGGCACGCGGTACGGCCTTAAGAGCATGAACGCCCACATTCACCTGCTGGAGGCGATGACGGCCCTCTACGAGGCCAAGAAGGAGCCCAGGGTCCAGGAAAGGCTTCAGGAACTGCTGCACATCTGCCGTGACGTGATGGTCGTTGAGCCCCCGGGCTGCATGAACCAGTTCTTCACGCCCGATTGGCGGGCACTGGCGTTCGCCGACTCGTACGGCCACGACGTCGAGACGACGTTCCTCCTCCTGGAAGCGGCCCACGCGCTTGACGACCTCGCGCAGGCAAAGACCTGGCGCGTGGCAAGGGCGCTGACCGATCATGCCCTCGAGTTTGGCTGGGACGAGAACTGGGGCGGGTTCGTCGAGGAGGGCAACAGTTGGGGCCGGGTCAGGAAGGAGGCGGGTAAGATCTGGTGGGCGCAGGCCGAGGGACTCAATACGCTGCTCCTGATGTATGACCGCACCCGCGAGCCTCGTTACTGGCGCGACTTCATCAAGATGTGGGAGTACATCCGCCAGCACGGCATCGACGACAAGGAGGGCGGATGGCGGTTTGTCGTCGATCCCGTCAATCCCGGCACGGGCTGGAAAGTCCATCCCACCAAGGCGGCGTACCACACGGGGCGGTCCATGCTGAATGTTGTGGACCGCCTGAGATCGATGCAACCGTGACCCCGTATACAGGAAAGCCATCACCCATGAGTCACGGGCAGTTGTCCCGACGTGAAATGCTGAAGACCGCCGCAGCGGCCGGTGCCGCGCTCGCAACACACACGGCCATGGGGCAGGGCCAGGCCCCGCTCGGCCCCGCCACCGCCCCGGGTCGAGTCTTCTATTACGTCGACGGCTATCACGGTGGTGTGGACGGCCACATGCCGCCCGATTCGCTGCGAAACGTCCTCGACGGGCTGGAGAAGTTCCCTCGCTGGAAGGTCTCGTTCGAGATCGAGCCGTACTCCTGGGCGGTGTTCGCCAAGAGCGATCCGCGGGCGACCGAGCGATTGCGACGGTTCTTGGCTGACCAGGACCCAGCGGCGCGGGTCGAGATCGTCTCCGGGGCCTACGCCCAGCCCTACGCCTGGAACGCCAGCGGCGAAAGCAACATCCGCCACATCGCGTACGGCTTGGCGGAATTGCATGCGGTGTTCCCCAACCTCATCGTAGACACGTACGCCGTCCAGGAGCCGTGCTGGACGAGCTGTTTGCCGCAGCTGCTCAGGTCGTTCGGCTACCGTCGGGCGGTCCTGAAGAACTCGACGTGCTGGGGCGGGTACCACGGCCCAACCGCCGACGCTGACCTGGTCAACTGGGTTGGCCCCGACGGCACCTCAATCGTCACCGTGCCGCAGTATGCGTTTGAGAAACTCGTGCCGCCGGCGACGACGGAGAACGCGCGTCCGCCCGCGGACTTCCTCGACCGCTGCGCCGCCGCGGGCATCGAGCACCCGGCCGGCACAACACTACAGGATATGGGTTGGCCCGGCCGCCCTTGGCTGCTCGGGATGAACCCGGATACCGTGCGCGTATTACGCCACGTCACCTGGCGCGAGTACGTGGAATCGATCGCGTCCACGCCGAAGAAGCAGTGGAAAGCGTCACAGGAGGACCTGCGGGTCTCGCTGCCCTGGGGCGGATCGATCCTCCAGCGACTCGCGCAGGTCGTCCGCGCAGCGGAGCATCGGCTCGTCCAGGCGGAGAAGCTGGCGGCGATGGCGTTCGTCCGGCGTGCCAAGCCGTTCCCAGGCGAGCCATTGAAGGAAGCGTGGAAGCACCTGCTCTGGTCGCAGCACCACGACGGCTGGATCGTCTCTTACAACCGACAAAAGGACGGCACATGGGCGTCGGCGGCAGATGCAAAATGCGAGCTCGTACAACGCGCCTGCGAACAGGTCATCGGCGACGCTGCCGGCGCGCTGTCGAAGCGTCCGGAGGGAAATGAGCCAGGGCGATGCGTCCGCGTGTTCAACACGACCGGCTTCCACCGAAGCGACTTGGCGTCGGTCGCAGTTGCCGCCGGGGAATGCCTGCGCGTGTTCGACGCCCGCGGCGCTGAGGTCCCGTCGCAGGTCGTCACGGGGGCGGCCGGAGGTTCCGACCGGGCGACGCTCATGTTCCCCGCCGAAGTCCCCGCCGTGGGCTACGCGACCTATCGGCTGGCGGCCGCGGACGCCGGGGCGGCGCAAGCGAAGGACGGCCCGGCCAAGGCGGCGACGAAACCGGACGGAAGCGTTGTCTTGGAGACCAATCTCTATCGCATCTTGCTCGACCCGGCCAAGGGCGGGCGGATTATGAGCCTTTTTGCCAAGGACCTCAACAGGGAGTTCGTCGACGACGCAAGTCACCGATCGTTGAACGAGTTCAGGGGATACTTCGGCTCCGAACAGAAGTGGCTGGCGAGCGTGGACGCCCCGGCGGAAGTCCGGATCGTCGAGCAGGGGCCGCTTCGCGTCACCGCCGAGATCCGCGGGCGGATCGGCGCCTGGTCCTTCGTCACTCGCGTGTCGGCCGCGGCGGGCTGGCGCCGAATCGATTTCCACACGAGCTTCGAGTTCCCGGTCGACTCACTGCCTTTCGGCGGCCGCGGCCGTCAGCAGCAGCCCGGACAGCGGCAGCGCTTCCGCGTCGGCGAGCGATCGGAGGCCGGGCGCCCCGCGACCCGCAGCGTCCGCCGCCCGTTCTACGATTCATCGTTTAAGCTCCAGGCGCTGTTCCCGGCAAACCTGCGCCGCCCGACGCTCGACAAGAACGCCCCGTTCGACGTCTGCCGCAGCACGGTCGCCGACACGCGGTACAACGCCTGGGAGTCGATCAAGAACGATGTGATCTTCAACTGGGTCGATCTGGTCGAGGACGGCGGCGCCGCGGGGCTGGCCGTGATGAGCGACCATGCGACCGCCTATACGTTCTCGCCGGACGAGCCGCTGGGCCTGGTCCTATGCTACGCGGGTCCGGGCATCTGGCACGACTACGGCCTCGGCCGCGTGCCGAGCGTCTCGTACTCTGTCGTGCCGCACGCCGGCGACTGGGCGAAGGCACAGCTCTGGCGGGAACTGGCCCGCTGGGGTGAGCCGCTGGTGGCCAAGCGATGCGCTGAGCCTTCGAAGGATGACTCGGCGTGGTCGCTGCTCGACGCTTCCGAAGGCGGGATCGAAGTCACGACCGCCTATGTCGAGGATGGCGCTGTTCTCGTTCGACTCTTCAACGCCGAAGGAGACTCGGCTCCAAGACGGATCGCCCTGGATAGGCGGGTCCGCCGGGTGCAACTGATCGAGCTTGACGGTCGATTGGTCAAAGAGTTGCCCATAGAGCGCGACGCGGGCGGCACGACCGCCGTGACCGTGGCTATGGGTCGATTCGCCGTGCGGACACTGCGGTGCTCATGGCGCAGCACGATCTGAGCGAGACGCGGCCTGTGCCGCCGGGCGCTCCCCGCGCGTTTCACGCTCGCACGCACGTCGTTGCGCTATTGCATCAACCCTTCCTTCTTGGCCATCATGAGCATCAGGTCCACCACGCGGCAGCTATATCCCCACTCGTTGTCATACCAGGACACGATCTTGAAGAAGTTGGGGTTCAGCTCGATTCCCGCCTTGGCGTCGTAAATCGAGCTCCGGGGATCGTGGATGAAGTCGCTGGAGACGACCTCTTCTTCAGTGTATCCGAGAATGCCTTTCAACGATCCTTCGCTGGCGACCTTCATCGCGGCGTTGATCTCCTTCAGGCTGGTGCTCCTGTTGGTCTTGAACGTCAGGTC
>CAZMXI010000139.1:0-13207 GCA_964570205.1 uncultured Tepidisphaeraceae bacterium
ACGCAACCGCGAGGTCGGTTCACCCCCACGTGCGTGGGGAATACTCGTCGATCTTCGTTAACCCACACCATCCTGTCGGTTCACCCCCACGTGCGTGGGGAATACACTGGAGATTACTTCAGCAATCGCGTTTTTGCCAGTGTCAGGCCTTCGAAGTCTTCAATTGATTTCCTGGTTCGCCCCAGGGTGCAGATAGCAAATCCCTGTTCACAGTCGCTGGGGTAAACCATGAGCCCGGCTCCGCTGCGCAGGGATTTCTCCACGCGCTTCCAGAGCAGCTCGCGCACCCGAGCTGAGACGTTCCCAACAAAGACCCCCGTGTGGGGCTGAATGAGCCATCGCGTCAGTTCACCGCGCAGGCTCGGACTCACCTTTTCCAGGATCATGACGACCATCGGCTGTCTCCTTCAGTCCGGAAAACGCCCGCCCATCCAGCCGCAGGACTTGTCCGATCGGCAGACTGGCCGAGATCGTGGCCGGCTGCCACCAGTCGGCCGGCATGGCGGAGTCTTCGGCATATTCATCCGTCAGGGCGTCATCGGGCGCCACCGGCACATCCAGCGCTTTGGCGATGTCGGGCAGGATGCGGTCCATCAGGTCGCCCTTGCGGAACCGATCGCGGCAGGCCAGACGCACCTGGCGCTCAAGCTGGATGTGGTCGCCGGCCGCCATCTCGAAGGCCAGCGGAATGGTGAAATCGGCCTTGTACAGATCGGCGATGTCGTAGACAAACGAAAGCTGCTTGCCGGTGTGGATAAAACCCAGCGCCGGCGAATAGCCGCCCGACAGGATGGCCGCGTGAACCAGGCCATAGAGGCAGGCGTTGGCGGCGGAAAGGGCGCGGTTGACTGGATCGGCCCCGTCCCACTCCTGGCGCTTGTAGGAGCGGCCTTCCCACTGCACGCCCGCTTTCCTGGCCGCTTCGGCGTAGGCCTGGCGGACGCGGATGCCCTCCTTGCCGCGAAGCTGCTGGAGGGTCAGGCCGGGGTCGGGCGGCTCGGCAAAGCGCATGCAGTACATCCGCACGACCACTTGCAGGCGAGTGACTTCGTTGGAGACGAGCCTGGCCTGGAGAATGGTGTTGCGCGAGTGGCGCGAGCCGCCCAAGCCTTGGGCATAGAACCGCACGCCGCTTTCGCCGCACCAGATGACCAGGCAGTTGTTCTCGGCCAGCGTGCGGATGGCCGCATGGCTGATCTTGGTGCCGGGGCCGAGTAGGATGGTGGCCAGGCTGGCGACAGGGACCGAGATGGTGCCGGTTTCCTGCCAGAAGCTGATGGCCTTTTCCTCCTGCTCGACCACGGCGTGCTCGACGTAGAGGAAACTGAGCTTGTCGCCGAAGCGGGGGATTTCCTGGAGGTTGATCATGTTATTCACTTGTCAAAGAGCAGGTTGGTCCGTTGCGGGAGGCCAATTGCCATCCGCCAGCCAGTCAAGGGCTGTTGGCCGGGGCGATCGAGAGCAGGCCGAAGCCGAAGGCCTTGGCCGGGCCGATGCCGGAGATGAGGGCGTCACGGAACCGATCTGGGTCGTTCACCTCAAGCAGCCCTTCGTAACGCACCGAGCGAAGCCGTTGTGCGTCACCCGCCGCGCTGGTCTTGTTGACGTAGACATAACCGGGCTGCGCGGCGGTAAGCTCGCTAACCGAGAATCCTGCGCTGGCTGCGCGGCGTTCGATCCAGCGGCGTAATGATGACTCATCGCCGCTCACGCCAATCCGCTTGCCAATCCATTCGGCTTTGACAGGCTCGCCGCTGCGATGACGCGACTTGGCCACGGCCCGAAACACGGCGTTTGCGTTCAGTCGAAACCGAAACCGTTGGCCGACTTCGATATTGACCCGAAGAGGACGTGGCCTCTCGGGAATTGCCGCCAGCAGGTGCAGGGCGTTGTTGAAAGCGTAGCCCCAGTCAGGTTCCAGGGCTGAGAGCACCACAATGATCGCCCGGCCGCCCGGCAGAGGATCGACGCGAAAGAGAAACCCCGAATGGCCATCGCGCTTCGCATGCACTTGTCGCCGCACCTCTGGCGGCGGCGCGGGCTTCTCATCTGCCCGAAA
The DNA here is from genome assembly GCA_964570205.1 of uncultured Tepidisphaeraceae bacterium. Taxonomy (GTDB): domain Bacteria; phylum Planctomycetota; class Phycisphaerae; order Tepidisphaerales; family Tepidisphaeraceae; genus CAZMXI01. The sequence goes on from CAZMXI010000139.1 coordinate 2,060, forward strand.
CCGGTCCTCCGGGAAATCGCCGGGGCTATACGGCTGGAGGAATTCCGCATCGACCTTCTTCCTTTCCTTCGAAGGAAACGCCATGCAGAGCCGCTGATGAACGCGATAGAGGTTGCGCAGCCAGAGCCGGCCGGGGCGTGGACGATCGGGACTGACGCCGGTGTCGATGAGCAGCGTGGACAGGAACATCACTCAACCTCCTCGAGTTCCAATCGCCGCCGGCGCGTTTCCAGCGAACGAAACGCAACGATCTCATTTCGCTTGGCGATGAGCCGGTCGCGGTACTGCGGTTCTTCGGGGTTGATCCGGTCCAGCCCCATCCCCAGGCCATATTCGATCATGGTGACCGCGTCGTGACAGAGACGGCAGAGAGAACGCAGGTCGTCCTGTGTTTCTTTGCCGCCGGCGCGGCGATAGGTGATGTGCTGGACCGTGGTGGCGGGAGCCTTGCAGAAGACGCAGAGGCCATGATCGGCGTCGAGCCGGTGCTGGCGTCGCTTGCGGTACTCGGTATTCGTGTAGTCGGCGCGGGGTCGAGACGGCGCGGGCGTGTGGCTCTGGCGGGGCGAGCCAATTGCGATGTCCTTGCCTTCGCCCACCGACAGCATCGAGCGAAGAACAAAACGAGGAATGTGGCCGGGCACGTCGAAGGAATGGGCCACGTCATACCAGACCTCCGCCTCAGCAGGGGCCAGGTCGCCAGGGCTGGCGCTGCGCCATTCAATCAGGCTCTCGACCGACTCCGGCGCGGGATTGCCCTTGAGTCGGGGCCGCCAGGCCGTCGAACGCAAGGCGGCGTCGAGGGTGGCGAAGTCGCCGGTATCGGGCTCGTCGCTGCGCCCCAGCAGCGGCAGTGACGGCGGGCAAGACTTCCGGCCCAGATACGCCCGCCACACGGGCGACAGCAGGGCCTCGCGAGTCTGTTCGATCGCGCTGGATTCGCCCTGAAGTGCGACAAGAAAACTGGCGTCGCAGAGATACTCGCGCCGGGTGAGCATTGCTCCGGGCTTGGTCTTGCCTTCGCCTTCGGCGATGCGCATTTCCATGCCGGCTCCCACGGTGTGATAGTCCCACCACCGCACGCCCGGGCGGTCGATGCGCACTCCCATTCGCAGCGATCGATTGAGCACGGGCAGTTCGGCGCGGGCCGCACTCCGGGACAGGCCCATAGCGGCGCAAATCAGGCCGAGCACTCCAGATTTGGTCGGTGCGTCAAGCGTGCGCCGGACAACGAACTTCGACTCCTGCCCGCCCCACGACTGGAGCGGACCTTCGAGCCGAAGGAAGAGAGTGTTTGCAGCCATGATGCAACCTCACGCGACGGCAACAACCTGCTGTACCTGCTTCCAGTCGAATCCGAGCCGTGTGACGAGCAGTGGAACCAGATCGTCCAGAGACTTGAGATTCTGGTCGGCGCAGGACAGTTGCTTCTTCTCCTCGATGCAGATCAGCGGATGGCGAAGGTTGGGGGAGAACCAGTATCGCGTATGGTCTTCGTTCTTGCCATACCCGGTGTCCAGGTCGTGGATGTACTGACCGAGCCGGGCGATGCTCTCGGCAACAACGTCGCGCGGCCCTTTGGCGGGCACGGGGTCGGCAAAGGCATTGGCATAGCTGACCGGGCTGCCGCCCACCTTCTTGATCTCCACGACAATGCCGTCGGGCGGATTGTGGGCCGCGAAGCTGTTCTGCTTGCCGGTGGGATTGGCCAGCGCCGCGGCGCGGAGAAACGCGCCAACGGTGTGGGCGGCGAGCTCGCCGTTGCCCTTGAGATTGGCCAAGAGCGTTTCCCAGTGGATGGAGAAATACTTGTAGAAGCAGGCCGAGGCGAACATGGCTTCATCGACGTAACCAGCGCCGGCGTCGGCTCCGGGGATATCATCGGCCGCAACATAGTAATCCACCTCGGGGCGGGCTTCGTGCGTGGAAATCGCATGGGCCGCCTGTAGCGCCGCTTCCACGGTGGTATCAGCCAGTTTGCCCGTCTCCAGCATCCGGCCGCTCAAGGCCATGTCCGGCACGCTCGTCAGGGTCGAAATGAGCCTGCCGCATTCCTGGGCGAGTTCATCCGAGTCACCGTCCTTCTTCTGCAGAAGCTGCGCGATCTGCTCAATCGCCTCTTTCGTCGTGTAAACCAGCATATCGCTGCGGTCATCGTCCTTGGGCGCGATCCCGCATTTCTCCAGAACCTTGGCGGCGCGCTTCTTCACGTCCGCCTTGCCCTCCAGTTCTGCAGCAATTAGCGCCGCGAGCTGTCGCGTGCGGATACCGCCGCACAACAGCTTGAATTGATCGCTGGTGCGGATGCTCCGCTTGAGGCACTGGCTGGAGATGCGTGAGCGCAGAACACCGCCGAAGTAGCAGGTTTTGGGCGCACCCAGATCGTCGCGGTTGAGGTTGCTCGGACTGTGGTTCTGAACGATATGAAACTCAATCAGCATGAAATGCTCCTTCCCTTCTTGGTCAAAAGAGATGCAGGTATTCGTTGGCCCATTTAAGGCGCGTCTCTTCGCGTTCCCAGATCGATAGCTGGTCTGTCAGCCGCACCCAGTCCATCGCACCATCTGCAGCCCCGACCAGCGCAAGAGCCCACCGCAATGCAGGTTCAAGCTCCGGCAGCGATAGCGACAGCAGTTCATCGAAGCGGCGGCGTCGTGCTTCGTCGTGCGGTTGGATACCGCCGAGCACCTTCGCGAGCGTCGCTCCCTCCCGCTGCGGCAGGGGATAAGCCGCATACAGTTTGGCGATCAGCCACGCCACCTCGCGACGGGGAGCGCGCTGATTCTTCTCTCGAAGCGGCCACCAGAGGCCGGCAAAGAGGTCGAAACCGTCCACCGACTCGTCGAGTCGTCGGGTGACATGCCGCCGCAGCATCCCCAATTCGCCGGGCTTCAGGGAAATCAGATTCTGGACAAAGGACTCCGTTGGCGTCATTTTTTGGCCCCTTTCCTGCGTCTTGGCTGCCGCACTGTCTTCGCTGATTCGGGCGAGAGACTCGGCAGCACCTTGACGATCTGGTTGCGGCGCTGGAGGGCGCTCGTGGTAGCGCCGGGCGATAAAGACACCGCCAGCGCCTGCAGCATTCGACTCAATTCCTCAATCCCAGTCGCCCAGGCCGGTCCGTCAGGCGTGGAGTGGTCTAACAGTTCGCCCATCCGGCTCGATAGCTGAGCCTCAACATGGGGGCGAACATGCCGTAACCCAGCGGCGACCGTTGCGCCTCGCACCGCGGGCACGGTCCGCCCCAAGCGGTCGCCGGTTCTTCGCACCTGCTCATCCCAGCGGTCAACGCATCCAGTGGCAGCGGCCAGCCGGGACGAGTCGCCCAGACCATCGGGGAGGAGCACGATCCGCTCCCAAACGTCGATGTTCTTTGCTTTGTCGGTAGCGAAGCCGACAGTCAACAGACCGCGCCGCTTCCCTCCGTCACAGCAGTGTGCTGAGGCTGCCGCCGTCACGAGCAGTTCGGCCCAGGGTTTGTCCATCTGAAAGTACGACTTCGTCGGATCGGAAGCGGTGATAGCCCTGCGTTGTGTGCGACCTTCTTTGGTCGTCTTCTGCATATAGAGCACATGCGGATCGTCCCACGCCTCGTTGTGCTGTTCCCCAGCGGTTTGGAACTCACATGTGCGTATCAACGGTAGGTCTCGGCCGCCGCACCCGATGCAGACGTCGGCGGGCTCGGGGCCGTGGAGCCAGACTCGCCGCGAGAGCATTGTCAACCCGACCAGCATCGGAATCGCGCCATCTACAGAATTGGCCATCCCAGTCCTTATCCAAGCAGGATCGCCAATGCAGTCGACCTTCCGCCAGTTGAGTAACAAGGTATCCTGCAACGTCTGGCCTATCGCAATAAGGTAGACTGGGGGTGTTCCGTTGATGCCTGCTTTCAAATCTGGCAACCCACTCACCGAGAAAAGTGGCAGACGGAGCAAGCCCATTGCACAACACGCCAGACAAAGGCGATGTTTTCCGTCCGTCGCGTGCTTGAAATGCCAGAAATTGTTGCCCGTTGGCACCTCTTGAAGCAGGTCGGTCACGGCTCGCTCGCGCTGCGCATTCGGATCCTGGTAGAAGCGATTCCCCTCCCCCAGCAGGTTGAAGCAATCGCGATGTTCATCCAGCTTGCCGAACCACCCGGCAGGAAACTGGCCGCTGGCCAGCACCTTCCGTTTCTCATCGTCCGCCGGGGGGTTGCCGCGACACCAGTAGAGCACCGCCAGCAGGAAGCGCAACAGCGCCACGCGGTCCATCGGATTCGACGCCGCAATCTGGCGTATCTGACCCGCCTCTTTCAAGGCTTTGATAATTCCCACCCGCTCCCACCGGCCATCGTGGTAAAGAACCGGAATCCACTGCTCATCCAGAAGGTTGTACGGTCCACCCATGTTCGTGCTCCCTGAGGCGCGATCTGCATCGGGCCACCCCGGCGCGGCAAGCTCACCGCGGCAGGCCACCATTTGTCAGGAACAATAACAACCGCCCCTGACTCCCACAGAACACAGTCTATCATCCTCCACAGGATTTCAACAGGTTGTGCGGAAGAATCCTTGCCCCGCCTGACTCTCTCCGCCCTTTGCACTGGCCAGGGGCGCGGCGCGGCATCACGCAAGCGTCCACTACCCCTTCCGCTTTCCCCGCTGAGATGCCGCGATCCGCATGGGATTCTGCCGACGGCGGTAAGCCAGTATCTTTTCCACCCATTCCTCAAGGCCACGCTCCTCGGCACTTGCCTGCTGGCGCAGCTTCTCCAGCACATGATCGGGCAGCATCACCGGCGCAGCTGGCCGGGTCTCGCCGATTGCGGCCTTGACGCAAGCCTCGCATATACGCTCGCCCGTGGACCGGACTGTGGCCAGGTTCGTCCATGTCGCCGTGGCGGTCGTGGATGCCCCGCAGTGCGCGGCCAGCTTCACAATCACGCCATGTTCATCGGTCGTCATGGCGGCGACAATGTGCCGCTGATCCTTCGATGTGAACATGCCGCACGGCACACGCTCGGGCGTGCCGGGCCAGATCATCGCTGTACGCATCGGTCCTCCAATCCCAATTCCAGGCGCTTTCTCAGCACCCGCTCGTCCATAGCCTCATCGTCCGCTTTCTCCATCGACAGCCGCCTTTGTCGGTCACGCCACAGCGAGAAGGAGCCGGGCTCGATCCGACGAGAGCGACCTTCACCCTCAACCGTAAACTTGCCTCGGTCCGCCGCCCAGCTCACCTGCGCCTTGGCCAACTCCAGATCCAGGCCGTCGCAGTCTTCCAGCCGCAGCTTGGCGGCCTCGGTCACGGTCAACCAGTCCTTGGCGTCGGTTTGAGCCGCCCGGATGAGCGTGACGGTGTGGCGCTGCGCCTTCAATGCCCGCCAGCTCGAGGCCGGCGCCCAGTAGGGAACGGCCGACTGCTCATCGACCAGCTCGACGCATTCCACCGGAACGGTGGTGTACTGCCTCTCTCCCATGGGACCCTCTCCCTCATTCCTCGACACAAACACCCGCCATCACGCGATGCCGTCGTAGCCACCTATCAGCCTCGGGGCCTCGCAGGTACTGCGGTCCCGCCACCACGGCTCCCGCCGGAAAGCCTTGTGCGGTCGCCGTTTCCATCCAGCGCATCACGTGGCCGCAGAATTCGCACCAGCAGGAGCGGCGCACCACCGGCCGGCCCTCCTGGTATTCGGACTCTTCGTTGGCAATCTGGCTGGGGGCGATCGTGGTTGAACACACGCCGCACTGAGCGCCAACCTGGATCGTGGCGACCAGCGCTGCAGCATTGTCGATGCTGCCATCAGAGCACAGCCGCATCAGCGCCAAGTCCCCTCCCTGGGCGAGCAGCTGCCGCTGAACATCGATGGCGAAGGCTGCGGCACGATTCGCTTCATCCTCCGCCGACGCCACCGTGCCGAAATGCCGCTGCCAGGCATGCGAGAGCTCATGCAGCAGTGTTTCATGGCGCTGGCCCAGCGCCAGCGTGCCCGACAGCCACACGGTTCGCGTTTCCCATTCCCATAGGCCGGCACACTCCTCACCGCGCTCGTCCCGCAGCGGCTCGTCGCTGATTCTGACGCGATATCGGTACGGCCCAACGCGGAAGAACATGGTACCTCCAATCCCGGATTCCCTGATACCCAACATGCGTGTGGCTAACAGAAAGCTAACACACGAACGGCCGGAATGCAAGTAAGGCAGCTCGCAATCCACAGCTGGGCAGGCGGCGTCGGTTGTTGCGCCGCTGTTGCGCAGCAGAAGAAGATCCAGCCCGACTTGCCTCGCCCTGGCCGTTTCCGGCGGCTTTTTCGTTGCGCGCTTGTAGCTGTGGGCCTACTCCGGCCCATGAATAGATCGCAACCCACAACATCGGCGTGTGTGAATCGTGATTCGGTCCGCGACATCGTCGCGCAGCCATTCACCGTTGCCCTGATCGGCTTCAAGGCCCGCCAGCTCTGCCAGCGCACCGACTTCTCCCGGTCGGACTTCGACGAGCTCTGCCAAGGCATGCTGCTGTACCTGGTGCAGAAGGCCCACCTGTTCGACGCCCAGCGCGGCAACCTGGAGGCCTTTGTCACCCATGCCTTGAAGACCTGGGTGGCGATGGAATTGCGCTACCGCAAGCGCGGCAAGCGGTGCGAAACCTACAAGGCTGTGTCCCTGGAGGGCACGCCGGTGGAGTGCGAGGGCGATGTGACCTGCCTGGGCGCGGTGCTGCTGGAGGAGGACGGCTACCGCCGCACCCAGGTCCATCCCGTCTCGCCCACCGAGCAGTTCGAGCTGCGCGAGGCCATCGAGCACGTGATGGGCCGCCTCGACCCCAAGGACCAAGTGCTGGTGGCCCGCGTCGTCGCCAACGGGATCACCGCCACGGCCAAGGAGCTGGGTGTGTCCTGGCGGCAGGTCGCCAGTGCCCTGGCCCGCATCCGCGGCGACTTCGAGAAAGCCGGGCTGGGCGCGAACTAAGCCGCGTCAAGCGGGGCGCGATGCCCGGTGCGGCATAGGTAACCAGAGAAGACATGCGACGCATCCCTCGGGGGCCCCGGCGCGGGTGCCGGGGTCCCCGAGGGTGCGGCAAACAGAAGGAACATCATGGAACTGGACATCGATCTGGACATTTTGGAGGCCGAAAGCGCCGCGGAATACCACGGCAAGGCAGACCGCTTCCTCAGCAGCCACCAGTTGCTGGATTTCATGAAGTGCCCGTGGCTGCACCGCAAGAAGACCATCGGCCTGCTGGGTGACAGCGACTCGGCCAGCTACCTGATCGGCCGCGCCGCGCATGTCCGCATCCTTGAAGGCCGCGACGCCTATGCCGCCGCCTTCGCGCTGGGTGGGCCGATCAACCCGCAGACCGGCAAGCCGTACGGCGCGACCACGCAGGCGTTTCGGGCGTGGGCTGACGCCCAGGGCAAGCTGGTGCTCTCCCACGAACAGGTCGAACTGGTGGAGCAGATGGCCAGCGGCGTGGCGATGAACAACGAGGCCGTGGACCTCTTGCTCTACGGGCGCTCCGAGGGCGTCGTCCGCGCCGAGTACTGCGGCACGCCGTGCCAGATTCGCATCGACTGGCTCCATCCCCATCGCGGCATCGTCGACTTCAAGACCACCGACGATTTGACCTGGTTCGAGGCCGATTCGAAGCGCTACGGCTACCACAAGCAGATGGCCTTTTACCAGGCCGTTCTTGCGCAGGCCCTCGACGGCCTGATGGTGCCGGTCCACCTCATCGCCGTCGAGAAGAAGGAGCCTTTCCGCTGCGGCGTGTGGCGCGTCAGCGACGACGCCTTGGTCATTGCTCGCCAGGAGAACGAGGCGGCGATCCGGCGGCTGTTGGCCTGCCGCCAGCAGGATCAGTGGCCCACTGGCTACGAGGAGATTCGCATGCTGGACGTGGCGTAACCGAGCACCTCTTTTGCGCCCGCGTCGCTTGTAGGGCGAGCCTGCTGCGACGGCCGCCTACGGGCGCTTTGGGCAGCCCCTGGATGGGTTCCCGGAATCCCCCTGATGGACTACTCCGGATGCGGGTTCGACTCCCGCAGCTGCCATTATCTGCCGACGGCTGGCCAGGGCGATGAAACGCGTGACGAACAGGCTGAACTGACCCAGGAGAACAAGGCATGACGATGATGCACAATATCCATCGCGGGCGCAGGCACTCACCGCCGCGCCTGCTGGTCTATGGCACCGAGGGCATCGGCAAATCCACCACCGCCGCGGCAGCGCCTGCGCCCATCTTCATCCCCACGGAAGATGGCCTGGATCAGATCGACTGCGCCAGCTTCCCGCTGGCCCATCGCCTGGCCGATGTCGAGTCGGCGCTGCGCACGCTGATCCAGGAGAAGCACGACTTTGAGACCGTCGTGATCGACTCGGCGGACTGGCTGGAGCGCCTGGTGTGGGATGTGCTCTGCGAGCAGTACGGCGTCACCAGCATCGAGAAGGTCGATGGCGGATACGCCCGGGGCTACACCCACGCCCTCACGCACTGGCGGCGGCTCCTGGCCGACCTGAACACCCTCCGCAACCAGGTTGGCATGTGCGTGATCCTCCTGGCCCACGCCAAGGTCGAGAAGTTCGAGGACCCCGAGCACGCCGCCTACGACCGCTACTCGCCGCGCCTGCACAAGCATGTGACGGCGCTGTTGACCGAGTGGTCCGACGCGGTGCTGTTTGCCACCCGCAAGATCATTACCAAGACCGAGGAGGGCGGCTTTGGCCGGGACCGCACCATCGCCGCCGGGCTGGGCAGGGACGGGGGCGAGCGCATCCTCCGCACCGTCGGCAGCCCGGCTTGCGTGGCCAAGAACCGCTTTGGCCTGCCGGCAGAGCTGCCCCTCTCGTGGCCGGCGCTGATGGCGGCCCTGACCCAAAGTGCCTCGTCCGCCGGAGCCGGCGCTTCCCCGGCGGGCGCTGAGCAGACCATCAACCCCAGCAAGGAGAACTGACCTATGGCCCATCTCAACGGATTCAACGCGACCGAAGTCGAGCCGACCAGCAGCTTTGAGCCGCTGCCCGCGGGCAAGTACCTGGCCGCCATCACCGAAAGCGAGATGAAGCCGACCAAGAACGGCAGCGGCAGCTACTTGCAGCTGACCTTCACGATCCTGGAGGGCGAGTACAAGAACCGGGTCGTCTGGGCGCGGCTGAACCTGAACAACTCCAATGCCACGGCGGTGAAGATCGCTCGCAGCGAGCTCTCGGCAATCTGCCGAAGCGTCGGAGTCATGACTCCGAGGGATTCGGTTGAACTCCACAACATTCCGCTGGTCATCACCGTCAAGTGCAAGAAGCGCACCGACGTGGATGAGATCTCAAACGAAATCCGGGGCTATGAGCCCAAGAACGCTGCGCCTGCGGCGGGTCAGCCGCAGCAGGCTCCGGTGACGAGCAACACCCCGCCGTGGAAGCGATGAACGTGTGGCCATGCGCGATGCTCCCGAACCCCACATCCGCCAAGAAGGAGGCCAAGTGGTAAAGCTCACGTTGCCCTACCCGCCGTCATTGAATCACTACTGGCGGCAGTTCCGGGGGCGCACCGTGATCAGCCGGGAGGGCCGGACGTTCCGCACGAACGTCTGCGCCCTCCTGGCCGGGGGGCGGGGCAACGGCCCTCGTAAGCCGCCCGCGGGCGGCCGGATCGCTTTGGCGATGGATGCGTTTCCGCCGGACCGGCGGCGGCGAACCGGTCGGTGTCTCGGGCGCGTGCGCAGGAGGGCAGGCCAACTGTGAATGACAACATGATCACATGCGGCGACTGCGGGACGATCGTCCCGCGCACAGGCCCCACGCAGTTGTACTGCACGGCCTGTTCCGAGAGACGCGACCTGTTGCGGAAACGCCTGTGGGCCAGGACCCATCGGCCAGGCCCAGGGCAAAGGCGTCGCCACGCGGAGATGGCAGTGCCTCGGACAGCAACTGCGCGTGAGGCCGGGAGAGTAGCCAACGCGACCGCGACGGCGGCTTACCAGCAATCCGCTGAGACATCCCCTCTGCTGTGGTCGATCCGCGTGAGCATCCCGTTCAGCTATGCGGCATCGAAGAATGCCATCTACCGGATGCTTCCCCATGGGCATGTCTTCCTGCGGCGCGAAGCGCGCGCACACCGCGATGCCATCGCATTGCGCGTAAGGCAGTCGCTAGCCGGACGCAGGATCGCCCACAACAAGGTATGGCTGGACATCCTGGTCCAGAAGCCCAATCACAAAGGCGACGCAGTAAACGTCGTCGATACAGTCTGCGACGCTGTGAAACGCGCCGTTCCGGTTGACGACCGCTGGTTCTGCATCCGCCGGCTCGATTGGCAGATCGTCAAAGACAACCCGCAACTGATCATTGGCTTGGGTCAGGATTCAGACGTGGACTGCCAGGTCTGCTCCTACTGCGGCCAGATCAAACCGTTCAGCGAGTTCGGGCGTCGGCGTCACAGTCATCTGGGCATTGGGCGTGAATGCCGCGATTGCAGGCGGAGCGGTGACGCACTCGGCAAGCATCATCTTGCTGTCAGTGAGCCGCCAGAGATGCGAGCGGCCGCGGCTCCAGAACCAGCCCGTGCGATTACAGGGGGTGGGCCCGCATGACGCCTAGAACTCCACCGCTGACACTTCGCCCCTATCAATCCGAAGCGGTCGCCGCCGTCTACGACCACCTGCGCTGCCGGGATGACAATCCCTGTGTGGTGCTGCCGACCGCATGCCATGCTGCTGGGCACCCAATTCTCATGTTCGACGGCACGATCAAGCCCGTCGAGGAGGTGATGGTCGGAGAACTGGTCATGGGCCCCGATAGCCAGCCACGGCGCGTCATGCAGCTGTGTCGTGGCGAAGATGACATGTTCCGCATCACGCCCATCAAGGGCGAGCCGTTCGTGGTCAATGCCAACCACGTCCTGTCGCTGGTCTGCACCAACGAGGGCAAGCGGGAATTCGCCTGTTACCGTCGGGGCGGCGAGATCGATAACGTCACCGTCAGGGATTATCTGGCCAAGTCGAAAGCTTGGCGGCATCTGCGCAAGTTGCGGCGCGTGCCGGTGGATTTTGCGGCACGGCATGATCTGCCCGTTCCACCCTACATCCTCGGCCTGCTCCTGGGCGACGGCTGTCTCGCCGATGACAGCCTCACATTGACGACGGCAGACGAGCCGGTTGCCGATGCGTGGATTGCC
>CAZMXI010000140.1:0-13054 GCA_964570205.1 uncultured Tepidisphaeraceae bacterium
TTCCGATCTATTTGATCCGGGCCCGCACCTCGATCAAATCCCCAGCGCGGATCGGGTCGTTCACGCCGTCGCCGCCCAGGATGTGGAGTCGCCCCAGTTCTGCCACCCACTGCGCATCGGTGTAACTGAAGACCGGGTCGCCCTTGAAAGGCAGGTTCCCGTAGTTCTGTCCCATCCAGCAGAAGGTGCCGCCGAAATCCCCTCCTGCTTCCACGCTCTGGATGATCAACTCAGCCTCGCCACCCATGACGTACGCCTGATATCCGCTCGTGTAGCCAGGTGTCGGATCCAGCCAGTCCTCGGTGTTCGCCAGCACGACCCCGCGCATACGCAGCGGAAAACCGCCGGCATAGGCGCTAGCGCCATTGTCGTTCACGGCCTGGTACGTCGAATGCCAGGTATAGGGCAGCGACTCCCACTCCACCGCAGCCACCTGGCCGCAACACATGCTCATCAACGCGATCACGCCAAGCCGTCTGATTCTCCACGCCCGCATGGCTCCTCCAGTCCGTTTCGTTCCCCTTGACACCGCCCGCCGGCGGTATTACACAAGTTCAAAGATTATTACGATAGCAGCTTACGCCAACCACTGCAAGGATTGCAGGAGTAGGGAGTCCTTTGATCGCCGACCCGCGTATTGCCTTCTTCGATCACCACGCCCCGACCTGGGATGCCCACGGCCCAGCCATTCACCAACAGATGGCACGGGTTGATTCACTCCAACCGCTTCTCGGACTACGGCCTGGGCAGGATACCCTGGAAATCGGCTGCGGCACCGGCCAATTCACCCCCTGGCTCGTCCGAGCCGTCCGTCCAGGACGGGTCACCGCGATCGATTTCTCCCCCGCCATGATTGAGCGCGCCGCCGCCAGAGGAACCGTTGCGGATTTCCGCGTCGCCGATATCTGCGCTGACGACCTCGGCCAGTCCCGCTTTGACATCGCCTTCTGCATGCACGCGTTCCCCCATTTTCGCGACCACGCCGCGGCCCTGCGGGCAATCGCCCGCGCCCTCAGGCCCGCCGGCAAGCTCATGATTCTCCACCTCGTCGGCCGCGACAGAGTCGGCGCCATTCACCATGGCGCCGGCGGCGCCGTCGCCAACGATGTCCTTCCCCCCACGGCAGCCTGGCCGGGACTGCTCGCCGCGCCCGGCTTCCGGATCACTCAATTCGTCGACGAACCCAACCTGTTCCTCCTCGTCGCGTTCCTTGAACCATCCCCGTGACCGCGAAAGCAAGCACGGCCACCATGCGGCGGGTCGTTCGACCCCGGATTCGCGACAGGAAGCCAAGCCGCCCGCACCTGACCAGTGCGCGCATTGCCCGACGGGGCCGCCCCGTAGGCCACAATGCTCAGCCGCCGGGTCAGCCGCTTATGCAATCACCCGTTCCCTACTTCTACACGGGCCAGCATCACGATCTGGTTGCGTCCCGCCTCTTTCGCCCGGTATAGGGCTGTGTCCGCCTTCGCCACGAGCTGATCAGCGTGAGCAGCCCCGTCGCTGGAAAGCGCTGCAACACCGGCCGACATCGTCACGCCCCGCTCTCGCTTGAGGATCCCCGCAGAGGCCGCGAAGAACTCTTCCCGAATGCGCTGCACCACCCGCGCCGCCTCCTCGGCACTGGCGTGAGGCAGCAGCAATACGAACTCATCGCCACCGTATCGCGCTGCGACGTCCATGCGGCGCATGTTCGCCTGGATGACCTTTCCTGCCATCACCAGCAGTTCATCACCGATCTGGTGCCCGTACGAGTCGTTCAGTTGTTTATACCCGTCCAGGTCGATCATGACGCACGCCATGTCCTTGCGATATCGCTGTGCTTCGGCGAAGAGCTGCTCCAGAAGCTGTCCGAAATGCCGGCGGTTGTACAGCCTCGTCAGCGGATCCGTCGCCGCCAGTTCCTCTACGCGTTGGAGCGACTGTTGGAGCTGCTCGTTGCGCTCGCGAAGCTGGCTTGCCGCTCGCTCCAGTTCATCGCGCAACGACTCGTTCTCCCGCTTGATCTTCGCAATCGTCAGGTTCTTCTCCACCACCAGCGGAATAGTGAACAGATACTCGCCGAACTTCACGACATAATCCGTCGCCCCCCGCCGGATCGCGTCCGCTGCGATCGTCCCCACATTCTCTCCGGTCACCATCAGCACCGGAGTGGAGCACCGTTGCACGATCTCTTCCAGAACCTCCATCCCGCTGCCGTCGGGCAGATTGTAGTCGCATAGAATCAGATCGAACGAACCGACATCCTCAGCCAGAGCGGATGCCTTCGTGCCCACTCCAGTGACCGTTCCCTTGCCGAAGTAGTCCTCCAGCGTCTCCCGCATCAGGTCAAGCTGGTCGGGGTCGTCTTCGATGATGAGCAGCTTCAGCTTCGTCACTTCGCTTCCGTTTCCAACAGTGCTCGTCCCGCCTGTCTTCATATCTACGATACAACCGCCAATCAGGGCAAACGCTTGCCCTGCTTGCCCCAACGTCACCGCCGGCACAGATCCGCCGGAAGGTGATGGTCCGGGTGCTGGTGGATGCGCATCCAGTAATCGGTGCTTGCCAGCACCGTTCTCAGGAACTGCTCTGCGTTGGCCGGTTTCAGCGTGTAGCTGTTAGCGCCGCTCCGCGCCGCCTGTTGCATCTGACGCTCATCCGCCAGACCCGTCATCATCACGACGGGAATGTCTCGGTGCGCCGGTGAACTCTTGATCTGCTTCAGCACATCCTGACCGGTCATCCCTGGCATCTCGATGTCCAGGTAGATGAGTCCCGGCCGGGGCGCCTGCGCAAACCTGCCTCGCTGGAAGACGAAGTCCAGGGCCTCACTGCCGTCGGCCGCCTCGTGCACCGCGTTGGATATCTTGCATTGCGAGATGGCTTCCCGGATCAGCATCCGGCAGTCCGGATCATCATCCACCAGCAGAATGACGATCGGCTCCTGCGTTCTACTCGCTGCCCTCGCCACAACCCTTGATTCAACCGCAGCCGTCATACGTCCTCCAGCAACTTACGCCGCCACCGCCGGGTCTTCGCCCGAAGCCTGTCGCGGCATCGCATCGCGGCGGATCGTGAAGCGGAATGCGCAGCCCTTCCCCGGCTCGCTTTCCACCCAGATCCTCCCGCCGTACGTCTCGATGATGCTCTTCACGCTCGCCAAGCCCACACCCTTGCCCGAGATGTTCCGCTCCGCGGCGGTCTTCCCGCGTCGAAAGACATAGAACACCTTGTCCAGGTCTTCGGGCTCGATTCCGATTCCCGTATCGCGGACACAGAATTCGGCCTCGTCCCCGCGGTCGCGGCACGACACACGAATCTCCCGCGTCGGGCCGTCGCCCATGTACTTGATCGCGTTGTCGATCAGGTTTTGGAACACCTGCCGGAGCCGCGCCCTCTCGCAGGTCATCACGGGCAGCTTGCCCTCGACGGTCAGCGATATGCGGCGCTGTTTCAGGTCTTCGTCAAAGACGTCCGTCAGTTCCCGCACCAGTGCATCCAGGTCCACGCTCTCGTGCTTCTGCCGGCGGGTCTTGATCCGGCTCAGCTCCAGCAGTTCGGCAATCAGATCCGTCTCCACCTGTACGTTCTTCTGGATCCGCTCCAGCCGATGGATCACGTCTTCCTCGAACTTCTCCCGGTGTTTCATCAGCAGCATCGCCGCCATGCCCCCGATGTTCCGCAGGGGCGCGTTCAGGTCATGCGAGACCGCGCGAAGGAAATCTTCCTTTTCGGCAATCTCGGCCGACAACCGACGATTCGAACTGGCCAGTTCCTCGGTCCTGATCGCCACTTTCTGCTCCAGCCCTCGATTGGCCTCGGCGAGCTGTTCGTTGGCCACCTTCAACGCCTCCCTGTGCTCTCGAATGCGCTGAACCATCTCGTTGAAGGAGCGGGCAAGCATCCCAATCTCGTCTTTGCGCCCCGTCGCTACCACGCGCGTGTCGTAATATCCCGCGGCGATGCGGTCCGTCGCCGCCACAAGTTGCCGGATCGGCTGGAAAATGCGGTGAATCATCGCCGACGCCAAAGGCAGGCTTAGCACCACCAGCAGGCAGCCCAGCGCAATGCTGATCAGAATCACCCGCTGCATCTGCGCCTGCTCGCTGTTCTGCGAGATGCCCACGGTCAGGTATCCAAGCAGCCGCGTGTTCCCACCCCGCCCATCGCCCATGCTGTCGAACACCGGCGCCGTCACCTGTAGAAACGCCCCCAGCGACGGCTCCGACCGCGATTGGACCTTCATCAGCTCCTGAGGGTTGAGGTGATATGGGCCGGCCTCCGAGCCGTGCCGCGACATCAGGTCCGGGTCCCTGCAGGATGTCGCGATCGGTTTGCCCGATGCGTCGTAGAATACCACCAGCACGATGTTGCGGCTTCGGAGCAGGTCCCGACCAAGCTGCTCCAGTTGCGCTGTGCCATGCGTCTCGTAGGGCGCCTGCGCCGCCATCGCCAGCGTCTGCGCGATCTGCCTCGCCTGTTCGCCCAGAATGTCCGCCAGGGTGTCACGGCTTCGATGAAGCAACAGCCAGGATGCCGACGCAACACCCGCGATCAACAGCAGCGTGAACGCCAGCATGAGCTGCCGCTGCAGGCCCAGGCGAGACACCAGGACGCGCGAAAGGCTACGCCCTGCCCCCACCTGTGGTTTCGAGGTTGGCGAAGATGCACCATCCATGTCTTGCGCGGACGAATCCGCTCCTGGTTCATCGTCGCCGTCATGAACTGACTTAATCTGCGGCCGTTCGCACACAGAGACCAACGTTGCAGGGCGCGGGCTGTGGCTCTCCCGCGATGCTGCCGCCGGAATCCCCAGGGCTGATTCCCCCCTGCACATCACCAGGTCCGCCCGTATGCACAGAGGCCGCGTTGTCCCGGTCCCAACCGCCTTCAGCACAGGCGATTGAGGTCTATGTCGATGCCCGATCGCTTGAGCTGACGGGCGAGTTGAAGTTGCCAGCCCTCCGCGGGATCAACCGGAATGTACAGCACTCCGTGATCGTCATAGGCCAGCGGTTCATTGCCGCTGTGGAGAATGACGACGCGGGCAGCGCCAAGCCGGCCGACACAGTAGCCCAACTCAAATGTCCATCGCTGGCAGGAGGCAGACACCGTATCGTTATCGGACCGTCGCAGCGAGGCAACATCATCCGGCGTCGGCAGGAGAACGGCGAACGAGATTGCCTGCTGGGCGAGACGGGTCACCAGCCCTCGAGTGCCGTCGCCCTCGTCGGCCACGAGAGTCAGATCGTACCCCAGCATCTGGACGAAACTGCGAAGTGAGCTTTCAACAGCTTCGTTTCGCGCATGCACGATCAAGGCAGCGCCGCTGGCCACCGGTTGCGAAGGCTGCTTCGCGGACGCGACGCTCACCGGCGTCGAAGGAGGATCCATCAGCAACATTTCGTCGGCCCTCTTTGAAGACAGTTCCGGCCCGGAGATCGAACCGGAAGAAGCATCCTCGCCGCGCCGCGCGCGGACGACTTCGGAGGCATCCTGGATATACTGCCGGATTTCCACGAGGCGATTCAGGCGCTGGACAACCTCATCGTGGAAGTGCTCGATGAACTGGCTGAGGCCGGCATACTCCGGCAGAATCTTGCCGGTCCACCGGTTGAAGAGTTCTGCCGCCTCGTTGGTGTCAAACATCTGGGTCAAGAGTGCGGATGTGAACTGGGTCCAGTCGGCCCTGAGGCCGCGGGCCTTCTCAAGCTCGGCGGCCGAGCGGATGCGCAATTCGCCGAGTGCGACGCCCTTCTGGATCTGCGCCTTGATCATCTTCATCGCCTCATCGCGGGCGATGGCGAGATTGCAGGCCAGGGTCCGGTCAAGCAGTTCCGTGGTCACGTCGCACCTCCGTAACAGACACTTCGCGGCCGAGTACAGCGAGGCCGCCTAAGGATCATTTCGGATACATTGGAGGTTGGGGCAAACCGGGTTGGCAGGGATGAATACATCAGGGGCGGAGGTTATGCGGAAAATGCCGGAAAGACCGGCACAATCAGCATGACCGGAACTGCACGTCAGATGCCCTTGCCCTGGATCAGTGCCCACACACCGAGCGCGATGATGGCCAGGCCCATGAGACGCTTCACGAGTTGCGCTGGAAGCCTGCGCAGCGTCACGGCCGAGAGCGGCGTGCTCAGCAAGGCCCCGCAGCATAGGGGAACCAGCAGGAACAGGGGAATGGTGCGGCCGGAGACATAAAAGCCCGTCACGGCTGCGATGCAGACAATCGCCTCGGCAATGGCGGTCGTGGCGACCGCGGTGCGCACCGGCATGCCCACAAGGACCTGTCCGCCGGCGACCAACGGCCCATAACCTCCGCCGCTGAACGCCTTGTTGAAGGCGGCGATGCCGGCGAGGATTCCGACGTTGCGCATGCGGAAGCTGATTTCAAGCCGGCGCGCGACAAGCATGAAGATGCCGATCGCGATGACCATGATTGTAACGCCGACCCGAAGGTAAGCCGCCTTCACATTCACCGCAAGGAGCATGGTGACGAAAGCCACAATGAGCCCAACACCCCCCATTATCAGACCTGCGTTGCGGGCACGGTGATCCTCCCAGAAATCCACGTTGCCGGAGCGATGGTGGAATACCACCGCGGCAATATTCGCCAACAACTGGCTAAGCAGTGCGGCTGCAACAACCCGTTTGACGTCATAGCCGAGGATTAGAAGGACCGGCGTAAGGGTCGTGCCGTACCCCATGCCAATCGTGGCATCCATGAATTCGCATGCGAGCGCCAGGAGGAGCAGGACCAGGGTCGAATATGCCACCGGAGGTGAAACCTGCGAATGGGCGGCAAGCCAGCCGTATTGAGCATCGAGGATTGCCAACAGCGCGGCACTCCCGGCCATTACCAGCCAGAGAATGACCTTCCAGGGGGCCAGGCGGGCGGGCGTCTTCTGGATGTCCTGAATTTCCAACGGCTTGCAAACTACTTGGGTCATCCCTGTCACACCTCCGCCGCGCGGCGCGGCATCATGGCGTCCTTGCCGGCAGGCAATCTTGCCTGATCATGTATTCTACCGCTGGCACGCATCGCCAAAAGCCCTCCTGAAAGAAATTCGGCCGATTGGGGCACAGCGCGATTCTGGCAGAAGGGGCATCGTGCGCCGAAGTCAAGCTTGCAGGACACGTAGCTCTGAGCGAGCCGACGGCAGAGGAGCAACTTGTGGCGTGGCAGGCGGTATGGGTTTGTCAGGCAGTCCGTCGACCACGATGTTTGGCCAGGAGTTCCCATCACCCGAACGCAGGCAGACTCGCATTTCTAAGTCGTCGTACCATACCCGGCACACCCATAGCAAAGGGCCCGAGGAAGCAAGACCCCGGGCCCAGCAAATCGCATCAGATCTGTCCAATAGCGTCAGACGTTCCGAACCACTTCGAGAATGCCTTGTGTCTTGATGACCATCTGGTTCTCATCAAACAGATGGAAGCTCTGCACCAGCAGTTCGTGGCTGCGGCGTTCGATGTCCAGAACACTCAAAGCGCCTGGGGCATCCGCCGTTGCCGGGATTTCCGCTCGCATCAACTCACGCTTGACGGCGTAGCTGGCGATCTCATGCTTGGTCGCCTCGTACAACGTCTGGGTGAGCTGCTCTTCCTGCGTGCTGATCATGTACTTGATGTTGCCGCCAGGAGCGGTCATCTCGTGATACTTTTCCCCGCGACACGGAACCGTCTGTACGAGACCCCTGTCAGTCTGAGGCTCGCCGTGGGTCACGATCACCTCGGCCAGCATGTGCTTGCCCGCCACGAACGAGATCACATGCCCGCCTTCAACGAGCCAGATGTCGGCTTCGTACGCTCGGCGGACGACCTTCTCAGCACGCAGGATACGAAACAGTTCCGGATGAAGCGGCCGCTGATACAGCAGGAGAGTCAGCCCTCCGGAACGACGTTGCTTGGTGCGGTTAGGCATTATGCGTCCATGCTCTTTCTAGCGGACGGGAAATCCGCCATTTAAACAAGACCCTGCCGGAGATCGATTCCCCGGAAAACGCTACACGGCGGTTCAACTTGCTCGCGCCGGCTCGAGGGCTCGCGGCGGTAGGGAAAGCACATTCTTCCCTAAGTCACCCCTGCCGCCGCCGAAATGGATGTCGCTCGCACGATGCGAACGGGTTAGATGGCGGAATTGTAAACAAGGGGATGTCACGATTTACAGAGAAAAATCCGGCCTTCACGCTGCCATAGTACGCAGTGCAAAGAAGTAAACGTCGTAAGCGGCATGAGAGCCAGCAGTTATGCCGAATCCCCTCGTCATGAATAAACCCGCAAAATACACCCCTGATAAGGTGCGAAATATAAAGTCAGACCACCGAAAACCAGCGGAATTCAGGGACCAGTAATGGTAGGATGCGAACAGCAAAGACGTTGCCACCACAATGAGCAGGTATGCTTGGCGCCGCTCGATTCTGAGCAGATCGACCAGAAGCATGTTCAGGAACGTGAAGGCCATCAAGCGAAAGACCAATTCCTCATAAACCCCAGCCCCCAAAGCAAGTACGATCCCACCTTCAAGCCTGTCCACCGGCGCGTACAGCGGTAGACAGTACCCCAGGATGTTGCTCAACGCCAAAAGTGGCAGGCCCAGCAGCGCCGATTCGACCACCATCCCAGCGGCCGTCCCGAACTGGAGTTTCCAAGGATCTTTCCGGGCAATATGCCACGCCAGGAGAATGCCAACCACCGCCATGCCAGGCAGATAACGCCCCGTCGCCCCGCAAAGCTGGAGGAACTGCCGCATCAGATTGAACGCAAGCACTCGCGTTTCGATGTGCCGCTGCCAGTCATACGCGAAGTATATCGTACCCACTTCGTACAGAATGACCATGGGCAGCAGAAACAGCAGCACTGTCAGCGGAAGGGACGATCTGGCAAAGTAGTCGTGCAGGGTACGAATGGTGGCTTGCCGCGTGGATTTACCACCGGAACCGCGGCGGCCGGCGCGCACGGACGCCGCCCGCGTCATCGGTGGCCCACCTTGACATCCAGGCCGGTTGCTTCCGGCTGCTGGCAATACCTGGTGATGCGAACTGCCCGCATGCCGCGGAATTGTCCCAGTTGCCCGAGGAACTTGTTGCGCCCTTCCACCTGGATCAGCACGTCTGCGCCGGCGGGCTTCTCCGTTGTGAGAATATCACCCACCTGAAGCGAAAGCAGTTCGCTGACCCGAATGGAGGTCTTGGCAAGGAACGAGCGCACTTCCACCGGAGCGTTGGCGACATTATGGGTGAGCCGACGCTGATGGTCTTCGTGCCCGCCTTTCCGTTGATAGCTGAACCAGTTCTGCGCCGCCAGGACTCCCATGATCGGCTCAATCACATTGTAGGGGATGCAGAGACTCATGGTGCCTGCGCGATTACCCATCTTCAGCTCGAATCCCACGACCACGATCGTCTCGTTGGGCGGGACAATCTGGACAAGCTGAGGGTTGGACTCGAAGTCCTGGACGGAGAACGTGACCGGAATCAGATTGCTCCATGCCTCGGAAAGGTGGTGCATGGCTCGGTCGGTGATCTTCTGGACCAGGCGTTGCTCGATCTGCGTCAGGGGACGCTGCGGGATGAACAGGTCGGCATTACTGCCGCCCAGAAGGCGATCGATGATCGGATAGATGATCAGCGGGCTGATTTCCAGGCAGAGCTGCCCGTCAAGCTGTTCGGCCTTGAGCAGGTTGAAGCAGGTGGGGTTGGGAAGGGAATGGATGAACTCGCTATAGGTGAGCTGCTCGATATTGGCGACGTTCACCTCGATGATTGTCCGCAAATAGCCGGAAAGAGCGGCGCCGAAGTTGCGCCCGAAGCCTTCGTGCAGGGCCTCCAGGGCCCGCATCTGGTCCTTGGAGACGCGCTCGGGGCGCTTGAAATCGTAAACATGCACATCAAGCCGCTGCCGGCCGGCCCGACCGAACACCGTGGAGCCGGGTTCCTGCGCCGCGGGAGCGGCCTCCTGGGAAACCTGCCCGCCATCAACGGCCGCCAGGAGGGCATCCACCTCGGATTGGTCCAGAACGTCAGTCAAGCCAGGCCTCCATGCCTATGGCTCCATTATCGGACTTCCGGCCGGCTTTTCTACAGCAGGTCGTTCGCGCATTCTCGTATGGACGGCAAACAAACCGCGTTAGAATAGAATCATGATCACATCGGAACCGACCGGACTCCGAAAACCTGTGATTCTGGCCATCGGAGCGCATCCCGACGACTGCGAGTTCAAGTGCGGTGGCGTGGCCGCCCTGTGGGCACAGCGCGGTTACCGCGTGTGCTTCGCCAGCGTGACCAACGGACAATCCGGGCACCACGAGATGGGCCTGGCGCAGCTCGTCCAGCGCCGAATGAACGAAACCAGAGCGGCAGCAGAAACGCTGGGCGTCGAGTGGCGCATCCTGCCGGTTCCCGACGGCCACCTGGAACCGACGCTGGATCACCGTCTGATGCTCATCCGGCTGATCCGCGAGTACCAGCCCGACCTGATCCTCACGCACCGCCCCAATGACTATCATCCCGATCACAGGTACACGTCAGTTCTGGTCCAGGATGCCGCATTCCTTTTGACAGTCCCGAAAGTCGCTCCGGAAGCCCCGGCCATGCGTCAACTGCCGGTGATCATGCACTTCCCCGATGCCTTCCGGAAGCCGGCGGCCTTTGCGGGCGACGTGGTGATCGATACTGACCCGGTCTTCAGCCAGAAGATCCGCGCGCTGCACCAGCACGCCAGCCAGGTCTATGAGTGGCTTCCCTGGCTCGAGGGAACGTTGGATCAGGTCCCGACCGAAGACAAGGACCGTCTGGAGTGGCTCAGAAAATGGTATGCCGCGCATTCCGGGCCAACCGTATCGGACGCCTGGCGCACCAAGCTCGTGGAACGATACGGTCTGGACCGCGGCTCGCACGTGCGGCAGGCTGAGGCGTTCGAGCTATGCGAGTACGGGTCGCCCCTGGATTTGCAGCGGGCGCAAAGGCTTTTCGGCGGGTTGTGATCCACCGTCAGTCCGGCGCAATGGGATCCCGTTCGGCGGCCCAGAAAACCGCGTTGGACAGCATCCGCCGAAAATCCTCATTCTTGAAATCCTCGGGCACCCCCAGGGAGGTGTAGAACATGCGCCCACCCTTATGTTGCCGCGCCCACGCCACGGGCTCGCTCGCCTGGTCCGTCGTGGCCGTCAGCAGCAGCGTCACATCGTCTGCCAGCTTCGGATTCTTGTATAGCTTGCCGCCGGTGCTAAACGGCCGAACGCCGGCCAGCACGGGATGCCCCGTCGCCGCATCCTCAATCGCCACCTTGGCAAGCCGATCGCCGAAATGGCCATTGTAGCTGCCGCCCAGAACAAGCTGATCGAACTCCAGCCAGGTCTGGATCGCGTGCGACGCCGTCCGGATGCCGACGATCGGCCTGCCGGATTCGCAATACTTCTTCACCTTGGCAAGCTGCTCGGGAGGCAGTTTCAATCGCTTGACGTAGATCACCGCCACATCGCAGGTCTCAAGCTGCTCGATGCCGGGCAGATCGGTGTCCTTGGCGACAATGTTCAGGGTGCATTGCGCAGCGTGATGCCTCTCCAGATACGCCTTGAACTCGGCCAGGGTCTGGTTCGACTTGTACTCGGCCGAGCCGGAGAACATCGCCACCTTCAGCGGTCCCTTGCCCGGCTTTTCGGCTTGGCCGGCCACAAGGCACGGCAGCAGCGCCATCATGATCAGGGGCAGGAATCTCATTGTGTTCATTCGCTCTCCTTCGGCTCGATCAGAGCAGCAGGAAATGGTTGCTGACCGCCGCCAATCCGTACAGGATGCCGCAGCCTGCCATCAGCCACGCGCACCACGGCCGCCACCATGCGGCAACCAGCACCACAAACCCAACCTGGATCAACTTGGCCAAGGGCACGCCCACCGTCGCCCCAAATGCCTGGCAGAAAAGCCTCTGCACCAGGTGAACCTCGATTTCGGGTCCCAGTTCATGCATGTTCGACAGCGTGGTGGCCGCATCCGCCGCCGACGCCGCAGCCAGAAGAAGCAGCGGCAGCCAGTAAAGCCGGGCAAACCGCCCGGGCCGCCGGAGCAGCAGAGGCAACGCCGTGTTCTCGGGGAGAACTTTCACGGTCCTTGATACCCTGGACAGCGGCGATCGTTCGGCCGATCGGTTCATGCCACTATCCCTGGCAGCACCAACATCTTAGCTTCAACATACCCGTGCCAGATCAACATTGCCAACTTAGGCCGAGTATACCTAAGAGCGGCGTGGTTCGGTTATTGTGTTATTCTGTGCAGCCCGATCGCCGGTTGTGTTTGTGGTCAATGGGATTGCTGTATCCCTTTTTGCCCGGTTCTGATACCTTAACCGCACAGCTTTAGGACGAGATTGCATGGGCTCAGCCAACCTGACCAAAATAGTCCCAATTGCCTTGGCGCTCGTCGGTGCTTTGGTCCTGACGCAATGGATAGGTAGTTCCCCGGCCATTCCGCATATCGAACTGCGCAGGGCCGGATTGGACGGCCCGGCCACCAAGCCCGCCGAGATCATCGTTGACCTGAAGGGCACGCTGACCCCTGGCGAAGGCAAGCCGGCCGACATTCCCGGCGCCTGGCCATGGTTCCGAGGCCCGAATCTGGACAATATCAGTCCGGAAAACGTGCCCCTTGCCCGCGCCTTCAAGGGTGGATCACCCATCAAGCTGTGGCAGATCGACTTAGGCGATGGCTACGCCGGCGCGGCGGTGCGTGATGGCCGGGTTTATGTGCTGGATTATGACGTGGAGAAGCGGGCCGACACGCTGTTGTGCCTGTCCCTGGCTGACGGCAAGGAAATCTGGCGGCGTGCGTACACGATCGACTTCCAAAAGAACCACGGGTTTTCGCGCACCGTGCCGGCATTAACTGAGAAATACGTCATCACGCTCGGCCCACTCTGCCACGTGGTATGTCTCGATGCGACCACCGGCGACTTCAAATGGGGCATTGACCTGGTTCGCGAGTATAAGACCAAGGTCCCCCCATGGTATGCCGGGCAGTGCCCCCTCATCGACAACGGCATGCTCATCCTCGCCCCGGCCGGCCAGGATGCC
>CAZMXI010000141.1:0-10127 GCA_964570205.1 uncultured Tepidisphaeraceae bacterium
TCCAGCGTCAACGCCGTCGCCGTCCCAAGACTGTTGTTGCTGTGACCCTCGAATACCGCGTCGGCCGGGAGCGCGGCCGTCCGGAAGTAGAATTCGTAGTCATCGCCGCCCGTCCCGTCGGCATCGCCATCGATCGCATTGCCCACCAGGTCGGTCAGCGAGGCATTGACCTTGAATCGATACAGTCCGCCCGGCGACAGCGGCCCATCGGTGATCCGCACGGCAATGCTGGCATTCCCGTCGTAGTCGGCGAACACGCCGTACACTACATCGTCATCCGTGTCGAACTCGCCATCCACCCCCGCCTCCCGCAGGTCATAGCCGTTCTGGGCATCACCGGGCAGAGGGTCGAATGCGTCCGGCAACCCATCGCCATCCGCATCCGCATAGTCCTTGAATTCGATCACCGCCGGACGGTTGCCATCTCCGGCGTCGTTCCAGTACCCGTCCGAACGCATCATCGCGTAGTCTTCATTGCCCGAGTTGTTCGGCTCGCCACCGCCCCATCGCGTAAACGCCAACGCTTCCCCGGCCGGTGTCAGCCATGTGCCCTCGGTCGTCTGGTCCGTAGCGCCAAACCAGAATTCGCCGGAGAACTGGGCGCGCAGGTAGCCGTTCTCCTCCAGGTCATCGATCACCGCCAGGGTTCCCCCCTGGGCCTCCGCCCACGCCTGCGCGGCTGCCCACGTCGTGCTGCTCATGTAGTAGTAGAAGCTCCTGCTGCCATTGGCTTCCCGGAGCTTGTACCCCGTCGGAGAATCCGCGGCGCTCGTCAGCTTCTCGCTCACCGTCACGCTAAATGTGCTGACCAGCGTGTCATTGGTGGCAATATCGCCCTTGCGGCGGGCCATGCGATACGGCGTCAGGAGCTGGTCTTCGGCGACAACGCTCCCAAATAACGCGAACTCATCGATCCGGCCATTCAGACGGCTGTAGCTGCTGGCGCTTTCCTGCGTCCACCCGATCATGAAGGGCTTGCCGGCCGTGTCAACGGTGTCTGTCGCTCGCACCTCGCCGCTCTTTACCAGGTTGCCATCGATGTACAGGCGCATCTGCCCGCTCGTACGATCGATGACCCCGGCGATGTGCTGCCAGCGACCCGCCTGAATGGACCCTGAAGCGCTGTCGATGTTCTGCTGCCCGCTTGCGTCGGAGGTCGTCAGGTGCAGGTATCCACCGCTGTTCAGCCACAGCGCATAGGAGCGCACACTGCCGCTGCCCGTCCCCTTCCAGAACAGCGGGGTCCATTGGTTACTGAACGAATCGACGTTCAGCCAGAACGAGAACGACACCTCCCGCCGGAGGTTCAGCAGGTCGCTGCTGACCGACACATGGGCCTGGGTGGCCATGTGGACCGCCTGCTCTCGTTCCGGACCGAACGCGCCTTCAGCCCCAAAGACCGGCGTGCCCTCGTATGCCCCGTCCAAACCGTTGACGCCCGAGTCCTCGGCGACCGCTCCGGACGCCTCGCCCAGCGGGTAGTACACCAGCGGATTGCTGTCGATCACCGCTTGCTGATATAGGGGCTGGCTGGGGTAAGCCATCGGGATCCGGCTGATGTTCGTCACCGTCGGCGGAACCAGATCGGCCACCTTGATGTCCAGAATGTACCAGCCCTCGGGTCCCGAGCCGGCGTTTCCAAGCACTTCGGCGTAATACGTCCCATCCTTGGTCAGCACCGCCGAACAGGCGTCGTCATCGGCCACCCCGTCAGCATCGGGCAGGATGTTCCCAGCGCTGTCTCGCACCCGCACCCGGCCATCCAGCGTGCTGCCATCGGGCAGGCGCAGGCTCAACTGTACCACATTCCCCGCCGTCAGCAGTCCCAGGTTGTAATAATCCTCATCCTGGTTGCTGCCTTCAGGGCCCATGATCAGGCCGGCTACAGTTCCCAGGCGGTCGGTTCCGCTCGTCGCCAGCGTCACGCCGTCAGCGTTGCCAATCGAATCGTTGTGGTACTGCGCGTCGGTCTCCATCTCGATCCCGCGGGCAATGTCCACGCGCAGTTCGTACGGCCCGGCAACCGTGCTGTAGTAGTACTTGCCCACCGTCACGTAGTACGTGCCCGAGTAGGGCGCTACGAGGTGGCTGTGATAGTCATCGGCGTCGGGACCGCTGTTGCTGCCCTCGCCGATGTTCTGGTTCGATGTGTTGCGAATCTCAAAATACGGGTCGACATCGCTGCCAGGCGTATCCACATGCACCGCGATCCGGTCCCCCTGCTGCGCCTCGAAACTCCACCAGTCCTCGTCCGACCACCAGTTGTTGTTGAGCGCGGGATAGATCACGCTGATGCCGTGGCCAAACGCCATGCTCGGCTCCGCCGCGTCAGCCACGACCGGCAGAACCGTCGCCTTTGCCATCGCGCCATCATCCGCCGGGGCGAATGTCGCGGCATCGCGCTCGGCCGACAAGTCCACGGTGAACGCGCGCACCAGCGAATCCCCGCCGGTCCCGTCGCCGTTCCCATCCAGCGTATTCCCCACGATGTCCGTGATGTTCCCGCTCGCTGTGAACCGATACTGCCCATCTCGCAAAGGCGCATCCGTGATCGACAGGTAGACCTTATTGCCCGAGGTGTACGCCTGCCGGAACGCCAGCGCGTGCACCATATCATCCTCGGTGCCGAACGCATCGTCGGCCCCGGCCCAGCGCAGCTCGAACGCCGCCAGGTTGACGCTCGCCGCGTCCAGTTCCTCATCCACCGTCATGTCGATTTGGTACAGCAGATCGCCCGTGGTGACGCCTTCGGCCGGCAGGCCCGCGACTTCCGTCACTGTGGGCGACGCCTCATCCAGCATGTGAATGTTCAGAATGTAGCCGGCATCCGCGCCAGCGCCGCTGGCAGCCGTCACCCGCACGTAATGGATGCCCGCGGTGGCCGTCTCGCCCTCGAAAACCGCCGGATCCGCATCGGTGTCCGTGACGACCGCGCCCGCCTCATCCAGCAGAACCACATTCGGCGACAAGGTGCTCGTCGATGGCAGGTCGAACCAGAGCCGCACCGGCAAACCGGCCTTTTCGTACCCGATCCGGTACGTATCCTCATCCACATTCGCGCCCTGGGCGGTCATGACCACACCGGCCACCCTGGCCGAAGTCTCATTCCCCGCGGGCTTCAGCGAGAGCTGATTGGCGCCGGAGATCCCGTCGTTGGCGTACTCGTGGTCATACTCGAGGTTGATGCCCCGCGCCCGCTCGATGCGCACCTGATAATCGCCGGTCCCGCTGCTGCCATGGATGCGCGCGTAAAGCCGCGCCGAAACCGGAACCACATAAGTGCTGATAAGAGAATCGCTGCCCGGTCCCGCATCGCCATCCTCGGCCAGAACGCCCTCGGCCGAATTGCGCAGTTGCAGGTACGGATTCAGTGTCGTGTTGTCCGGCGTCTCAACGCGCAGAGTGATCGTGTCCCCCGCCAGCACGTCAAACGACCAGTAGTCCACATCCCCCTCGGGGCTGATCGCCTCATCCACGGACGCGACGGCAAAGCCGCTGCCGGCCGGGTCTTCATTGAACAACAACAGTTGCGCTTCTGCCGCACTGTTGCCAGTCAAAAGGACGCGAGATTCCAGCGAATCAAGTTGCATCGCCGGCCGAATTCCGGAAACGGCGACGCCCAACCGCTGCGACATATCGCAAACGGTGCTGGACATCCGCGTCCAGCGATCGCGAATCCGCTCCGAGACGCACGCGAAATGCTCGACAGCGCGCTCATCAAATACCCTGCGGATGCGCTCGCGGTGAAGCACGACCCCATAGAGCTTGCGCAAGAGCTTCCATGCACGTGAATTCGGCAACATGTTCTCATCCCTCCGGGCAGATCGCGCCCGTCGACGTGTATAGCACCCAACCCAGGTGGCGGATTACCTCATCGCGCTGATCTGGCACGCAGCGCCGGCGCACTTTCAGTGTGCCGCTGCCAACCATTCGCTTCAGAACCTAGATTGCTGATCAACCAACCATCGCCAGATACGATCATGCGCGGTTCGAAATCTCTTGCCCAAAACGGCTTACACCGCAGGCCGCCCATCCGGTCAATCCGCGCACTTATGAACGCATACTGTAACCCAACCGGACAAAGGGGATCAACGATAAATCAGCATACCGCCGTATTTCGACAAGCCAAGACAATTCTGTCTTTTCCGGCCATGATGCCTGTGACGTGGCGACCTCCAAAGCTACCCAAATTGCCCCATTGCCCAATATTACCCACGTGGCGTATTGCGCGCCCCCAGTCGCATCATCAACTCACACCGGCTTGGCTCACCTCTTCGTGGCAAGTATGATGCACTGCGCCACATGATCGTCTTCCCCTGCCATGTGTGCGGTACAGAGCTCTGCGCCGAAGAGAACCAGATCGGGCAGCTTGTTCGCTGCCCGGAGTGTTCCACCACGCTGCATGTGCCGGCTGAATCTGCCGGCCATCCGCAGCCGGCCAGAAGCGAGGTAAGTCAGGCGGTGGCCGCAGCCCGGCTTCGCTCGATCATGGGAATGTCGGCGGTGGGCAAGCGATATGGGTTTAATTGCCCCTACTGTTCATCTCGGCTTGAGGCGACCGACGCCATGGCCGCCCAGGAAGGCCAGTGCCCAACCTGCGGGAATCAGATCGTCATCCCTATTCTCGACCGCTATGGCCGGCTGATCGACCCCGTCACCAAACAGATCATCAAGCAGGATCCTCACCCCGTGCATGCCTATGCAGCGGCGGGCGACCGCGCCCCCCGGATCCTCCGCCTCGACAGCGGGAGCCAGGTCATCCAATGTCCCCGCTGCGGCAAGACCAGCCCCATAAGCGCCAA
The DNA here is from genome assembly GCA_964570205.1 of uncultured Tepidisphaeraceae bacterium. Classification (GTDB taxonomy): domain Bacteria; phylum Planctomycetota; class Phycisphaerae; order Tepidisphaerales; family Tepidisphaeraceae; genus CAZMXI01. The sequence goes on from CAZMXI010000141.1 coordinate 4,803, forward strand.
CAACTGCAAGAGTTGCCTCATGCCGTTCACCATGGAAGGCACCACGATTGAAGCCGGTAGTGCAGCTAACGGGTATTGCGTGGCATCGCTGGTGCTCGGAATCATCGGGATCCCCGCCAGTTGCACGCTGATTGTGCCCGCGCTGGCCGTGGTGTTCGGGGTGATCGGAATCGCCCAGATCAATCGCTCCGGAAGCGAACGCGGTGGCAAAGGCATGGCCATCGCAGGCATCGTCTGTGGCACTGGAGGGCTGTTGCTTTCCTTTGTATGGCTGTTCTAGGCGCAACCATCTCCGCCACGCCCCGCTTCATCATGACCATGCTCAAGACAGAACCCATGCGCTCGCACGCAGCGTGCTGCGCGCCGATGGGCCCTGCCTGCACGAGCCAGGTCGTTATCTGCGGATATCCACTGGCTTTACAGCGATATTGCGAAAGGCCACGATGCCGTGGTCGCCCTGAAGCATCAGCGGGCCCTTGGGGACTTCGCGGCCGATCTCGCCACCGGTTGGGCCCTTCACGGCAACGTTTTCGTGGATCGTCTTGCCGTTGAGCTTTACGAGCACGAACAGGGCATCCTCGACCTTCTTGCCATTCTCAAAACGTGGGGCCTTGAAGACCACCTCCAGAGTCTGCCACTCCCCGGGGGCTTTCGTGGCGTTCGACTTGGCCACCGCCGCCGAGTAGATGCTTCCGCAGTCGCCCATGCCCAGGCGATTGTCCGGCTTGCCAAAGCTGTCCAGCACCTGCACTTCGTAACGTCCCATGAGGTACACGCCCGAGTTGGACCCCTTGGGCACCATGAACTCAATGTGGAGTTCGCAGTCGCCGAATTCCTTCTCGCTGATCAGATCGGAGCCGTGCTCGATCGGCTGTCGGAACAGCACGGCATCCTTTCCGCCGCCCTGCCCGATGCCAACCAGCTTCCTGGCATCGCCGGCATCCAGCTTCACGTCCGAGACCACCTTCCAAGTTTCCTTGGTCTCGGCGTTGGCGTTGCGCAGCTTCCACCCGGCCGTATCCTTGCCGTTGAACAGGATGTCGGGGCCATCCTGTTGACCTGCGGCCGCAGCCGAGCCCGCCGGAAGCCCGATCGCACAAACAAGAAGCGAAAGTGCGGACAGAACAACCATAGAACGGTGGATTTGATGTTTCATAACGCAATCCCGCATTGAAGACCGTTAAGAACCAGACATCGGCACCGCGTCACATACACGCAGCCGTCGGTAACACCTACCACGCCGCGCGCAGCACGTTGTTTGCTGTGGGAAAACGCCGGTTCCCTCCGAACGACACCAGATTGCGCACATCGCCGTCTTGGGCCGCATTCACATGCATCGCCGCCCTGCTTCTGGCCGGCTCGACGGACGACCCAAGTTGAACTTCTCCCGCCAGGGCATCCTCAACCGTCCATCACATGTCCGACAACACTCTGCCTTCCGCCGCCAGACAAGGCGATGGCTGCGACCGAATCGCCCGGAAGGAATCCACCGAGTAGATCACCAGCGCCGCCCAGATAAACCCGAACGTCATTGCCTGCGGCCACGAGAACTGCTCTCGGAAGACCACCACCGCGATCAGAAAGTGCATCGTCGGGGCGATGTATTGAAGGAACCCCAGCGTCGAGAGCCGCAGGCGTTGAGCGGCCTTGGCAAACCACAATAACGGAACCGCCGTAACCAGCCCGGAAGCCGCCAGCCAACCCCACATGCTCGCCCCGTAGCCTTCGCCCGCGTACGCCAGCTCGAAGCCGATCAGCGACATGCCCAGCGGCAGCAATAGCGCTGTTTCAATCGCCAGGCCAATCAGAGGCCCCACGCGGGTCGTTTTGCGCACCAACCCATAGAAACCAAACGACAGCGCAAGCGCCAGGCTGATCCACGGCACTTGCCCCGCCATGACCGCCAGATTGCCCACCCCGACCACCGCCAACGCCACACCGGCCAGTTGCCACCGCCGCAGCCGCTCCCGCAGGAACACCATCCCCAGCATTACATTCACCAGCGGATTGATGAAGTACCCCAGGGATGCCTCCAGCACCAGGTTGTTCGACACGGCATAAATGAACACCAGCCAGTTGCTGGCGATCAGGATCGTCGTCAGCGCCAGCGCGCCCAACGTCCGCCGCGACCGCACTGTCGCAACCAGTTCCCGCCACCGTCCCTGCATCGACAGCAGCGCCGCCAGAAACACCACCGACCAGATCACACGATGCGCCAGGACCTGGATCGGGGCAATGCTCGACACCTGCTTGAAATACAGCGGCACCAGCCCCCACGAAAGATACGCCGCCAGGCCGAAACCCAGCCCCGCGCGGGCCTCCCGGCCGGATTGGATCGAGCCCGTCCCGCTCATCGCACCAACCCCATATCCTCATAAATCGCCGCATTCAGCGGCCGGATCCGCTCGTGGTGCCGGCGTTCCCCGGGCGTACCATTGAAGACATACGCGACGGCCAATTGATGTTCCGGATCAGCATATGCGCCCGAGGACTGAGCCCCCCCATGGCCGAACGCCCTCGGCGATGCGTGTGGGCCGAAGCCGTAAGGCGCTGTTTCCCACCCATACATCGCCGAGTTGATCATGAACCCCAGCCCCCAGTCGATCACATGTCTAAACGTCTCATCCAGCATCCCCACACGATGCCTCGCCGTCATCGCCTCCACCGTCTGCGGTGAAATGATCCGCGCATGGCCCATCCGCCCGTGCGCGAGCATCATCTCGTAGAACCGTCCCAACTCACGGATCGGGCCCCGACCATTGCCCCCCGGCCGGCACGCCGCCGCGGCTTCCGGCGTGTCCCAGTCCTTGTGCGGCCGCGCCTCGCCTCTCGCCGTGTCGTGCATGAGGCCAATCCGCTCGCCGTAAGCACGATGCGCTGTCGGACTCATCCCCACCCACGAATCGATCATTCCCAGCGGCAGGAAGATCTCCGACCGGACGTACTCGTCAAACGGCCTGCCGTCGATCCGCCGGATCAGTTCCCCCAGGATAAACCAGCTTGACGCCACGTGATAACCCGCCTTCCGCCCCGGAACCCACCCGCTCTCCAGCGGCGCGCCGGCGATCCGGGCGATGATCTGGTCCCATGAGCCCTTCGACCAGTTGCTCGCCGATGGCCGGAACCCCCCCGTGTGCGTCAGCAGGTGGCGGATCGTCACCCCTTCCTTCCCCTCTGCCGCGAACTCCGGCATATGCCGCGACACCGCATCATCCAGCCCCAGTTTCCCTCGCTCCCACAACTGCGCAATGGCTACCGCCACGATCGGCTTGGTCGATGACAGCCACAACATCAGCGTATCCGTGCGCATCGACCCGGCCGCCGACGCCCGTCCCACCGCCACATCCGCCACCACCCGCCCGTGCAGGCTTACATAAAGCTGCGCCCCCACGTGCAGACCCTCGGCCATGCCCCGCTCGATCGTGGCCAGAGTTCGCGGAAGACCTTCTGACATGGCGGGATTGTTGAACAGCCGGCCTCCGCAATCAAGGCCGGCCCCGCCTGGTCCCTGATCCAAAAAAAGAACGCGGCCCGCGCAACACGAGCCGCGCTTGTGCTTTTCAGGTCGTTTCCCGCCGTCGCCCGCCTACATCCCCAGCGAGTCAACCGGCTGGGCGGGGGCGGGGCTCTCGGCCCTGGGCGCCGGCGCAAAGCTCGGCAACGCCACCGGAAACTCCCGGATGGCCCGCACCTGCACGAACGTCGGCATCAGTTCATGCCGTTTCAGCCAGGCCAGGATGGTCTCCCCGATTCCATCATCCAGTTCCTTCACCTGCTCGCGGCTGACGTGCCTCAGGTAGTTGAAGGCGCTCTCGCCGTAGTCCACGTGGGCCCGGCGGCTCATCGCATCCACGATCTGCCGGGCATGATCATGCGCCTGCGGGTCCGCATCGACGATCGTCCCGATATAAATGCTCGTGGGCGGGCTCGATACGCCTTCGGTTCCGGCGACCGCGTCGGCAAACGCCTGTTCCGGGGTGTCGTACGAGCCGACGAAATCCTCGCGGTCGTAAGAGTACGCGTACTTTCGCGACATGATGTGTGATACTCCGGCTGAGTGTGAAGGGTGACCCGATCGCAGACAAGACGGTGGACGGCGCCCACCTGTTCGCTCCCGTCATATGGGTGTCTGTTGCCTGGCCATAAACAGAGCTCGCACTCTATTGTACTCGATGATAATCCGAATGTTCACCTAACCCAGCGCACTTTCCTCCAAATCCTCCCCCGGCGCCCTGAAGCCGTGTTTCGGCCCCTCGCCCGGGCAGAAGCGGCAGCTACCCTGTTCCGGGTCCGCAGGCGGCCAAAACGGCGACGGTTCCCCCTCGCCTTCAAGGGGTCTTCGCCCCATACCTCTTGGCGTAGGCGGCGAGCAAGCCGGTGCTCGGCGACCATTCGTTGGAGTGGGTGATCCGGTTGGTCTCGATCGCCGCCTTGAACCGGGCCAGCAGCGCTGGGGCATCCTCTATCCGCAGGCCGTACCGCTCCGGCCAACTCAGTTGCAGGTGCCACAGCGGCACCAGCAGTTTCTCCACGCGATTGCGAATTGCACGGTCTTCGGTCCTGCCGTACGCCCTGTTGAGGATTGTCAGGCCCTTGGCGACAAACTCGGGCGGGGTGATCTCCTGCGGGTGCCATCCGTTCATCGGGATATGCACCTTGATCTGCCTTCCGAATTCATCCATCAGGGCCAGGAATTCCATCGCATCGTCGGATGCGGTTCCGTAGTAGCCCTTGCAGAAATCGAGCCGGACTTCCATGGGGTCCAGGTTTGGATCCCACAGCAACTGGGCCACGAGATACTGGCGAAGCCCGGACAGCTCGGAACCCGGCCCCTGCAGGTTGCCCTGCACCATCACGCCGTTCACGCCGTGGGCGGCGTAGTAGCGGATGTCATCAACCAGCGAATTCAGGTTGGGCGTCGGCGCCAGGTAATTCCAGAAGTTGACGCCGTAATGCCATATCCAGATGTTCCGGGCGATCTTGCGCCAGTCGTCGATGGCGGCCCGATAGGGCTTGCTCAGTTCCTCATCGCCGATGCCGTGGAAGTAACAGGCGTGGTGGCAAAGGCGGATGATGACGTTGTCGCGCGGCCTGGTGACCTTGGGCGCGGCGATGGAGTACTGGTAAGCGAGAGTTTCGACGTACTTGTCCGGGTATTTCGCCTTCACCGCATCGGCGACGGCGTTCACCAGCCGCAGGATGGTGCCGTGCTGAGCGCCCTCCTCCTTGACGATGGCCATGCACCGCTCGCATTCGCACGCACCCCATCGGCCTGGCCACGCATCGTTCTGCGAGATATCCACGGCGGTGAGGCTGGGGGTGAGT
>CAZMXI010000141.1:10137-13023 GCA_964570205.1 uncultured Tepidisphaeraceae bacterium
ATCCATTTGAGGGCCTGGGCTTTGGCGATCTCGATGACGTCCGGGTGCGAGAAGCACAACTGGCCGCTGATGGTCTCGGCGGTGCGTTTGCCACCGACGAGACTGTAGTACTCGGGATGCTTGGCGAAGTACTGTTGTGCAGGGACCAAGCCTGCGGCGGTGTGGACGAACGGCCAGATCAGCACGCCGGTGAACCTGCCCTGGGTGTCGGGCACGGGCTGGCCGACGAGCGGCCGGATGTTGACGCCGTTCAACTTCAGCCGGGCGGCGAACTGCCAGTCGGCCACGTCATAATAGAGCTCATCGCGATAGACGAACGGGGGCGCATAGGAATAGTCGATCCGCGGCAGTGCCAGCCTGGGCTTTCGAGGCGTGACCGTGCAATCGGGCGCCAGGAATCGGCACCCGCAAAAGCGCTCCAGGAATACGTAGGTCGCGTACACCTGGCCGCGGTCGTTCCTGCCCAACAGGATGAAATCGTTCCCCTCGGACTTGATGAACACGCCATCCGTGCCCAACTTCGCCGCCTGCGCCCGCAGTTCTTCGCCGACACGATGGCACTTCCCGATATAGAACGCCGGCCCGGCTGCCGCCTTGCCTTCGACCACGATGGGCAGCTTGGCGCCCGACACCTCGGCCAGATAGGTCTGAAGTTCAGAAGCCGCGTAGGCTTCGGCGGGCGAGGCCTTGTCCGGCGTGACGATCTGATAAGCAGACACCCCCGCATCCGCTACAACCATCTCCTGCGCTGACGCCCTGCCCGCTACCACGATGCCGACTGCAGCGCACAATCCGAACGCCCATGGCACAAAACGGCGAAGCCAACGCCCTCCAGACCTCCCGGGTATTGATGAGTTGGTTGGTGAGAACGAATCGACTCGGGAAAGTGCATCGTCCATGGGCGGGATTGTGTCAGATGCGTGCATTCTGTCAATCGCGGCCGGCCTCCCGGCGTCACCCCATCCCGTTTCCGACGCCCTTCACTTCGTCGGCATCCGTCGATACATTGTCCCCGCTGACAACCGGCGGAGTTTTCGAAGACGAACTCCGCTCCGACGGCCACACCCCTTCCGTGAGGCGTTCATGATTCGACTTGCGTTCGCCGTGCTCATCCTCGCCATGACCGCGTGCTCACCGCTGGCATCGGGCGCGGCCCCGGCCACGCGGCCGACGGTGGACTACTTCATCATCGTCACCGGCGGCGAACTGCTGGCCGGCGCATTCCCCGACGCCCATGTACCCTTTATCACCCGCACGCTCCGGCCGCTGGGCCTTAACTGCGTCGGCGCCATGACCGTCGATGACCACGAGCACGATATCGCCGCCGCCCTGCGCTTCGCCGTCGCCAGGGGGAAGCTCGTCATCGTCACCGGCGGCCTCGGCCCCACCGACAATGACGTGACGGCCGACGCTCTGGCGCGATTCACCGGCATCGAACTCCGCGAGCACCCCGATGTCATCGCCCGCATGGAAAAGCGATTCGGCACGCCACGCGACCAGATCCGCCCCAACCTCCGCAAGCAGGCCCGCGCGCCGGTCAAGGGCACGTATCTCAACAGCGCTGGCGGCACCGCCGTGGGCCTCGTGTTCGAGGCCGATGCTGCAGTGGTCGTCGCCCTGCCCGGCCCGCCTCGCGAGCTTCAGCCCATGGTGCAGCTTGAGCTGGCACCCTACCTCGGCCGAAAGTTCGGCACCGGCCAGCCCGGGCCCTCCGTCATGATCCGCTTCGTCGGCATCGGCCAGTCGCAGATCAGCCAAACCATTCACGAAAAGGTGAAGCTGCCCGATGGATTGATTACCGGATCGACCTTCGAGGGCGGCCGCGTCGATTTCACCTTCACCCTGCCCGGCAACGGCCCCGAACGCGAATCGCAGCTCATCGAATTCCGCCGGCAAGTCGCCGATGCGCTTCGGCCATACGTCTATGCCGAGGATGAGACCACGCTCGAAGAACACGTGCTCGCCCTGCTCCGCCAGCGGCGGGCAACCCTGGCCATCGCCGAGGTGGGCACCGGCGGTAGCGTGGCCGCCGCGATCGACGGCGCGCCCAGCGCCGATCAGGTCCTCGCCGGCGCTTACGTCGCGCCGACCATGCAGAAGCTCCGCAAGTCGGTCGGCGGCCAAGGCAATGACCTGCGCCAGATCGCCGAAGCCGCCGCCAGGTTGGCCGAGGCCAACTGGGTCATCGCCATCAGCGAGTTGAAAGGCGAGGGCGCCGCCGCGCATGTCGAGGTGATCCTGAAGATGCCCGATAAGACCGTGCTTCAGCGCATCCCGCTGCGCGGCCCGGGCGACGCCGCCCGCGCTGCGGCTGAAACCGCAATCATGGACCTGTTGCGCCAGCAGCTCAAATAACTTCACGGGCGATCGCCCGGCTTATCAACATGCTCGATGCGCAGTCCATCCAGGTAAACCTTGATTCCCGCCGATAGCGGATTGTGCTCGCCCAGGACCGTGATCCGCAGCGTGTGTTGGCCAGCCGGAAGCCCGCCCCGCCACACGCAGACGCCCCAGATGTCGTCGGCCGAATACGTATCAACCACCTCGCCCGCCCCTCCATCGATGCTCACGGCAAACCGGCCGCAATCCGCCCCAAGCCGCGACAACACCAGCACCCGGTCACCTTCAACGGCCACCTCGATCGAAGCCCCCTTCTCATTGGCGGCGATCAGCGTGCCGGCGTGGGCGGGAAGTTCTTTGACCGGCTTCCACGAGCCGTCGGTCTTCAACTCGGCGTCGTCGATGATGTTGGCCGCCCGCCCCGCCGCCGGTGCAAACGCAACTCTGGCCGACCCGTTGCCCGCTCCGTCGATCGTGCGGATTTCGTAGTTCGCATGCGCATCCGCGCCGGCCGAGTGGTCGAAGCAATACGTGCCCTTGGCCACC
>CAZMXI010000142.1:0-13010 GCA_964570205.1 uncultured Tepidisphaeraceae bacterium
CTGTGCGGCGGCGATGTCGGCTTTGGCCGCCAAGGCGGCGGGCGTGTCGGGGTTGATCCATTCCCCCACCGCCCTGTCGGGATCCGGAGGCGGCGGCGCGGGTTCGGCCGTCTTATCGACGAGCCGCGCGCTGAGGGCGACGGCCTCGGCGAGGTCGCGCGCCTGCTTGAGCTCCTGTTCATTCTCGGTGTAGGTGATCAGCGTGACAGCGCACAGATGCGGTTGCAGCGTGCGATAGTAATGCCACTGCTCGACGGTGCCGGCGTCCTTCCTGTACTTTTCGCGGACGACCAGCCAGAAGCGATCGACAGCCTCTTCGCGAGGCTCGATTAGCATTTCGTGGCCCTTGCGGCGGAAGTTGGCCTTGAGTTGGTCAACAACAGACTTGCGCATGATCTTGGCCCGCGTCTCATCCCGGGGCGCGCCGCCGCCGACCATGGCGACAAGCATGACGCTGGATCCGGTGGGCGACTGATAGAAAGCGGTCAAGTTGTTGGCCGGGGCACTGGCGAGCTTCCAGGGCTCCGGGGGCGGCGTGAACGCCATCATGCCGTTGCCCAGAGATGCCTCGGGTGGGGGTTTGGCGGCCGGCGAGGCAACAACGCAGAAAACACCCAGCATCGCCCCCGCAAGCGTCAGATGCCGCAGCATGGCGCGCTCCTTTCAACGGGACCCAGTGGCCGGTATTGTACCTCGCCGGCCGGCCACAAGCGCGGAGAATCCCGGTGGCGCGAGCAAGTTCTCCGGGGCCGCCGCGGGACCGAACGAGGTAGAATTCAGCCCCTTAGCTGGGGCGCAGCAGGAGAGAATGATGGCCAACAAGAAGGAACGAGACCGCCTGAAGCGCAAACGTAAGCAGATGGAGGCCCGCAGGCGCGCCAACCGGTCGAGATATGACATCCTGGCGGACCAGCGGCTGCCGGTGAGGTGCTATGCCAATCCCAATTGGAAGGAAGATGGCATTCTGGAGCTGGTGATGCGCAAAGAAATGCCGGACGGCGGCCTGGCAATGGGGGTCTTCCTGGTGGACCTCTGGTGCTGCGGCCTGAAGGATGCCTGGGGCCGCCTGGACATGAGTGGGGTGGAGTTCCGCGACGTGTTGTTACGCATGAAGGAGGGGTTGAGCGCACAGCCGGCGAGCCTGGACCCGCAGACAGCTCGTAACCTCGTGGCGGGAGGAATCGCATTCGCGCAAAAGAACGGATTCCGCCTGCCGTATCATTTTGATCGGTGGGTGGCGATGCTCGCGCCCATGCCGGAAGAACCGGACATGAGTGATTTTGGCTGGGAAGGAGGCAAGCTTCATTATGTTGGCCTCGTCAGCGATCTGAGGCGAAGGCTGATCGGGTCGATGGACGAGTTTCTCAGTCGGCCGGATGTACATTACACGTTCAGAACTGCCGGCGACGAGATGCTCGACGGAGAGGATGAACTGGAGGACCTGGATGAGCCGGACGAGGAGGACCTGGCCGCATTTGATGCCGCCGTGGCCGGGAGTGCGCACAGGTTGTTGGAGAAGATCCGCCAATGGTGCGCTGAGCGAGGCCTGACCCCGGAACCCGCATTGGAGACTACCTTGCAGTCATTCCTGAAGGCGTCAATCATGGCATGCGCCGCAGACGCTGATGCAGATCCGAAGGAGACAAAGGAGCAAATCGCGGAGGCATGGTCCACACTCCTTGAGTCCGAACACGTGGACGTGGAGCAGTTCATACCGGCCTCCCGCCAGATTCAGGAGTTTCTGAGCTCATTCAGCGAGCCCGAGGCGCTGCTGGAGTGCATGGGCAGGGAACCGGATGAATCCGGCGATGTGCCGCCGACAGAAGCGCTGGATCGCCAGGAACATTCATAGTCATCAGAATGCCGACGACTTGTCACCCGCGGCTGCCCTCGCGATACTCCGAGCATGCACATGGGCGTGATCTTCGACATGGACGGCGTGTTGGTGGACAGCTATCGCACGCACTTTGAATCGTGGCGGACCGTGGCCGCGAAGCATGGCCTGCGGATGAGCGAAGAGGAATTCGCCTCCACTTTCGGGCGAACGAGTCGGGAAATCATCCGGCAGCTCTGGCCGGGACGGTTCACCGATGACCAGGTGGCGGCATTTGACGGCGAGAAGGAAGCCGCCTATCGCGACCTGCTCGCCACCAGCTTTCCTGAGATGGACGGCGCAAGCGACCTCATCGTCGCGCTTCACGATGCGGGTTTTCTGCTGGCGATCGGCTCATCCGGACCGGTGGAGAATGTGAAGCTGGTGAAGCGGTCGCTGGCGGCGAGCGGTTGCATATCCGCGACGGTACATGGCGGCGAGGTCAAACACGGCAAACCGGACCCGGAGGTCTTCCTGGCGGCCGCCCGCAAGCTGAAACTGCCGCCGTCGCAGTGCGCGGTGGTGGAGGATGCCCCGGTCGGCCTGGATGCCGCACGTCGGGCAGGAATGGCCGCCATCGGCCTGACCGGCACCGCCGATGTGGACGCGTTGACGCAACGGGCGCATCTGGTGGTCAACTCGCTGCACGAGCTGAGCCCGGAGCGGATCGGGCGGGTGATTGCCGATGTCCCTCGGCTTTCTGCACTATGATCGGCTGGTAACGGACCATGATGACACTTCCCGCCCACCTCGACGTCGGCCTGAAGGAATGGGCCTCGGTGTGCCATGCCCTGCATCGCGGCCGGCAGATCCTGCTGCTGCGCAAGGGCGGGATCCACGAGTCGGCCGGTGAGTTCGAGGTGGAGCACCGGCAATTCCTGCTCTTCCCGACTTTCCTCCATCAGAAACCCGAAATGCTCAAGGAGGTCGACCGGCCGGGATTTGAGCCGGCATCGGCCGAGCCGGCCCGCATCACGCTCTCGGCGGCGGCCGCAGTGACGGACATCATCCAGCTCCACTCGCGGCGGCAGATGGATGCGATTGACGACCAGCATGTCTGGACCGCTCCGCTGATCGACATGCGCTTCGATTACCGGCCCGAAAAACCGATATATCTGCTGCTGGTGCGCGCATTTGAACTCGACCGGCCGATGGACATCGAGAACACGCCGGCCTATGCCGGGTGCAAGAGCTGGGTGCCGCTCGATCGAGCGGTGTCCACCACCGACGCCAAGCCCGTCATGACCGACGATGCATACCGCCAGAAGCGCGAGGCCATTCGGATTGCAGTGGGGATTTGACGCCGATCGCACAGGATCAGCTCATTCCTGCGGCCTTGGCGTCACCCCCACGCCATCCTCGACTTTGTCGCTGGGGTGCAGGATCACCTGTTCGCCCACGGTCAGGCCATCCAGCACCTCCGCTTCCAGACCGTTCATCCGTCCGATCTGCACCGTGCGCCGCACGGCCCTGCCATCCTGGACGACATACACCGCCCACCGCTCGCCCTGGCGGAACAGCGCCCCGGTGGGCGCTTTCAGCACGTCCGAGCGTTCCCAGACCACGATGCGCGCATCCACGCGATAGTAATCGCCTGGCGGACGCTGCCCGGGCGGCACGGTTAGGTCGGCGATCACATTCACCCGCTGTTCCTCCACGCCCAGCGCCGAGATCTTGGTGAATCCGGAAGGCTCCACCCTCCAGACTGTTCCCTGCAGCGGCGCTTCGCCGCCCCACCGCTCGAAAAACACCTTGGCGCCCGGCCGGATCTTCACGGCATCGCGCGACAGCACGTCAATCTCGGCCTCGATCTGGCTGACGTCGCCCACCTCCAGCAGTTGGGCACCGGGTATCACCGGCGTAGCGCTTTCCTGGATCACGCGCAGAACCTGCCCATCAATCGGGGAGAGAATCTCAAATGCCGCCGGCTGGGTGGCGCTCGGCGTTGTCATGCGCACCAGCGCGGCCTTCGCCTGTTCCAGCTCGAACCGGGCCACATCCTGCGCCGACCGGGCGGACTTCAGTTCCGCCTCCTTCACCTTGACCAGAAGCGACTTGTCCTCCAGTTCCTGCGGAGATGCCACGCCCGAATCCGCAAGCTCCCGCGTCCGCGCCAGCTCGGTCCGTGCCTGCGCCAGTTCCGCCTGCGCCCGCAGGATGGCCGGTTCCGTTCGCTGGAGAGCCGCCTCGGCCCCCCGCACCCGCGCTGTCGATTCCTCGGTCGCCCGCACATCCAGCAGCGATGGCGCCACCGGGTGGATGGCCGCCAGCACCGTTTCGCCGGCCTTCACCGGGTCGCCCGCCTCCCATGGAATCCGCTGCAACTGCCCCGCCAGCGGAGCCGAAATCACATAGCGTTCCTTGACGCGTGTTTTGCCTTCCTGGTCAACCGTGACGCGCATCGGCCCGCGATCCACCCGGGCCAAGTCCACCTCCACCGGAGCTGCGATGAACGCATACCCCAGCAGCGCGGCCGCGGCCAGCACCAGGCACACCCACACGATGCGTTTCAGCCATCGCTTCACCGCCGCTCACTCCTTGCTCTTGAGCACCGCCACGAGGTCCAGGTGGTCCAGCCGCCGCCGAACCAGCAGCCCCGAGCCCATGGCGGCCAGGATCACCACCAACGCCGAGAATCCGTACGTATGGCGGCTGACCACCAGGGGAATCCGGAACGACTCGGAATCGAACGCCAGCTTCGACAACGCCGCAAAACCGTACCCCAGCGCCATCCCCACCGGCAGCGCCAGCAGCGTAAGGACGGCCAGCTCGCCCAGCAGGATCGCCGAAATCTCTCCCCGCGTGAAGCCGATGACCCGCAGCGTCGCCAGCTCCCGGCTGCGCTCCGACAGGGATATCCGCGCCGTGTTGTATACCACGCCCGCCGCGATAATGCAGGCGAAGACCACATTGAAGAACTGTATCTGCCGCTGGTTCTGCGCCTGCGTCTCGTTGAAGCTGCGCACCGCCGCGTCCTTCACGCTCACCCCCGCCACGCGGGGCGTCCGCTTGAGCTGGCGGTACAGGTCGTTCATCCGCGGGGCATCCACCGAGAGCAGCGCGCCGGAGAGCGTATCGCCCTCCTGAAGCACTCCGCGGAGGGCATCAATGTTCATATACACATTGGTGCCCGCATATTCCTTCACGATAGCCGCGAGCGCCACGGTCTCCAGCCGCCGCCGGCCTTCCATCACCTGAATCCGCACCTCGTCGCCCACTTGGACGGCAAGCACTTCGGCCAGCTTGTCCGACATGACCAGCCCCGCCGGCGGAAGTCGCACCGGCTGCATCCGCTCGTCAACAACCCGCAACAACTGCGCATCGGACGCCAGCCCGGTGATGGCCCCGCGCCGAGACCGGCTGCCGGCATGAAACCGCACCGGCACGCTGCGCAGCGGCTCGGCGTGCAGAACCCCCGGCAGTCTCCTCACGTCGTGCAGCGCCTCGGCCGAAGTGGGCTCGACGAAGCTGATCAACACGTCCTGCCGCTGCTGCACAAAGAAGCCGAATTCGATCATGTAGTCCAGGGCATCCGTGAGAAAACTGCCCAGCACCAGAACCGCCACCGCCATCGCGATGCCCAGCACCGACAGCCCCGCCTTGAGCGGCCGGCGCTCCAGGTGCCGCAGCACCATGCGGGCCGGCTGCGCCATTAACCGTTGCAGCCCCAGGCGCTCAACGAGCGTGGCGCGGTAAGTCGGCGGGGGCTCCGGACGCATCGCCTCCGCCGCCGGCAAGACCACCGCCCGGCGAACCGCGCCCAGCGTCCCCAGCACCGCCGCGCCCGCCGCGGTGCCCAGCCCGGCCAGGAGGATCGTTGACTGGATGCTGAACCGGTAGGCCGGAAAACGATAGAACTGCGCGTAGAGCCCGGTCAGGCCCTTGGCCAGCCATAAGCCCACGCCCACGCCTATGACGGAACCCACCAGCGAAATCGCCAGCACGAACTGCATGTAGTGCAGACCCACTTCCAGCCTGCTGTAGCCGAACGCTTTCAACGCGGCAATCTGCTCCCGCTGCGTGCCGATGAGCCGCGACATCACCACGTTCAGCAGGAACGCCGCCACGCCCAGGAAGATGGTCGGCACGATCATGGCCATGCCGCGAAGCGAGCGGATTTCATCCGACAGGAACCGGTGGGATATCTGGTCGATCCGGCCGTAGGCTCCGATCGCCCCGTAGCGGTCAGTGAGGCGATCCAGACGTCTGACCACTTCCTGCTCTTCGACGCCCGGCAACAGCGACAGCGCCACATCGTTGAACGCCTCATCCATGTCGAAGGCGTTGGCCAGATCCTCGTAACCCATCCAGAAAACGCCAAACCCCCTGTCGTCCGGCAGCGATGAGCCCCCCTGGATCGACAGCACGTACTCCGGCGACAGCGCGATGCCGACGATGCGCAGCTCCTGCAACCGGCCGTTGAGGATCGCCCGCACTGTGTCCCCCGGCCGAAACCCGTGCGCCGCCGCAAAGGCCTCGTTCACCAGCACCTCGCCGGTGCGCCCCGGTTCGATATACCGCCCCGCGCGCAGGTGTAGATCGTTCAGCACGGGGCGCCCGTACTCCGGAAGCGAGATGATCCGCCCAACCGCCGGCTCGGCCATGCCCGGCACATCCAGCGTCACATCTCGTACGATCCGCGTCTGAACCTGGGCCACCCCGGGAATGGCGGCGATCTCCTCCGCCAGGCTGGCCGGCGCCCGTTTCACTTGCGCGAACACCTCCGCAAAGCGAAACCGCTCGTAATAGCCGCGCTGGCTGTCTTCCAGCGAACGCAACGTCGTCAGCGACATGACGAATGTCGCCACGCCGCAGGCCATCACCATGCAGATGGCCAGGCTCTGGCCTTTCATCTGCATCAGGTCGCGGAATAGCTTGCGGTTCAGCGCTGCCATGGGTCACCAGACCAGATCCTTCGCCGTCGCGCGCTTCTCGATGCGATGAATGCCGGCGATCCGTCCATCCGACAGCGAAATCACCCGGTCGGCCATCTGCGCAATGACGGCATTGTGGGTGATCACCGCCGTCGTCGTGCCCAATTCGCGGTTGACCCGCTCGATCACCTCCAGCACCACCACGCCCGTATGCACATCCAGCGCGCCCGTGGGCTCATCGCACAGCAGCACCTGCGGCCGCTTTGCAACCGCCCGGGCGATCGCCACGCGCTGCTGCTCGCCGCCGGACATCTGAGAGGGGAAATGGTCCATCCGATTGCTCAGCCCCACCAGCGCCAGCGCCTCCTCCGGGGGCATCGGGTCTCTCGATATCTCCGTCACCAGCGCGACGTTTTCCCTCGCCGTGAGGCTGGGAATCAGATTGTAGAACTGGAACACGAACCCCACGTGCTGCCGGCGGTAGCGGGTCAGCGTGCCATCGTCATAGGCGGTCAGATACTGCCCCCGATAGTTCACGGTCCCGCTGCTGGGCACATCCAGGCCGCCGATGATGTTCAGCAGCGTGGATTTGCCACTGCCCGATGGACCAAGCAGAACCGCGAATTCCCCTTCGTACAATTCCAGGTCCACCCCGCGCAGGGCATGCACATCCACCTCCCCCATATGGTAGACCTTGGTCAGCTCGCGCGCAACGAACACCGGCGGGCGCCCCGTTCCCCGCCGCGCCGCATCGATCACCGCCACCACATCGTTGTCACCGCTCATCAACACCTGCCCGCTCTGTGTCAGGATTACGCTTGCGATGATAGCAGATGCGCATTGCTGCGCCCCTCTGGCCTGCTCCTTCACCGAGCGTCGCAAGCCAATCGATGACCGGGTGTTATGGCAGGACCGTGACGACGACGGTCCGCCGCCGCGGGCTGGTGTCGAAATCGATCAGGATGATCTGCTGGTACTCCCCGGTCATGAGCTTGCCGTTGGCGAAGGGAATCGTCAATTCCGGGCCTACCAGCGCTGCGCGGATGTGAGAATGGCCGTTATCGTCGTTCCATGTGGCCTCATGCTCGTAGGGAGCATCGTCGGGAACCAGTTCCTGAAAGACGCGCTTCAGGTCGTGCTTCACCAGGCCGGGCTCGTACTCAATGGTGGTCAGCGCTGCGGTCGAGCCGACTACAAACAGGTTGATCAGGCCCGAGCCTCGCTGGTCGGCGATACGCTTCGTCAGTTCCGGCGATACATTGATGATGTCGGTGTTGCCCTCGGTGTGAAACTCGAGCGTGAATCGTTGCATGGACATCCGCTTCCTCGCCTGCTGCACGGAACTGATGCGTCCTGTTCCGAGCCGGGTATAATCGACTGGTCATGGTGATTCCGCAAGGCCCCACGCGGTTGCTCCTTCCCTTTTTCGTGTTATTCGCGAATTGGACGGGACTTGTGCGCGAGGTGCGAGCCGCCGAACCCGCCAGCCGCCCGGCCGTCGGAGAATTGCGCCGGGAATGCGATGCGCTGATCGAGTCTGCGGTCAAGCGGCGCTACGGCTGGGCATGGCCGGCTGACGCGGGCGAGCAGGCGGGCCTGCCTCGCGGCGCCGCGCTGGTCAGTTACGAGCCCACATCAACGCCGGCGGCCGGGTTGGTGTTGTGGATGGCCGGCCAGCGCCTCAACGAGCCTCGATACCTCGAAGCAGCACGGATGGTGGCCAAGGGGATGGCCGCAGCACAGTTGCCCAGCGGGCGGATACCGGGCACGGCGGTGTTCGGCACGGCACCAGCACGGCGGGAGGTGGACCGTTTCATGGCGGACCGGTCGCAGACGTGCGCCAGCCTCGGAATGCTGTTGTCCATGCTCGATGGTCAGCTACGGCAGGATCAGGATGAGGCAACACGCCGCACTGCCGCAAGGGCCACGCGATGGCTGGTCCAGCAGCAGGCGCCCAATGGGGCGTGGGCGACGCTGGTGACACCGCCGGATGACGACCAGCCGGTCAGGCTGGTCCGGCTGGACACCACCGATTACCGCAACTGCATATATGCGATGATTCTCGGGTTCGATGTGCTTGAGGAGAATCTGCTGCGGGTCACGTCGAATCGCGCGATCGACCGTCTGCTGCAACTCCGGCTGCGAAGCCCCGACCTGGCCGCGGGACTCTGGCAGACCGCGTATGAGTTGAGCGGAACGCCCGCAATGCTGCCGCAGTCGATGCGCGAGTCGGTCGATGTCTTGGCGTCAGCGCGAGCGACGCAGGCAATTCTGGCATCGGCCCTGGCGCCGCTCAGCCACGCTGCGGCCCTGGAGACAACACAAGCTGCATCGCATCGCCTGGAAAAATTGAGATATGATGATGGCTTGTGGCGGCGCGCCTACCTCTTGTCGGAACTGACGAAGCCTCCAACAGGGCAGGCAAGTCGAGCCGGACCGCTGTTTGCCACCACCCGGCCAGTCGCTGGCGAGCCCAATCCCTACGAAACGGGTGACTTCGGGCTGTCCCTCCTCTTGGAACGGATCAACGGGACTCAACTGAATCCCAAGCCCTCCCCGACGACTCTCCACCACCAACTCGCGATGGCGGTGACAGGAATCGGCGGCGGAGCGCTTGGACGATGCACCACTGCAACAACCGCCCCCAAGATGGCAACGCGCGCGGAACGAGTCGCCGCTATTCTGGAGAAAATGACCGGTCTGTAACAGCCATGCGAGCGGCGCGTTATGGGACGATTCCAAGGCCTTGCGTCAAGATTGCGAAAATGTAACATCTATGTCGAAATATTAGTGCTGGATTTGACCGGTTCGATAACACCGGGTATATTTGCGCATCTGCCTCGTGCTGCTTGCTTAAGTCTTGACAACAAATGATTTATAGCAGCGATCGTTGTCAGTTCGGTCGGGTGACGCAGGCGGCTTCCGATGAAGGGGCGGAAGTGGGCCGATAAGATGGTCACGGCGCAGGTTGTTAAGAGACCGTTATCAGTATGGCGACTGACTTCAGGGCCCAGATCCTTCAGGCAACCGACTTGGTTGAGCTGATCAGCCAGAGCGTCGCCCTGAAGCGAAGAGGAAAAGACTACCTGGGACTATGCCCGTTTCATCAGGAAAAGACACCGTCTTTTCATGTGAGTCCCGGTAAGCAAACGTTTTACTGCTTCGGCTGCAAGGCCGGCGGTACGGCGATAGATTTCGTGATGCGGCGCGACCGGGTCGAGTTCAAGGAAGCCCTGGAAACGCTCGCACGCATGGCGAATATCGAGCTGCCTCAGTTCGGCGGCTCACAGGCGCACGGACAGAGACAGGCATTGCTGGACGCGCATTCGGCGGCCTGCCGGTTCTTTGAAAACTCGCTACAGCACCCGGAACAGGGCGCTGCCGCCAGGAACTACTTGGCCAAACGCGGCTTCACCGCCGACACCCTCAAACGGTTTGCGGTGGGCTTCGCGCCGGATGGTTGGGACGGCCTGCTGCGGAGTCCGGCGATGAAGAAATTTTCGCCGGAATTGCTGGCGTCCGCGGGCCTTGTGAAGCCCAGGGCCAATGGCAGCGGTTTCTACGACACATTTCGCGGCCGGATCATGTTCCCGATCCGCACCGAAAGCGGGCAGATCATCGCTTTTGGCGGACGGGTGATGCCCGGCTCGGAAGACCCGGCCAAGTATCTCAACAGCCCCGAAACGGCCCTGTTTAGCAAGAGCCGGGCCGTCTTCGGGCTTGATCTGGCCCGGCAGAGGATCGTCGAAACGCGAACGGTCGCCGTCGTCGAAGGCTATACCGACACGGCCATGGCGCACCAATATGGTGCATCGAACGTAGTAAGTGTGTTGGGAACCGCCCTGACCGAGCAGCACGTTGGGATACTGCGACGCTTCGCGGACAAAATCGTGCTGCTTTTCGACGCGGATGCGGCGGGCGATGCCGCCGTCGGCCGAAGTGTGCAGTTGTTCCTGACGCACCCGATCGAAATCGGTGTGGCGTCGATACCGGATGGATTAGATCCGGATGAATACCTGCTGAAGCACGGCATCGAGGCGTTTGGACGGATGCTGTCGGGTGCGACCGATGCGCTTGAATATGCGTGGAAACAGATGCGAAAGCGATTCGTCAGCCGCGAAGGCGACCTGACGGGTCAACAAAAGGCCATTGAAGAGTACTTAAGTCTTTTGGCTGGAGCGAGATCCGCCGGACCCGTGGATCCGATCCGATGGGGCGGAGCCTTGGTTCGGGTCAGTCGATTGACCGGCATTGATGCAGAGGAGTTGAACAGTCGGTTTCGGACGCGGCATAGAGGATCGTCTGCGGCCAGGCCTAGAATGGGCGTTCCTGAGGCGGCGGAGCCGGCCAGGCCAAGCGTGTCGACCGCGCGCAATCACGCGGAGCGGCACATTCTAGGTGTGTTGCTTGCCGAACCCCAGCGTTGGGCGGACGTACAGCTCAGCTTGGGCACACAGGATTTCGTCGGCGACGACCTGAGAAGGCTGGCCGAGGTTTACTGGAGTTATCAACGAGACGAAGGCGAGCCTGTATTGAATGAGTTGGTGGCGGCTTTGCCGGACGATGGGCTGAAAACGCTGGCGCTGGAACTTGTGCAGGAAGCCGAAGCGTTAGGGGATCTCGGTCTCCTGTTGAGAGATGCAAAGATGGAGATCGATAGGCAGCGCCAGGAGGAGAAGGCGCGACAGATCGTGGCCGGCAGGGGTCAGCTCAGTGACGAGGCGTTGCTGGAGCTGGCAAAGCATGCGGCGAGAACGAATCTGAAGCGGATTTAGCGTCATCGGCCGAGGAAAACCGGTGGTTGCTGCCGCAAACGATATTTCGCGTGGCCTGCGGGCCGCGCATTGGGCCAGGGCGTTGCGAGAACGCCTTCGCTGGCCTACGAGGCAATGACGAAATCGCGTTGCAGGGACCGGAAATGGCTCCGGGGTCCTTGGCCCGTTTCGCGTTTGCCCGCAGCCCGAGGAGCGAGGCCTCGGGTGGTGAGCAGTGGTAACAGTGGACAATGGCAATTGAAACTCCCCTGATTGGCTCCGGATCGCAGGCGGAAGTCGACTCGCGCGTGGCCGCGATGATCGACCTGGGCAAGTCGCGCGGCTATCTGACGTATGACGAGCTCAACGAGCGCCTGCCAGACGAGGTGGTCTCTCCGGACAAGCTGGACAGCCTGCTGATGATGATCGACGAGATGGGCATCAAGCTCATCGACGAGCAGGATATCGGCGAATTCCAGCAGAAGTCGACCAAGGCCGGGAAGACCGCCGCGGCGCTGACGGTGCCGGTCGGGCTGGCGGCTTCGACGGCGGCCAAGCCGGCCCTGATGCCCGGCGAAGGCCCGACCGAAGAAGACCTCAAGGTTGAAGACGAGGAACTGGACCTGAACCTCGAAGCCGAACTGGCCGAGGCCTCCAGCAAGCGCATCGACGACCCGGTGCGAATGTACCTGACGCAAATGGGCGAGATCCCCCTGCTCACCCGAGAGCAGGAGATCGGCCTGGCCAAGAAGATTGAGATCACACGGAAGATCTTCCGCAGCCGCGTGCTGGAAAGCGACTACTGCCTCCAGGCCGCCGTCGAGATCCTCCAGCAGGTCGATGACGGCGATCTGCCGTTCGACCGGACGATGAAGATCAGCACGGCCGAAGACCAGGCCGACAAGAGCACGATCGGCCAGCGCATCCCGATGAATCTGGGAACGGTTCGCCAGATGCTTTCGCGCAACCGGGAAGACTGGGACAACCTCCGCCAGAGCAGGAACAAGAAGGACCACCAGGGCCTCCTGCTGGCCATCCGCCGCCGCCGCCGCCGCAGCGTCAAGCTGCTGGAAGAGCTCTCGCTGCGCACCAGCAAGGTGACGCCGCTGATGAAGAAGCTCCACTCGATCAGCACCAAGATGCTGGAGCTGGAGACGCGCATCGAAGAGCTCAAGAAGCTCAAGGAGCCCGGCGAAGATCTCGAGGTCTGCCAGCAGGAGTTGGAAGGGCTGGAGGACCTGGTGCTGGAAAACGCCCAGGATCTGCACAAGCGCGTCACCGCCATCCGCAAGATCTACAACAAGTACGAAGACGCCAAGCGAAAACTGTCCGGCGGCAACCTCCGCCTGGTCGTCTCCATCGCCAAGAAGTATCGCAATCGCGGCCTGTCGTTCCTGGACATCATCCAGGAAGGCAACACCGGCCTCATGCGCGCCGTCGACAAGTACGAATACCGCCGCGGCTACAAGTTCAGCACCTACGCCACCTGGTGGATTCGCCAGGCCATCA
>CAZMXI010000143.1:0-13005 GCA_964570205.1 uncultured Tepidisphaeraceae bacterium
CGTTGGCACATCAGCCTGTCGACCTGGCTGCGGGACTACCTGTACATCCCGCTGGGCGGCAACCGGAAGGGCCCGAAGCGGACGTACGTGAACCTGATGCTGACGATGGCGCTGGGGGGGCTGTGGCACGGGGCGGCGTGGAACTTCGTGTTGTGGGGGGTGTATCACGGGGCGCTGTTGTGCGTGCATCGGGCAGCGAAGCCCTGGCTGGATCGGACGATCCGGCCGCGGACGAAGAAGCAGGAGCAGTGGTGGCTGGCAGCGCGGGTGGTGGCGTTTTTCCACCTGGCGTGCTTCGGGTGGCTGCTGTTCCGGGTGAAGTCGATGGAGCAGGCGTGGACGATGCTGGCGGCGCTGGGCCAGGGGCTTGAGACGGACGATCCGGTCACGGGCACGATGCGGCACGCGTTGATCGTCACGGCCGTTGTGCTGGCGATCGTGGAGCTGGCGGTGTTCATCACCAAGGATGACGAGTTGGTTTTCCGGCTGCCGGCGCCGGTGCGGGCGGGCGTGTACGCGGCGATCATGCTGGCATTCGTGATTTTTGGAGAGTATGGCGGTGAGGCCTTCATCTACTTCCAGTTCTGAGTCGGCGTGCCGATCGGGCAGCGCGCTGGCCGAGCCGGCAGCCGCCACGATGGCCGAGGCCGGGGCGCCGACTGCGGCGCGACGGCAGGGCGCAGCGCGGGCGGGGTTTCCGTGGGCGTTCGCGGCGGCGGTGCTGATCGTGCTCGCGGTGGAGGCGGCGCTGCACGTTGCGCCGCCGCGGGTTGTGATGCCGTACGCACGGGGGTTGCAGGAGTACTCATCGCTGACGGCGTGCCTGGACAAATGGGGGCCGGCGGAGCTGGTTTTTGTGGGGTCCAGCCGCGTTCGGATGGGGATCAGCGCGCCCGAGGCAACGCGTCTGCTGCGTGAATCGGGCAAGGGATGGTCGGTGGGGAATTACGGGTTGTCGGCGGCGAACGCGGCGGACACGGAAGCGGCGGTGCGCTACATTCTGCGATGCGGCCGCAAGCCGCGGATGGTGGTTTTCGGGTTGGCGCCGCGGGATTACCGGTGCGATGAGCCGTTCCTGAACCGTATCGCGCTGTTCTGGGATTACGGGGACTTTGAGCGGGAATACGCGGCGAATCCTGTCGAGGCCGGGCCGTTGCTGCCGGTGGTGCTGCGAAACCAGATGGGCAGAATCTGGCTGACGTTGCGATACCGGCAGAAATTCCGGCAATGGGGCATGGGGCTTTTGCGGAGGCGCGAGCGGGTGCGGATTGCGTGTCCGATCATCGGGGAGAAAGCCCATGACGAGAAGGAGGCGAGGCGGTCGCTGGTGACGCACCCGCTGCAGCCAGGGGCGGTCGAGGCATACGTGCAGCGCCAGCTCGACCATGGCAGGTTCGTTTTCGATGATGTGATGGTTGAGTCGGTGCGGCGCACGATCGCGATGTGCCGAGAAGCGGGCGTGGAGCTGGTGCTGTTTGAGCTGCCGATGTCGGAGCCTCTGCGCCGGACGCTGCCGGAGGGCACGACGGAGCGGTTCATGCGGATCACGCGCGATCTGGCGGATGCGGGGCGGGTTCGGTTCATCACGCTGGACGAGCTGGGCGCGGAGTTTGCCGGGGCGGATTTCATCGAGCAATCGCACCTGAACGAAGCGGGGGCATTGAAGCTTACCCGGGCATTAATGGGGCATCTGGCTGACGGCGGCCGTTGATTCGCTGCGCTGCGCTGTCTTGGCGGGCCTGCGGAGCAGAATCAGGCCGATCACACCCATGACGGCATCGGTGAGGACCTGGAGCAGCCGGAATACGACGGCAACGAGCCCGACGCGCGGCCCGAGGGTTTGCGTGAGGACAAGCAGGTAGATGCCTTCCTGAACGCCGAGGCCCGCGGGCACGAAGACGGCGAGGAAGCCGCTGACTGAGGCCAGGGCCGCGGCCCCGAGGATGAGGGGGAACTGATCGATGCCGATGGGCATGACCGCGCGCGAGGCGAACCAGAAGCTCAGGCCGAGGCAGGCGGTTCGCGCAGCGATGGAGGCGACGGCTGCCATGAAGGGCGCAGCATTCAGCTCGGCGGGGAGCGGCGGTCGGCGCAGGAGTCGGAGGATGGCATTGGACAGTGCGATGAAGAGGCGTGGATGGAGGCAGACCGCGCCGCCAGCGGCGATGATTGCGGCGGGCAGCCACAGCCATGCGGCGTTCTGGCGCAGGGCGGGCATGAGGGAGACGGGCGCGGCGAGGCCGAGGGCCACGATGGCGACGATGGAATTGAGCACGATCGTCAGTGCTGTGGAGAGGAACAGGGCGGCGACGGCGACGCGCATGCGGACGCCGGAATTGACGAGCAGGCCGACAGCGCCGGCGATGGCGGCCATCTTCCCGGGCACATAACGTCCCATTGAGGATGCGCAGATGATGGCGGCGCCTCGCGCGTAGGAGATGGGATTCTGAAAGGCCTGGAGCAGCAGGTTCAGGATGACACTGCCCAGGAGGCGGATCGCGCACAGGCCGGCGAAGCCGGCGGCGAGCGCCCACCAGTTGAGCGCGACGGTCGCAAAGTCGATGGCCTGGAAACAGCGCCAGAGGTTCTTGCCCACGAAGTAGAAGACCAGGCCGATCAGAACGGCGTAGACCGCGCGTTTCAGGCGTTTTCGGCCCGCGCTGGAAGTGGCGGCGCGATCGCCGGCACCGGAGCACGAGGGGAGGCCCTTGCCGCCGGCAGCGCCGGTGATGAGGTTCAGCATGAAAGCGTTGACATCCTCGCTGTCATCGAGCATTTGCTGTCGCCTGGCGGTCCATTCCTGCTTGAGGTTGGGGCGGGCAAGCCACTGTTCGGCAACGGGCATGCCTTCATCGAGGGTGTCGCAGTTATGGGTCAGATTCCACTGCTGTTCGAGTGCGGCGAGATAGCCGACGCGGAGGCGGTTGCAGAAAACAGCGGGCGTGCCGAGGACGGCGGCCTCGGCGGCCATGCTGCCGCCCTCGCCAATGTAGAGTTGCGAGAAGGCCAGGACATCGAGCATGCGATGCACGGGGACGGGATTCTCGTAGGGCTTGAGGGTGGGCGGCAGGGGCTTTTCGGAGCTGATGATGACCCGGCCGAATTTCGAGAGGCGCTGGACGTATTCGGCGACCTGTTCCTCGCTGGCGCCCTTGATGCCGACATCATGGGCGGCCTCCCAGGCAACGGTACGGAGGAGGATGAAGGGCTGGTCGGGGTCCAGGCCGTGCTCGCGGAGGGGTCGGGGGTCGGGCGTGAAGACATTGGGGGCGAGGTAGGCCAGGTGGGGCACGCCGCGGAATCGAACCTGGCGGCGGCCATAGTCTTTGGTATAGCCGGCGCCGGTGCAGATGCACGTTGCGAACGGCAGGGAGAGCATGGCCTGGAGTCTGGCGTGCTCGGTATCCTCGAAAACGATGCGCGGCATGCCCATGAGCAATCCGGTGGGACCGATGGAGATGCCCATGCGGGCCACGAGGACATCGGGTCGAAAGGCGACGCACGTGGCGAGCATGCGGGCGTGTCGGACCATGAGCTCGCGGCCCATGCCGAACAGGCCCTTGCCCATGGCGCTGAGGCAGGTGTGCTCGATGCCCAGGCCATCGAGGAGGGCGAGGGTGACGTCCTTCTTGCGGGTGGTGACCTTGACCTGGTGGCCCTGCTGCTTGAGCGCGGCGATGACGTTCTTAAAAAAGTGCACCTGGGCCGGGTGCGTGATGTCGAAGAGGATGCGCATGTCAAACGCCTCCCCGGACCTTCACCCGATACAGGCGGTAATGGCCGGCCGTGGCCAGTTCCTGGCCCATCGTGACCAGGCCGGCATCAGTCAGCCGTTTGAGGGCGGCCATGTCCTTTTCGTCGCCGTCCCGGACGACACAATACTGGATGTTCCAGCGGATGAGGGCTTTTGGCCAGAGCGCCTCTTCGCGGTCCTTGAGCAGATCGACGCGGGGGTCGTAGGCGAAACGGTCGCCGAGGAAGGTGAGGATCCGGGCTTCGGGGGCGAGGATTCCCGCGCCTTCGGGCACCTGCTGGCGGATGGCATCGCTGATCTGGTCGATGCCGAGCATCAGGGAATGGTGGTAGGTTTCGAGGAATGGGCGGCGAGTGAGCTGCTTGTCGATTCCATGCTGTTCGAGGCCGAACGCGACATCTTTGACGATGTTGGGAATGAGCACGACGGCCGCGCAGGCGGCGATGATGGCGCCGGCCAGGCGCGGCCTGTCCTTGAACTTCTGCGAAATCCACGCCACAGCGAGTCCGACGGCCAGGAGCATCAGCGGCATCGCCATGAGGTAATAGCGAGGCCTGCTGCCCATGACGGCGGTCATGCCGATGGTTCCCAGGACAAGCAGGCTCCAGAGGGACGAGACGCGGAGAAGGAGCACAGCGCCGCCCAGGAGCAGGACGACGATCAGGTATCCGGCCGGGCCGAGTTCGATGCCGACGACGGCCTCGGGGAGGTGTTTCTCGCAGATGTTGCGGAGGCGAAGGACGGACTGGGCGTTGGCGAGGTTCTGGACACGTTCGGCGGCGCGTCGTTCGTAGCGGCCGCCAAGGGGGTCGCCTTCGGTTCGGGGATCGAGCTTGATCCAGAGGAAGGCGACGAGGGCGACAGCCGCCAGGCCAATGAGGTATCCCCCCCACTGCTTCGGTCGTCGGGCAATGTTGATGACGCATGCTCCGCCGAGGGCCGCGAGCAGCACCCAGAACGTGGGCCGCAGAGTGACAGCCGCGACGACTCCGGCGACGACCATGACGCCGCAAACGAAAGCGCCAATGGGCTTTGCGCCCTTATCGAGACGGGACAATCCGAAGAGCACCATGAGCGTTGCCGCCAGGAAAGGGACATCCGTGAGCAGTTCATGGGACTGACTAAGGAATATCTGGTTGATCCCGAGGGCAGTAACGACGGCCACCGCAGCCCACTTCGGATAGTAAGCGCCAACCAGGTGGTAGGCCAAGACGAGGCTCAGCAGGCTCAGGCTGGTCATGACCGTCAGAGCGGCGACCGGCCGATACGGATCCTGCGGTCCGAAGGCAGCGTTGATGCCCTGCAGGAGCATGGGCGCGCCCGGGTAGCCGTGGTTCTCGCGTTCGCCGCGAAACGTATAGCCTTTTCCCTGTTCGAGATTGCGTGCGATCTCACGGTAGAGCGCGCTGTCGCGGCCGATGCGCCATTGGCCGGTGAAACAGGCAGCCTGGACGAGGATCAACAGGGCGAAAACGGCAAAGCGCCAGCGCACGACGCAATCGGCCAGTCTGTTGGGCGCGGTTGGACACGATGAAGTGGTGGTGAGGTCTCCCAAGTCGGGTGGGAGCTTAGCAGGTCGCGGCGGATTCTCAAGATTAGGCGGCAGGCAGCGTATCGAACTCGACAGCGAGGTGATAGCCCATGGAACTGGGTTCGCAGCGAACAACCCGGCCGAAGCCGATCCAGGCGGGCATGTGATTGCGCGGCGGGAAGCGCACGGCGAGGCGTTCGCCCTCTTCGAGGGGCTGATTGGACAAGCCGGACATGCCGCTGAGGGATAGATCGCGCACATTCAGCGCGAGCCGGTTCTGGCGCAAGGCGGCGAGGGAATGGTCCAGACGTCTGGCTTCGACCTGGAAGTGGGTATCAACACGGCCGAAGATTCGCCGCTCATCGGCGTCGTAGCAAGTCAATCTTGGGGTGTATTCCAGCGCAACCATACACAGCCTCCCGTGTAGTCCTCTTTCTTTATCGGCTGTGGGCAAAGCAGGGATTACCCAAATTAACAAGAACGCATGGAGGTTGATCTGTATGATGCCGAACGATGGGGCGGGTATGATCTTGCGGCAGGTGCAAGCAGAAAGGCATACATCGTGAAAGGTAAGACGGGTTACGTATATCTGGTGGGCGCCGGACCGGGGGATCCAGGGCTGATCACCCTGCGCGGGGCGCAACTTCTGGAAAGGGCTGAGGTAGTGGTGTTTGACTACCTGGCCAACCCGCAGCTTCTGCGACACTGTCCGGAGGCCGAGACGATTTACGTGGGAAAGCAGGCGTCACGGCACGCGATGACGCAGGATGAGATCAACCGGCTGCTGATTGCCAAGGCCAGGGAAGGCAAGCGGGTGGTTCGGTTGAAAGGGGGCGACCCGTTTGTGTTCGGCCGGGGCGGGGAGGAGGCCGAGGCGCTGGTGGCGGAGGGGATCGGGTTTGAGGTGGTTCCGGGGATCACGTCGGCGATTGCAGCGCCGTGCTACGCGGGGATTCCGGTGACGCATCGCGATGCGAATTCGAGCTTCACGCTGGTGACCGGGCACGAGAAGGAGGCCGATTATCAGGACCCGGAGGCGCGGGGGCGCGCTGCGGGACAGGGGTCGGACGTGGACTGGGCGGTGCTGGCGAAGCTGCCGTGCGTGGCGTTCTACATGGGCGTGAAGGCATTGCCGGGGATCTGCAAGCGGCTGCTGGAGAACGGGATGCGGGCGGACATGCCGGCGGCGACCATTCAGTGGGGCACGACGCCACGGCAGCGGACAGTGGTGGGGACGATCAGCGACCTGCCGCGAAAGGTGGCTGAGGCGAAGCTGACCCCTCCCGCCATCACAATTGTCGGGCCGGTGGTGGCGTTGCGAAAGACAATCAACTGGTTTGAAACCCGGCCGCTGTTCGGGCAGACGATCGTGGTGACGCGAACGCGGCAGCAGGCGAGCGATTTATCCATGCGGCTGGAGGAGCTTGGGGCGCGGGTGATCGAAGCGCCGACGATCGAGCTGGCCGCGCCGGCGGACATGAAGGTGGTGGATGAATCGCTGCGTTCGGCGGGGTCTTTTGACTGGATCATCTTCACCAGCCGGAACGGGGTGACGTTTGCGCGGGAACGGCTGATGCGGATTGGGCTGGATGTGCGGGTGTTCGGGAAGGCGAAGATCGCGGCGATCGGGGATGCGACGGCCGAGGCGATTGAGAAGGAGTTGTGCCTGAAGATCGACCGGTGCCCGGAGAGCTTTGTGGCCGAGGCGCTGGCCGAGGCGCTGATCGACAAGGGAGAGGCGAAGGGCAAGCGATTCCTGCTGTTGCGTGCGGACATTGCCCGGCCAGTGTTGCGGGAGAAACTGCAGCAGGCCGGAGCGGCCGAGGTGCGGGATGTGGCGGTTTATGAGACGAAGGTGGCGGCCGGGCTGCCGCCCGCGCTGCTGGAGGCGTTGAAGGAGCGGCAGGTGACGTGGGTGACGTTCACCAGCAGCAGCACGGCGAGGAACTTCGCGACACTGCTGGGGTCGGACTATCGGGAGCAGCTCAAGGGCGTGAAGCTGGCGAGCATCGGGCCGATCACGACGGCGACGATGGAGAAGCTGGGGCTGACGGCGGACGTTGAGGCGGAGGTGTCGAATATCCAGGGGCTGGTGGAGGGGATGCGCAGCGCCGGCGGCAGGAGCTGAGCTTCGCGATCGCGTGATGGCCGCGCGGGGGCCGGCAATGTTGAGAGGATTCCAT
This sequence comes from uncultured Tepidisphaeraceae bacterium, assembly GCA_964570205.1. Taxonomy (GTDB): domain Bacteria; phylum Planctomycetota; class Phycisphaerae; order Tepidisphaerales; family Tepidisphaeraceae; genus CAZMXI01. The sequence continues at coordinate 7,469 of CAZMXI010000143.1, forward strand.
GAACCGTTTGACGCGGGTCTCAGCGATGTTGTTCGTTGCTCTGGCAGGGTTTCTGACAGGTGCCGCAGGGCCAGCGCCGGGAGGTTATGACCCACTGGCCATGAAAGAGCAGGTACTCACCCCGCCGATTGATGTGACGGTCAGCGATATTGCGCGCCAGCGCGACATTCCCCTGCGCCTTTACCTTCCGGATGAGAAGTCGCCGCGGCCGGTGATCCTGTTCAGCCACGGCCTGGGGGGCTCGCGCGAGGGGTACGCGTATCTTGGGCGGCACTGGGCCGCCCGCGGTTACGTCGTCGTTTGCCTGCAACATCCAGGGAGCGACGACTCGGTCTGGAGGGATGCCCCGCCTCTCCAGCGGCTCAATGCGATGCGTCAGGCCGCCAGTGTTCAGAACACGCTTCTGCGCTTCGGGGATGTGCCGGCCGTCATTGACGAGTTAGAGCGGTGGAACAAGCTGGCCGACCACGCCCTGGCCGGGCGGCTGGACCTGTCGCACATCGGCATGTGCGGGCACTCATTCGGCGCGGTCACTACGCAGGGGGTGAGCGGGCAGCGTTTTGCGGCGGGCCTCTCGTTCACCGATAAGCGCATCAAGGCCGCTATCGCCCTGAGCCCCAGCGCCGCCCGCCGCGGCGATGCCAAGCAGGCATTCGGCCAGGTGGCGATTCCCTGGATGCTTATGACGGGGACCCTCGACACATCGATCATCGGCGAGGCGAATGTCGAGTCACGGCTGACCGTCTTTCCGGCGTTGCCGGCGGGGAACAAATACGAACTGGTCCTGGACAAGGCAGAGCATTCTGCTTTCAGCGACAGGGCACTGCCGGGCGACCGCGAGAAGCGTAACGCCAACCACCACCGCGCCATCCTCGGCCTCGGCACGGCGTTCTGGGATGCGTTTTTGCGCGAAGATGCCGCCGCCAGCGAATGGCTCAACGGAGACGGCCCGCGCGGCATCCTGGAAAAAGGCGACCGGTGGCAAAGGAAGTGACCAGGCCTCCAGATCGCCGACAGCCGACAGGCCAATATGCGTGTGCTCTTCCGTCAGCGCTGATACGATGGCCGGCGATGCGGCGATGCGTTTTCGCACTCCTCTCGGCCGTCTCTGCCCTGATCTGCATCGGCGTGATGTCGCTGTGGATACGAAGCTACGTCGTTGAGGACCACATCTCGTTCGATGAGGGAAATCACGGGAGTAGGCTGGTTGTCTTCTGTTCGTCACGAGGTCGAACGTGGATGGCCTTCGGCACTCTGTGGAGCGGGGAGCTTCGCAGAAAGGGCTGGTCTATTCGCTGTTCGGACCCCGAGCCTCTGGTCATCTGGAATGACGATCAGCCCCTCTGGAAATGGTGCGGCATCGGTGGCGGCCGGGCAGCCAGCGCGGTCTTCGATTCCTATGAGATCGCCGTGCCCCATTGGCTGATCGTCCTGCCGACCGCGATACCACCGTGCTTGTGGATGCACCGCCGCGCACGGATCCAGCGCAGAAGGCGCTTGGGGCTGTGCCTATCGTGCGGCTATGACCTCCGCGCAAGCAGTGATCGATGCACAGAATGCGGAAGGGCATTCGCCGGGGCTCCCCGGCCGCAGGCATAGCGATGCGATCCGGCGCGGATTACTTCTTCTTCAGAGTTTCGATGTACTCGGCCCAGAGCTCATCGACGGTCTTGCCGGTGAATTCCTTCCAGAGCTCGGGCGAGTAGCGGCCCTGGCGCATGGCAGCGTTGAAGCGGACGGCGATCTCGTGGTTGTGGTGGGTGGCGACGTATTCGAGGAATGCGGCGGTGGTCTGATAGCTGTCGGTGTACTTGGCGCGGGCGGGATTGGGGCGCGGGCGCTTGTTGACGGGCTCGTACTTGAACCAGCGGAGGTAGTCGGTCAGGCCTTCGACCAGCCAGCCGGGATTGCCGCGGCCGCGGTACTGCTGGATGACGTGGATGGTTTCATGAATGATGGCGCCGCGGTCATCCGGGTGTGCCTTGAACCAGGCGGCAGATCCGACGATGCGCGTGCCGGAGCAGTAGGCCACACCCTGCATGTTCTTGAACGTGATGCTGAACTGGCGCGGGGCGCTGAAGCCGTCGCTGGCGAGAAGCTCGACGAAGATCGGGTACCACTTGTCGATCTCGGGGCGGAGGGTCTCGGCCCATTCCTTGAGCTCGGGGGTTTCGGTCGTGTCGATGGTGTATTCGAACTGGAAGGTGCGCGATGAGGGCCGGGTGCTTGGGCCTCGTTCAGCAGCGCTGGCGTGGGCGAGGCATAGTGTCAGGGTGAACAAGATCGCAACGATGGTTTTCCGGGTCATCGGGCATGTCCTTTCGCTGAGCCGCCGCACAAGCGCGGGCCGAATCATAACGCCGCCGTGGGGGAGATATTACCGTGAAACTCAGCCAAAGCGAAGCTTTCGGTCGGCGGGGGATTCGCCGGAGTACCATCGGCCGGGCTTGAGGGCGATTTTCCGGAGGCCGGTCTTGGCGCAGGCGAGGGTGATCTGCTTTTCCAGGCCGGCCAGGAGGAGCTGCTTGAGGTCGTAGAGGTGGGAGGAGCTATCGACGATAACGCTTAGGGTGCCCCGGGAGAGGCCTTCCAGGGCGCAGTGCTCGGCGAGGATGGGCGGGACGAGCTTCTGCCAGGCGTCGGCAATATGTGCGAGCCTGGTTTGCCGTTTGGCGACGGACTGCTTGAAGAAGCTGACCATGTCGGGGCCGAGAAGGGAACCGACATTCGATGGCGTGCGCTTGACGCGATCGAGTCGTTTGAGCTCGGCTTCGTCGCGGCGGTCGTCGGGCATGGCTCGGCTATTGCAGGTTCACCGGCATGATGACGTACAGGAAATCGGGGCCGCCCTTGATCAAGCCGGGGCGGTTGCCCGCAGTGAGCTCGAAGCTCACCTCGTCGCTGTTGACGACCTTAAGGCCTTCGATGAGGAACGCCGGGTTAAAGCCAATTTCCAGGTCGGTTCCCTCGTATTTGCAGGGGAAGTTGATGGTTGCCTCACCGGCGCCGGGGGCCTGGCTGGAGAGGACGAGCCCTTTCTTTGAGAAGGCAAGGCGAACGCCCTTGGATTCCTCGGTCGTCAGCAAAGATGCTCGCTTGGTGGCGCTGAGCAGGTCGGCAGTCGAGGCGATCATCTTCTTGTCGCAGTCCTTGGGAATGACGTCTTCATACGGCGGGAACTGGCCTTCAACGAGGTTGCTGGTCAGGGTTGCCGTGGGGGTATGAACGATAATCTGGTTTTCGCCAATCTGGATGCCCACCGGTTCCTCCGGGTCCGTGATGAGCCGATCCACCAAGCTCAGGGCCTTCACCGGGATGATCGCCCGGCCGCCGTCCTTTTCCTTCGCATCGCCGCCTATCAGGTCTCCGCGGGCCTCGGCCAAACGCCGGCCATCGGTGGCAACAAGGCTGACGCGCTTGGCCTTGACGCTCAACAGGGCGCCGTTGAAGGCATAGCGGGTGCTTTCCTTTGCGGCAGCGAAGATCGTCTGGCTGATGAGCTGCTTGAGCTGACCACCGTTCATCTGAAGATCGGCTTCGCCTTCCGCGCCGGGGATGGGCGGAAAGGCCTCCAGCGGCTGGGTGTATATTTTGAAGTGGGAATCCTGCCCCTTGATGTGAGCCATTTCGCCTTCGGATTCGATGGCCAGGGTATCGTCGATGCTCTCACGGACGATGTCGCGCAGGTTGTTGGCAGGAACGAGGATTTCGCCGGGATCGGAAACTTCAACCTGATTATCGCGATAGCGGATGGCCACTTCCAGGTCGGTGGCGCTGACGGTAAGTTGAGATCCCTCGGCCGAGAGTTTCACGCACTGGAGCACGGGCTTTGGCGTCCGTGCGGCGATCACGCTGCCGCACATGTTCAAAGCATCCAGAAGCGCTCCCCGATTGCAGATGATCTTCATGAGCCTGTGCCTTTCAGAGACTGGTCGTCACGGCCTTGGCCGGAATGGACACAAGGCCTCTGATCGGGCAGTGTAACGATGATCCTATTCTTTGTAAAAACAGATAGATCGTAGAAGTAGTAGTAATGATTGGCGCATTGTGGAGAGGCGAAGATGTCCGTTCATAAGATTATTAATAGAAAGGGATTGCAATCGATTTAGCTGGTTAAGTGATGTGGATAAGTTGTTGGAAGAGCTGTCGCGAGGTTTTATGCAGGGAGGCGGATAGAGACAGGGACACGGCCGATAACATGGGCCCCTGTCGCGAGGGGGGAAATGGCGAGCCAGGCTGGCGACAGGTCTCGGCAGGTTGTCCACGGGATGTTCACGGGCACTGTTGATTGAGGATGGAATATCGGACTTGCACATCTTGTGGCTGGATTCGGGCGCTGCGCTACCTGTGGGCGTTGCCCACGACGTTGCCGGGATTGGCGTTTACGTTGTTGGCCATATTGACTGGCGGGCGCGCGCGGGTTGTGGATGGGGTTCTGGAGATCCAGGGCGGATGGGTGCGGGTTCTCCTGAGGAGGATGAGTTTCCTGAAGGGAGGGGCGTCGGCGATGACGCTAGGGCATGTGGTGATGGCGCAGGACCAGACCTGCCTGGATTTGAGCCGGCGTCACGAGCGGGTGCATGTGAGGCAGTGCGAAATATGGGGCCCGTTGTTCATTCCGGCGTATCTGGCTGGCAGCATCTATGCGTGGCTGCGCGGGGGCGAGGCATATCGGGACAATCCGTTTGAGAAGCAGGCCTACAGGCGAGAGTGACACGTATTCGGAGCGAGGCTGAGGCCGGCCTGCCGGGCGCCTTGGGAGCGGGGGGCGGTATTTTTCTGCTTTTATATTGAATCATGCGGAAATCGGGGCGTACACTCATGTTGGGATCCATTCGCTGGTGACGATCATGGGTGGGAAAGGAGCAGGTTCATGGCATGCGTGCGGGATATTCTGGCGAGCAAAGGTTCGCATGTTTTCGCCATTCACCCTTCGGCCAGCGTGCTGGAGGCGACGCGGGCGATGAACACGCATGGCGTGGGGGCGCTGGTGGTGATGGATGGGCATCGCGTCGTGGGAATTGTTACGGAGCGCGATGTGTTGAGGCGCGTGGTGGGCGAGGAGCTGTTGCCGGCCGCGGTGCGGGTGGAAACGATCATGACCCGGGATGTGGTTTGCTGCACGCAGGACATCGCCATGGACGAAGTGAGCCGGATCATGCGCGACCGGCGAATCCGGCACCTGCCGGTGTGCAGTGACGAAGGCAGGATGGTGGGGATGATATCGATCGGCGACATCAATGCGTATCATGCTTCAGAGCAGGAGGCGCAGATTCACTTCCTGCATGAATACGTCTACGGGAGAGTGTGAGATGAGATGGGTATTCGTGCTGATTGTGTCGAGCTTTGCGCTGACGGGTTGTGCGAAGTATGAGTTCGATCTTGTGGAGCCGCAGGAACTGGCGCGGCACATCGGTTCGGACAAGGACGAGATCGCGGTCGTTGAGCGCCAGCCGATCGAGTATCGGATGCGATCGGTGGAGGTGTGCTGGTTCAGCCTGAACTGGAGAACGAGTGCGGGTGCCTTACGCACTCGG
>CAZMXI010000144.1:0-12890 GCA_964570205.1 uncultured Tepidisphaeraceae bacterium
GCCTGTCCCAACGTGTGAATCCCGAAAATTTCAGCATCGATCAGGAAGTCCGCGTCCGTCGACGATTGGTTCAATCCGTGGATCGCGAGAACATTCGTACCCGCCCCCTCTTGCAGAAGCCCCTCCGGAAGCACCACGTCGATCGTCTCATACACCAGCGACTGCGCATCAGGGTGGTCCGCTGTCGCCGTCGAGTTCCATGACAGGCTCGACGGCGCATTGCGCCGCGCAATCTCCACTCCATTCAGGAAGGCGACAAAGCCGTCGTCGTAGCGAATGTTCAGGCGCAGCGTATCGAAATCTGCCGGGTTGTCCACCTGTCGCAGCGGCATGCGGATGTACGCCGAGCCGTTCCGGTTGAACATCGAGCCTTCCAGGCTCGTTTTGATCTGCGGCGTGAAGTCGGGTGGCGGCGTGCTGGAAGTCGTCTTGACGCTCCACCCCGGCAGCACCGCGTCGCTCAGCAGCATGAACGGTGAATTAACCCCCGGAGGCTCGCTCTGTGCCGAATGCGTGCCCGATGCGACAGTCAGCTCGACATCGTCGCCGCCGCCATTCTCATAGAACACCAGCGTCAACGTCGTGCTCAGGCCTCCCGCAGGAACCGTGAAGCTGGCCGACGTGTTGCCGTGCCCGCGGGGAATGGCGAACGCCAGCATATCGTTCTGCGTCGCCGCCCCCCCAGTGTTCTCGTTGTATCGATTGGTGAACGTAACCCCTGGAATGACCAGCTTGAACCCGTCATCCGATCCCACATTCACCGACCACGTGCCGGCCGGTATGAACACATTGGCCGTGGCCTTCAGCACGTACTCCTCGGTCGATTGCAGCCCGTTCGGCAACAGCGGATCGCCCGGATACGCGCCGTTGCCGTCGCCGAGGTTCACCGTCACATAGTCCTTGGTCAGATCCGACTGCAGCGAGAAGCCCCCTGGCAGCGGCTGCTGCAACAGGCTCTCTGCCGAGGCCACTGTCGTGATGGCCCCGACCACATCCACCATGCGCACCGTAAATCCTGAAATCTGTGGCGGCGCCACCTCCGTGTCGAAGCCGAATCCACCCTCGCCGACCGCCCAGCCGCTATCCGGGAACAACCGTTCTCTCCACGTGTCTCCCAGCGCGGCGCTCACGGGCACCATAAACCGCCCTTCATCGCCCCGCAGCAGCAGTGGCGTCAGCTCGTAATCCACCGCCATACCATAGGAAATGTCCTGAAGCTGGTGCGGGAATGCCGGCTCATATTCCGAAATCACCGTCTCACCATCCGGCGCCACCAGGGCAAGATACTCCCCGTTGGCGGCATCCAGGGCGAAGTTCGCATATAGACCCGTGGGCTCGATGACAGGATCGTCGGCCGGCGCAAAAATGACCCGATAGCCCCCTGCCGGAATCTCCAGCTCCGGAATCTGCCACTTCGTCAGGTCATTAACGTCGTCCGTCAGATAGAATCCCCCCAGATTCACATCCTCGATCGTCGGATTGGCGATCTCAATCCAATCGGATGAACGCCCGTAATCGTCCACCAGCGTGCCATCATTCGATGCCATGAACTCGCTGATATACGGCAAGGCGGCCAACAGCATTCGCGGTTCCAACTGCTCGGCCCGCTCCATCCTCGCCCCTGAGCGGACAATTCCTCGGCAGGCTCGAGCCAACACCCGCCTGGCTCGATCATGACCAGATCGACCCGCCTCAAATCCCAAGACGCGCTTTCCCGTCACGGTAGCCTCCAAGCCAGCCTTCGAGCGATACTGCAAGGATGTGCGGCCCCCGCCTCTTGCGACGAATTCGACGCCCTCGCTCAACGACTGATTAGATAGACACGTATCTACGCGGTTAACTCGGCCCTCGTCAATCTGAACAATGCCAGACCCAATCGCCTGCGTCAAGCCAAAACCCAGCGTCAGACTCAGTTTAACGCCCGATCCGTGCCACCTATCTGCTCTGGCTCCTTGTGTTCGGCTCCTCCGGTTGTGCGAGCCAGGCAAGACAGGCAACTTCTCCGGCTGGCCTCCTGCAACCGCCCCGGATATACACATATGCTAACTCGCACGGCGAAGGCACTTTATGGCACACTCGCGATCTACGACACTCATCTTCCTCCTGCTGGTTGCCCTGGCATCGGTCTCTGACGCTGGCGAGCCGGCCACCCGACCGACGCCCTTTGATCTGACCTTTCATCGAAAGTCCGTCCGACGTTTCATCTTCAGCAACAATATCCCGCTGGCCCGGCTGGTGCCGTCGGAGGTCGTTGCTCTCGATCTCATGCACCCGAGCCAGGGGCAGCCTGCTGCCGACTATGCCCTCAACGATGGATTCCTCGAAATCACCAGTCCAAACCGGAATGCCGATTCGGCCATCTATGTGGGGGGCGTTACCCCGTTCGCCGCCTACCGGATCGTTGTACAGGCCATTTTCGCCCCTGCGCCGGTTGAGATTGCCTTTGAGTTTGCGACGCTGGATCGCAAGAACGGCGTTGTTGTGGCCGTGAAATGCCCCGCCGACCGGGATTCCGCCTCGCTTCGTGTCCTGCGCGAGGGCAAGACAGTTCGCGAAGTGCCCCTGTATGCCGGCCCCGCACCCAAGCCCCCCTACGCCTTGACCCTTCAACTGGCCGGAGGCACGGTTGCCCTTTTTGCCACGAAGGATGGCAGAACAACCTACCTTGGTCATGTTCTTGATGACCGGCATTTCGCCGACCTCCTGGACTTCCGCGATCGGAAGGTCGCCGCCGACAGCACCTTCAACGTCGCCACTCGACTGCCAGCCGGCGGCAGACTTGTCCTTCAGGGCGCCGAGTCCTTTCTGTCCGCCGGCGTTGGTCAGGCCGACATCCGCTTGATCACACATAAAGACGGTGCGCCTTTCATCGAAGACAACCGCCTTTGGTTCACGTTCAGTTGCCGGGGCTTGGGCATCTCCAGCTCTTGCCAGGGGGTGCTGAGCCTGGACCCCTCCGTCTTTGACCCCAGACTCGAAGGCGTGATCCTGTATGACCGCGAGGACGGCCTGCTGCGCAACGACTACAGCTCGCATCTGTTCTACGACGACGATGCCAGAGAGTGGCGTGCTTTCAACTGCTTCTTCTCAATCGGTGGCCGCGGCCCAAGCGGCATGGGCGTGGCATCATCAAAGAAAGACCCCCGCCGGGGCCTGTCGATCATGAAAGAACGCGTCTTCATCGGCATCGACGGTCAGCATGAAGACCCTTGCATCATCTACGACGCAAACGCCCACAAGTGGCGGTTGCTGACCACCCGCCTGCAGGGCATGCGTGCCATGATGTTTGAGGCGGACGCCTGGGATGGCCCCTACACGCGCCTGGCGGGACCGGTGGACCGCAATTCGACCGGCACCCTGATCCAGAAGATAGGCGACCATCGATATGTCTTCTCCGGCAGCAGCGACAATGCCGTATACGTCTACTCCTATCCCGATCTCAAGCCGCTCGGCCATTTGAAGATGGATCTGCCCCCCTTCACGAAGACCAGCGGCGGGCGAGTCTGGCCGAACGTCTTCCCGCTGCCGCCTGGATTCCCCTCTCGTTACATGGCGATGATGATGGACCGCCCCAACTTCCCCGGCGTCAAGGGCTCCAACTGGAGCTACGGCGCCCTTTACCTGTACGAGGCATGGACGCCGGACATCAGCAACGACGAATACGAATTCCCCTGGCCGCGAATGGTGAAATGATGCCACTCGCGGCCGGAGCGACGCCTACTTGCCGGACATATCCAGGCACACAGCTTCCTTGTCGCTGCGGGCATACATGCGACCGTTGGCGAATGCCAGCATGTTCCAGCACTTCTTAGGCAACACGGGCGTGCGCGAGATTTCCTTGTAACCGTCCGGAGATGGATCAATCACGACAAGCTGCCCATCCTCCGTCAGCGCAACCAGCTTCCCGTCGATCAGCATGACCTCGCCCTGCCCGAATCCCGGCTTCGCCCACAATTCCTTGCCCGTCGCCAGTTCGATGCACCGCAGCGGCCCCGTAAAGAACTCCTTGAAGCAATAGTTCCCGTACAGGTGCCCATCCTTATGCACCGGCGTCGACCAGTGATTGATGTTCTTGTTCGGCGTCCGCCAGATCTGCGTCGCCTTGAACGCATCCCCGTCCTTCGTGATCTTCACCGCGCCCGCCCCCACGTTGTATCCCGCCGAGCAGTACACCACGTCGCCCGCGATGACCGGCGATGCGGCCGTCGATACGCTGAACGGAAACGCGTACCGCCATAACTCCTTGCCCGTCCCCGCCTCTACCGATACCAGGCCCGACTGCGCAAAGAAGATGATCTGCCTCACGCCATGGATCGTCGCCGGGCTCGCCGTGGCGTGCGTCACCTTCTCGTCGCCGCCCTTCCAGGCCACCTTGCCGGTCTTCTTGTCGAACGCCATGAACGCGCTGCCCGGCCCACCGCCGGCCACGATCACCAGGTTCCCCTCCACGATCGGCGACATCGCATTGCCCCACTCGCGAATGCCGCCCGTGCGAACCTGCCCCCCGAATTCGCTCGCCAAGTCATGCTGCCACAACACCTTGCCGTCGGCCGCGTTGACCGCCACCAGGTTGAACCACGTGCCAAACGCGTAAACCACCCCATCCGACACCGCCGGCGTCGTCCGCGGGCCGTTGCCGCCGTTGCGCTCGAAGATCGTCTTGCCCAGCCTGACTTCCCAGACCTCTTTGCCGTTGGCCGCGTTCAACGCGATGCACGATTCCTGCCGATCGCGCTCGACCATGAGATAGCACCGGTCTCCGACAACGGCGAAGGCGCCGAATGCCTCTCCAACCGGCTTGCGCCAGACGACCTTCGGCGTGGTGGCGCCGAGCGTCTCGGTGGAAATCTGATCGTGGGATGGTCCGCGGTAGCTGGGCCAGTCGGCCGCAGGGGCGAGAGAGCCCGCCAAGCCAGCAAGCAGGGCCGCTCCCGCAACCAGCAGGTGAACGGTCCGACGTAACCGAAGGGCGGGATTCCCAGTTGGGTGCGACATGCGCATCATCTACACAACTCCTGTGTTTCAAGAGGAACGACCACCCGCATTCGGGCAGGCGACGGCACTATATCGGCCGATTCGATCGGGTCACGACCGAAGCAAATCAACCGCGTCCGCGTTCTCTTACCACCATGGGTGGCTGCCGTTGGATGGGATCCGACGGGAGGCCAGTTCGCGATTCCACAACGCGACCGGCCGCGGAGTTGCTCCATCCATGCGTCAACCGGAGGAGGATCGGTCCGATGGACATACGGCCTTGGCTGACCGGCCGCTGCGGATTTGGGGGCAGGCACGGCGATAGATTTGCGCAATCCCCTTGCACGACCGATTGCCGATCTGATAAGTATGTATTATATGCGGCCCCGATTGGATGTCGGGGCATGGAGGCTAATCCAAGGATGGAGCATGTCATGCCGCGTTGCCTCGCACTGATTCTCGGCCTTCCACTGGCGTTGTGCGGCTGCGCCACACCTTCGCAGAAATCCAATCCGGCGGTTCCACAAGCCGCCCGGCTGGCAGGCGAAGTGCCGGCGACCCAGCCTGTCGCAAAGATCGATCCGGCTCAGGCATGGGCGGCGAAGACTGCCGAGTGGGTTCAGACGATGCAGCCGCATCTGGAACGACGTAACACGCCAACCACGATGCCAGCCGTCGAATCGCCGGCCAACTTGGCGCAGATGCCGCGTCTGCCCGACGTCAAGTGGCCGGACCCGGGCGAGTACCAGTTCACCCTCGGCGAGCCACAGGATCGCAGCAAAGCCCATCCGGCGCCCATCGCCCCAACCCCCACCGCGACGCGGCCGCTGACTCCGCCGGAGAAAGTGGCGACGCAGACAGTCGTCGCCGTACCCGAGCCGCTGGAAGCTCGGGTCGCAAAACAGGTGAGAGACTACCCGCAGGATCTGCCAGCGCAGATTGACTATCAGCTTGTGCAGTTGCTGATGGGCAGGCGAGTGCCCGAGATGGCCGCAATCTCCGGACTTCCCGGCGAGGACCGCGAACTGGTGGCCGCACTGATGGACGCCATGGCGAACCTGCGAACCACGGCGGCCAACGATAGCGTGCGTTCGAAAAGGGTTCAGCCTCTGATCGAACTGGCTGACCGGCTTCGGAGCCAGGGGAGTTTCCGGATTTCAACGCTGGTTCTGTGCCATGGAATGCGGGGCTATGGAGACTACGAGCCGCTGCCCTCGACGAGTTTGGTGGCGGGCAGGGAGCACGGCGTGGTGATCTACTGCGAGCTTGAGAATTTCAGTTCGCGGTTGAACGACAAGAAGCAGTGGGAGACTTCGCTGACCCAGCAGAGTGTCATCTACAACGAAACTGGACAGCGCGTGGCGACGCTCGGCAAGCCATGTCATAGCACGGACACCTGCCGAAACCGGCGGAGGGACTTCGCCCTGGGTTCGGTGGCGACAATCCCGAAGATCCTTGCGCCCGGGCGGTACTTCCTGAAAGTGACGATTACGGACGAGCAGTCGAACCAGGTCGCAGAGGCGTCCGTGGGAATCCAACTGGTGGCGGGAGTGGCAGGTGGCGTAAGGTAAGGCCTCGGCCGTCCGCCACGATTCGCAAATGATGGGGAACGGTTCGGGGCGCCACAAGGGGGCGGTGTGCGCCATCTCCCGCTCAATCTGCTATCCTCACGGTCAGGAGGCTCACATGGCCCAAACGCTTCGCTGGGGGATACTCGGCACCGGGAACATCGCCCGCCAGTTTTGCACTGGCGTCAGTGCCTCCCGATGCGGCAAGCTCGCCTGCGTCGGCTCACGTTCGGCTGATTCGGCCAGCACCTTTGCTTCCGCATTTCGCATCCCAACGGCATTTGGCTCATACGAACAGGTCCTCTCCGCATCCGATATCGACGCCGTCTACGTCAGCCTCCCCAACTCCCTGCACCGCGAGTGGACTATCAAAGCACTGCGCGCCGGCAAGCACGTCCTCTGCGAGAAACCCTTCGCCGCCGACGCCAACGAGGCCCATGAGATGCTGGACGTCGCCAACAGCACTGGCCGAGTGCTGATTGAGGCGTTCATGTATCGCACTCACCCCCTGACCCACGCCTGGTTGCAGCAGGTCCGCCGGAACGCTGTCGGCCGCGTGAGGATTATTCGTAGCAGCTTCTGCTTCCGCACCACACGCATCGGCGGCAACATCCGCTTCGATCCCGCTCTGGCCGGGGGAGCCCTGATGGATATCGGATGCTATTGCATCGATTTCTCCCGCTTGGTGGCGGGGCAAGACCCCACCGAAGTCCGAGCTTTCGCCCATCTTCACGAAACTGGCGTCGACGATGCCACCGTTGGCATTCTGCGATTCCCCGGCAACATGGTCGCCAGCTTCACCTGCGGCATGAGCGTTCAGGCAGACAACGCCGCCCATATATGCGGCGAAGAGGGGTTCATCGAAATCCCTATCCCATGGAAGCCACCGGCCAGCCAGGCCGCCTATAGGGTCGGCCGCTCGACCCCGCCTCGTATGGATCAAGCCAACTTCGCCGCCCCACCACCACCGCTACAAACGTACCAAGTTGATGCGAATTCCGACCTGTATGCCCTGGAATCCGACGCCTTTGCCGCTACGGTTCTACACGGTGCCGATCCTTTCATGACGCCTGCAGATACCCTGGCTAACATGCGCATCCTCGACGAGATGCGTCGACAGATCGGCTTATTCCCTATCGGCAAGTAGTACAATGAGATGCAGCACTATGAAAGTCCTGATGAACACGGGCGGAATCGCCATGACCAACTGCTTTCTTGTCGCCGATGAAGAGGCAAGACAGGCGGTGCTGTTTGATGCGCCCAACGATACCACCCGCAGCCTCCTCGATGAGGCCGAGCGCAAGGGGTGGGATGTGGTTGGCCTGTGGCTGACGCATGGCCACTTCGATCACTTCTGGGATCATGCCTACGTCAAGCAGCGGTGCCCGAGCGCCAGAATCCTGATCCACCGTCTGGATGTGGATAAGGTGCGCAACCCATCGATACAGCTCCAGATGTTCGGCCTTCCAAGCACCATCCCGTCGTGCGAGCCGGATGAAGTGATTGAAGATGGGCAGAAACTGCGACTCGGGTCGCTCGAGTTTGCGGTGATGCACACGCCCGGCCACGCCATCGGGCATGTGTGCTATTACTGCAGCGCCGACGGCGGAATTCTGATTGGTGGAGATTTGATCATCGGCGGCTCGGTCGGCCGAACGGACCTGCCCGACTCGGACCATGGGAACTTGGAAAGGTCCATCCGACGGGTAATGGAATTGCCTAAGGCCACACGCCTGTTACCGGGCCACGGGGAACCAGCCACGCTCGAAGACGAGCTTCAGACGAATCCGTACGTGCAGGATGCGATAGCGAACCAAGGGTAGGGTTATTGCAGTGCCGGGGAGTCGATCGCCTTGCCCTGACGCTGGGCGGCGAGGTCCCTTTCCTCGTAAGCGCCATAGAAGGGGACTTGGGCGTCCAGCCACAGGTAGAAAATCCTCAATACCTTGTCCGGGAGTTGCACGTGCGGTCGGTGCTTCTCGCCAATGAGAATGCCGGACAAGGGACTGGTATCGGCCCCAAGGCATCCTGGCCGGGTAACGGTGTCATAGGATGGCCAGCGGAGGAATGGCTGGAGGGTGTCGTAGGACCTTGTGAATCGCTCGGTGGGCTGACCGGTCAGCACCAGGGGGCTCTTATTCAGCCCTTCGGTCCCATCATGGCAGCGGACGCAATGCTGGTCCAGCAGTGGCTGAATCAGCCGTGGATAGCCAAATGGCTTGCTCCCATCCGGCCCAGGTTTTATCACCGATGGCTGGCGCCGGGCAGCCAGCACGGTCCCGGCCGGAGCAGCAGCGCCCGCAGGCTCGTGGCAGCCGATGCAGCCGCGTCGCTCACCTGGTTGGAGGTAGACGATGCTTCGCATGCCCTGCACGGCCCGGCCATTCTCATCTACAGCCTGGAAATACAGGGGTTTGCGCGCCGGCGCCCTGAAATAGGCCGATCCATCCTCCTCCACAGGGACGATACCGAGCAACATGCGGGCAAGGGCCTGCTCCGGGTGGCCCATGCGGGGGTAGTCAGCGCTGTCCGTCCGCGACTTGGGCAGCAACTGGAAGATGCGCAGCTCCGTGATGCGCCGGCCTGACGGCATCGGGAGCACGCTCGTTCGAACATCAGAGAGCACAAATTCGCCTTCTTCGCCAAGTTGCGAATCCACCGGCCCCACGCGGATCGGCGGCCCGGACCTGGCGGCAAGCGGAATGGGGTAGACGGCGGAGATGCCCTGTTCACGGTACAGCAATTCGAGATTCCCGAAGCGGTCGAAATAGTACAAGCCCGTTTCGGAATCCTGGTAGTGCCTGGTGTATCCACCGGGGAGCGGGTCGTGGCTGAACGACACGAGGAAGTAATTTTCCGAGAGCGGCCAGGGGCTGTAGAAGAAGCTCTTGGGCCAGCCCTCTCGCTCAGGGAACAGCACCTCGGGGGTAAGGCGTTCCAGAGCGTCGGGACGGTCCTCTCCTGTGGCTGGGTCATACCCCACGCGGTCCGGATCAAGCAGCATCAGTGAGCCACCGACGTTGGCGTGGTGCCCGCCCGCCACGAAGGCGATGCGACTGGAGCCGGGGATGGCCCTGGCCTGGAAGCACGCCCACGGCCGCGTGGTGTAGTTGCCGAAGAGAGCGCTGGGATTGGTGCCGTCGGGGTTGCACGTCCAGAGGCCATGAAACTTGGCGGCGTTGCGATCAACGTAATCCCAGCGGGTATAGATGATCCGGCCGTCGTTCAGGATGCTGGGATGCCACTCATGAGTTTCGTGGAAGCTCAGAGTGCGGATGTTGCGGCCATCCGGATCCATCCGGTGCAGGGTGTAAGCCATCTCCGGGCTGCCGCCGCCGCAGCGAAGCTTGCTGCCGCGCCGGGTGGACATGAAAGCGATGCCCCCATCGGGCAGAGCGCAGGGGTCGAAATCATCATGCGGGCCATGTGTGAGCTGGCGCAGGTTCGAGCCATCCACCCCCATCGCGAAGATGTGGAAGGAGTTGTAAGCGGCGCCGGGGGATGGGCGGGCCTGGGCATAACCTGGAAGCGTATAGGAGTCAACGCCTTTAGGATTGGCGTAGGCGAAGTAGATGGTCATGGCATCGCTTGACATGGCGAGAGTGACGAGGTGTCCTGGTGGAAGGCGGCCAGCGATCAGTTCGCGGGTTTCCAGGGATTGGCCGGGTTGTTCCAGAACGAATATGCCGCCACCGGGTATTGGGGTTGGGAACTTCGGATTCTTAAAGCCACTGGTCGGGTCATTGCCGAAGGCGTGGTACCACCCAAGGTACTCATACAGCATGTAGCCCACCGCCCGGCGACGCTGCATGAAGAGAATGGGGCTGGATTTGACGAGAGGATTCCGGAGGGCAAGTTGGCGCGTGAGGGCGCGAATTCCGAAATACAGGTCCAAGCGTGCACGTTCATTCAGAGACCCAAGGCCGACGGCGGCTTCAGTGAGTCGCTTCATCCGGGCATTCTCGCGGGCAAGGTCGCCAACATCATTCCTGGCGGCCAGGTCATCACGAAGGAGTGCGCATCGCCTCAGGGCTTCCCGAATGGCCTCTGCGGAGCCGGGCGAGCGGCCAAGCCGCTGCTCCTGGCGCTGCCAATCGGCGCGCACCATCGCTTGCATGGACGCGGCACTGACGCTGCCCTGTGCAGACCATGCCATCATGGGCATACTGAGCCATGCGAGGATGAATCCTGCCGCCCCGGCTGCGAACATGCTCGAACCGGCTCCGAGTCGCCCGATCACGCACTGCATACGATGCGCCTGCTCCATAGCTGGTCCTTGTGGAGAAGCGGAGCCGCGGATGATCGCCTCTATGCGGCAAACGGCGAATCGAGCTGCTCCGCGATGAGCGGAAGTATACCAAATGAGGTCACGCTCAACCCATTGCACCGTAGCACCTGATCGTTGCTCGGCATCAGAATCCAAAGAGAAACCCGGGTGCTTTTTGAGCCTCCGGGTTCGCTTCTTGATCGAGTTCTTGGGCTAAAGCGTGTGCGCCGGATGGGTCAACTGCTGTTCCTCCAATTCCTCGGCTTCCTTCTCCATCTTCCAGAGCACGTAGAACGAGTTCAGGCCCACGTAGAAATAACCGCTGGCGAAGATCAACAGGAATGGCACGGCAGCCCGGCCAAAAGAATAGTACAGGCTGATCCAGATACAGGAGGCCATGTAGAATCCGAATGCGATTTCGACAATCGGCACCGAGAGCCGGTGGAATGTGAACACCCGCTGCGGGCGCCAGTTCGTCCTCTTGGAGCCTGTCGTGCCGTACTTCAGGGTCCGCACGAACTCGCTGGGCTTCTTGCGGATTGCGCCCCAGATCGCCTCCAGCACCGCCTTGGCGTTGTTCAGGCTCATCCCCACGCCCAGGGCCATCAGGAACGGTACGTAGGCAAGCGATCGCCAGCCGGCCTCTCGGCCGAACAACACCCGCTGCCCGTACACGAAGAATGTGCTGGCCGAGCAGGTCGCCAGCACGAACAGGCTGGCGCTGAAGATGTGCTGGCTCCACGGATATGGTTTGAGCGGGCTGTCGGCAAAGAAGAAGATGGGATACATCAGCACCGTCACGAAAACCATCAACGGATAAACCACGGTGTTCGTCAGGTGGAAGAACGCCTCCAACTTCACGCGATAGGACAGGTGCCTGGCCCAGAGGATGCGGGGCAGAAGCTTGATCGCCGTCTGGAAGCCGCCCTTGGTCCAGCGATGCGCCTGCTGCTTGAAGCTGATGATTTCCGGCGGAAGCTCGGCCGGGGCGCAGAACTGCGGCAGGTAGACAAACTGCCAGCCCTTCATCTGGGCGCGATAGCTCAGATCGAGATCTTCAGTGAGCGTGTCGTGCTGCCAGCCGCCGGCATCGTCGATGGTCGTGCGCCGCCACACGCCGGCCGTGCCGTTGAAGTGCATGAACCGGCCCGAGCGGTTGCGTGCGGTATGCTCGATGACGAAATGGGCGTCGAGGAAGATCGCCTGGGTCTTGGTCAGGATGGAGGCATCGCGATTCAGGTGGTCCCAGCGAACCTGGACCATGCCCACCTTGTCATCCGTGAAATAGTTGACGACGTTCCGAAGAATGTCCCTGGGCGGGACGAAATCGGCGTCGAAAATCGCGATGAACTCGCCGCTGGCCTGTTTCAGCCCCTCGGCCAGCGCGCCGGCCTTGTAGCCTTCGCGATTGTCGCGATGGATGTACCGAATCGGGTAACCCTTGGCCACCCATTCCTGGCATGCCTGCTCGGCAATTCCGGCGGAATGGTCCGTGCTGTCGTCGAGCACCTGTATCTCGAGCCGGTCGAGCGGATAGTCGAGCTGGCAGGTGGCCTTGATGATGCGCTCGGCCACAGTGTCTTCGTTGTACATGGGCAACTGCACCGTGATCCGGGGCAAGTCCACGAAGTTGGCGCGAGGCTGATAGTGATTGTGGCGGTGCTTAACGTAGAGATAGACCAGGATGTACCGATGCAGGCCGTAGAATGCGATGGCGCACAGAACACCCAGGTAACTACCCACCAGCAGGTACCAGCCGAGTTGGTTCCACATAAGGATGTGTCTCGCTTTGAGCTGCCGGGCCCTTCATCCAGATTCAAAGAACTGCTGGAAAAGGGCGGGTGCCGCCGGCCCTTGGAGGTCCTCAGCTTCTGTTCCGTTCCTTCCAAAAACAACCGCGGGAATCGGGCTTCTGCCCCATGGGCGGCAAGCCATACAGCAACTAACCGGACGGGTGGTATTTTAACGGATTCTGATTCTCCGTGTCAAATTCGTCTCTATTAGCAAGATTCGTGCCGCCTCACGCGACGGGTCCGGTTCATGATGTTGGTACGCTCACAGCAAGAGGTTGCCAGAACGCC
>CAZMXI010000145.1:0-12844 GCA_964570205.1 uncultured Tepidisphaeraceae bacterium
AGTATAGGTGTAACGCCGATGGCCCGCTTCTCCAATTCCGACTGAGGCAACACAGCAAGACCTCTGTGCTACGGCTGCTGTTCTACTTCCTATCGGGGCAATGGGCCCTGCTCCATAGCTTCCACTTTGAGTCCCTTTGCCTGCATGTGGGAACGGAATCTGTTGGATTCTCTCGACCTGAAATCGAGGCCGGTCTCAGCAAGGCCGAGATTTTGGCAACCCGTAGGCTGCCACCCTCTGTGAGAGATCGATTCCGAATGGCGATTCAGGAAGTCAAGTTGGGGAGGACATCTGCCGGATACCTGCATGAATTGGCTGAACGCTTCAGAGTTCCTATTCACGTGCTTATGGAGGCGGCCCATGGTGAAAGCACCTTGTTTTCGGAAGCTATGAAGGACAAGTTGGACCGCATCAACGCAATCCGCGCGCAATTGGATGCGCAGGTGCTATACCTACCCACCTACCGTCGCATCGAGGAAGAGTTTCACTTGGTGATGCGCGGGAGGGAAGCTGAGGAGGCGTATGAAGCGCGACGGGCAGCGCCTCCCTCGGGTCGGAACGATGAGGCTATCGAGTTGATTGAGTTTGGAATGGGAGACGTTGAAGCTGCCGTGGAGCGGGTGCGGAACTCGCTGAAAGAATTCGCGAGGGAGAGCTTGGAGAAGCTGACCCTTGGCTATCTGGGGGACGTCGTCGACAAGAAACATTCATCGGTGGAGTTGGCAGGCATCACCGGAGCGGACGAAGCCACGATCAGGCGGGCATTAAACCGCGTGGGTTCGCATATCTTGGCCGATCGTCAGAAACAGCATGTCATGGAAATCGTCCAGAACGTACGGTCGGCCGACCAGCCGAGTGATGAGCACGAAAAGGTCATATGCCACTTCCTACTCAAGCTGCTCGAGTTCCAAAAGGAATTGGAGGCTCAGGAACGACGCATGACCGAGTTTTGTGAGGTATGCAATCGCTACTTCAGAGAGAGCGGAAAGAAATTCGTCTATGACACCAGCACTTTTGGGTTCAAGATCCAAGGACCTGCGTCCGAATTGAAGCTCCAATACTTGTCGTCGGGGGAAAAGCAGACGGTATCATTGTTCAGCCACCTCTACTTGTCAGGTTCGAAGCGATTCTTCATCATCATTGACGAACCGGAGTTATCGCTATCCGTCCCTTGGCAACGCACGTTTCTAGTAGATATCGTCGGCACCGGCAGTTGTGCAGGATTGGTGGCAGCGACTCATTCGCCCTTCGTCTACGATAACGAACTGAAGCCCTACGCTCACGGGTTAGGCGAGTTCGTCGTTGGGGGACGCCATGCCTAGCATGCTTGACATCCACGATGCCGCCCGCAACGGCACGAACGTGATTGTCCACGAATTCATGGGTTCGTACGTGAGTGGAGCCCCAAGGATATACTCGTTCTTTGAGGGCAAGGAGGATCCCAGCTTCTACATTAACGTACTAAGAAACAACGTACCCGATACATGGCAACTGCGCCGCTGGTGTGTGGGCAAGAAGGACGACGTCTACGCGGTGTACGCGGCAATCGACTTTGGCCGCTTCGATCGCCGTGCCGTGGTGTTCTTCGTTGATCGTGATCTGTCAGACCTGCTTTCGGAGACTTATCCAGAGGCGGCGAATATCTACGTCACGGATTACTATTCGATCGAGAACGACTTGGTCAACCGGGAGATGCTTGATCGCATACTCGGGGAGCTGCTGGGTCTCGTTAACGTCTCGCAGACAAACCTTGACAACGTGTTGGCGGCGTTCGAGCAATCTCTCACGGAATTCTGCCACCACACTGCGGCTATAATGGCCTGGAGCGTTCTGTGCCGGACAAAAGACGGTCTGCGCCCGACGATGAATGACATCCGTATGCGCGATGTTTGTGAGACGTCGAATGGATGTATTCGTGTCAAGATCGCGGAAGACGTTCGTAGCATAGCCGAGTACTGCGACGGCAGATGCCACATGAAGACATCGGCCTCGACTGCGGAGTTGGAGCGAACGCGCAATGCCATCTCCTCGGCTCGGCCCTGTCACAGGCATATCCGCGGGAAGTACATGCTGTGGTTCTTGGTGGAGTACGCTGAAGGGGTATACCGCGACTGGAAGCATCATTTCCCCTTGCTTGATCGACAACCCAAGCGCCATGTCCAATTGGGTGAGAACAACGCTATGGAAATCCTTGGGCCTCGCGGACGAATCCCAGCATCTCTCCAACAGTTCCTTGCCCGTACCATCTCGGCGTATGCGGCTGAAGTCGCAGCCAGCAACTGAGTGAGTCGGTGAATCATCTGTCACTCAGCGATGGCGGTCGCGGCGGTTTTGTGGCTGAGACGCCGAATTCTCGTACCGATGATTGATATCGCTCTTGACGACTGCCTAGGACCGGGAGGTTGAAACTGGGGCCAAAGGGATGCGCCCGATGCGTCCCATTTCGCCGCCGGCCGCTTGTCGGCTCGGTCGCGCCGCGTTGTGGCGTCCCACCTCAATGCCCCTTGCCGAAGAAAGCCTTAATCGAATCGTAGATGTCATCCTTGCTGTTCACCCGGCTGGTCAGCACCTTCTCCTGCCCGCGAAGGTGCTCGTGGACGACATTGATAAAATTCCCCGACCCGTACGCGCTGGCCACCTGGCAGTAGCCGAACATATTCGCCGTCGGAATCAGTTGCTCCTTGAGGATCTTCACGCAATCGCGGCTGTCGGCCTCGCTCGAATTGTCGCCGTCCGAGAAGTGAAACAGGTAGATGTTCCATTCATCCGGCGCATAGTGCGCATCAAGCAACTGCTTGCACGTCCTGTACGCCGAGCTGATCTTCGTCCCCCCATCCTCTCTCAAGTGATAGAAGGTGTGTTTGTCCACTTCCTTGGCCACCACATCATGAACGATGTAGCGCGTCTCGATCCCCTCGTAGTTCTTCCGCAGCCAGGTGTCGATCCAGAACGCTTCGATCCGCACCAGCTCCTTCTGTTCCTCGCCCATCGAGCCCGAAACATCCATCATGAACACGATCAGCGCGTTCGATTGCGGGCTCTTGACCTCTTTCCAGCTCCGATAACGCACGTCCCTCTTCTCGGGGATAATGACCGGGTCGTCCGGATCGTAGCTGCCCAGCATGATCTGACGCTTCAGCGACTCGCGAAACGTCCTCTTGAAATGCCGAAGCGTATCCGGCCCCACCTGCCGTATGCCCGAGTATTTGTCCCGAATGGTTGTCAGCCGGTGTTTGCCCTTCGGCTCGATCCGCGGCAGTTTCAACTCCTCGGCCAGAATCTCCGCCAGCTCGTCCAGGGTCAGGTCCACTTCCATCAGGTGCTGGCCCGGTGTGCTCCCGCCCTGGCCGCCGTCACCCTGTTGCTGACCCACCGCATCCCCTTCCTTCCCATCGCCCATCCCCACCCCGGCTGAATTGTCCCCATAACGGAAGTAAGGCAGGTCGATGCCGCGCACCGGGATCGAAATCAGGTGCTTGCCCTCTTTACCGATCAGCTCCCCGCGCGTCAGGAATCGCCGCAAATCCTCGCGAATGCGGCCTTTGACGATCTGCCGGAACCGTTGATGATCTTTTTCAATCTTCAGGACCATAAGCTCAACGGATTCTATGCGTCAACGCACGGGCCGGGCACCTGCAATCCCCCATCCCATGAGATGCTCACCTCCCCTGGAACCCGACCGGTCAATCTGGGTTGACCTCTCTGAGTTTCTGCCGCAACAGCGCCTCTCGACGCTTAGATGAACGATTCAGCCAATCTGCCAGGTCGTCCCGTTTTGCCTTGTCCAGCAACTCCTCCAATTCGTCCAGCCGAGCCTTCAGGCGGGCAATCGAGGCCTTCATGTTGTCCCGATTGTCCAGCAGGATGTCCCGCCACAACGCGCCATCGCCACCGGCCACGCGCGTCGTGTCCAGAAAACCCTTTCCCGCCAGGGGTAGCCCCGCATCGGCCTGCATCGCCACGAGGGCCGCAGCCATGGCGTGCGGCAAATGGCTGATGTCCGCCAGATAACGGTCGTGGTCTTCAGGACTTAGCCGAACCAGGTCCATCCCCATGGTCTTCCAGAGCCGTTCCACCGCTTCCAAGCTCTGCGAGTTCGTGTGTCTGTTTGGCGTTGTGATGCACAACGCATTCTGAAACAGGTCCGGCCGGGCGAACTCAACACCCCGTTTCTCACTGCCTGCCATGGGATGGCTGCCAACAAAGTGGACCTTTTTAGGCAGAATTCGTTCCGCCAACCGCACGATTGAACGCTTGGTGCTTCCCACGTCGGTCACCACCGTTCCGGGTCGAACGTGGCCGGCCATGTCCCTCAACACGGGCTCAAAAATGCTGACCGGTGTGCAAATGATGATAAGATCGGCAACTCGCACAGCATGGGCAAGCGAGTCGGCCGCCACGTCGATTGCCCCGTAATTGACCGCTGTCTGCAGTGTCTTCCGCCTGTGCCCGTAACCAGTTATTTTGCATTTATTTACGGCGGACTTGATGGCCATTCCGATTGAGCCGCCCAGCAACCCAACGCCCAGAATGCTGATGTTTTCAAATCGCATCGTCCGATAACCTAATCTGGGCCGGTCTCGCCGTCCAGAACAGCCCGGTGGATCGCCGGAAGGCTGTTGGCTGGTTTGTATGATCTTGAACTGGCGCTGGGTTAAGACTACGCTATTGGCTTCGCCGGTCCGGGTGCATGGGGAGGTGTATTTGTAGACACGATGCCCGGACAACGCTGAAAAGGCGGCCGCGCCCATCCGGGAAACGGCCGAAAAGGACTTATGCCCGAACTCGTAGAGCCTCTCGCGCGTCCTGCACGTAGCAGTTCGGAAAATGGTGCGCCATCACTCAGGCATGTGTTGGAGTTTGAGAAACCGCTTGCCCGCCTCGAACAGCAGATCCGCGACCTGGAATCGCTCCAGGCCCAGAAGCAGGTTGATTACAGCAAAGAACTCCGCCAGCTTCGCGTTAACTATGCTGCGATGCTGCGCAAGACTTACGAGAACCTGTCGGCCTGGGAAACGGTTCAGGTCGCCCGGCATCCTCAGCGGCCGCTGTTCAAGGACTATGTCGAGGCCATCTGTCGCGAGTTTCGCGAGGTTCATGGCGACCGAGCCTTTGGCGACGACCAGGCCGTGAAATGCGGGCTTGCGCGCCTGGGTGGCCACAAGGTCATGCTGATCGGCCACCACAAAGGCAAGGACACCAAGGAGCGCGTGCAGTGCTGCTTTGGGCTGGCGCATCCCGAGGGATATCGTAAAGCACTGCGTTGCATGAAGTTAGCCGAGAAGTTCCGGTTGCCGGTGGTGACGCTCATTGACACCCCGGGCGCGTATCCGGGCATCGGTGCAGAGGAACGCGGGCAGGCCGAGTCCATAGCGCGGAACCTAATGGAAATGTCGCGGCTTCGCACGCCGATCGTGTCGATCGTGATCGGCGAAGGCGGTTCGGGCGGGGCGCTGGGGATCGGCGTGGCCGACCGCGTGGCCATGATGGAGTTTGCCTGGTACTCGGTGATCTCGCCGGAGGCATGCTCGGCCATTCTGTTCAAGAACAACGAAAGCGCCCCGCAGCTTGCGGACAGCCTCAAGCTGACGAGCCGGCACCTGATGAAGCTGGGCGTGATTGACTCGGTGATTCCCGAGCCGCTGGGCGGCGCCCATCGCGATCCTCATGCCACGGCGCATTCTCTCGAACAGTACATTTCCAAGATTCTTCGCGATCTGAAGCGGTGCCGGATCGAGAACTTGCTGGAGCGCCGATACGAGAAGTTCCGTAATCTTGGCGTGTTCGTCGAGGCCGGCCGGCGGCAGTCGGCCAAGGCGGTTGGATAGTGTAGATCGGCGGCCTCTGGTTTTCGAGCTGTGATCGTTTTTCGCCCATGGGCTGATGCCTGTGGGTGTTTCTCTAAACAGACAGGGCGCGGAAGCACGGCGGCGACCCTGAACGTGGAAAGGGGGGACTGATGGCGTGCGGGGGAAACAAGAAAGGGCGGCCCTTGGGGAGCGCGCCCTTTCCCGTGTCTACTCTGCTATCGCGAGTTACCCCTGCAAGAGCGCCAGGACGTTCTGAGGCGAGGCATTGGCCTGGGCCAGGACCGATGTGTTGGCCTGAACGAGGATTTGTGCCCGCGTCAGGGCGGCCGTTTCTGCGGCGAAATCGGCGTCCCGGATGGCGCTTTCGCTGGCGGTGACATTCTCAAGGGCGACACTCAGGCTGTTGACGTTGGATTCGAGTATCTCCTTCTGAAAGGCGCCCAGGCGGCCGCGGAGGGTGGCGACCTGCTTGATGGCCTTATCCATGATGCGCTGCGCGGCGACGATGTTCTTGGAAGAGAGACTGTTGGTACCACCCGAGGCAAGGGTGCTGAGGTAACCGGTGGCATCGCCAAGGCTGCTGGCGGAGATGGAGCGGATGCCGAGGGAGGCCTTGTCGATTTCGGTGACTTTGGAGCCGAGGGCGAAGGTGGCGCCGCCGCCGGTGATGTAGAAGCTGTCGCTGCCGGCGGTGTTGAAGGCGGCCTTCATGTCGAATTCGAGGTCCAGGTTCGAGTTCCGGAAGCTGACGGAGAGGCCCTTGGCGAGGGCATTAGCGCCATTGACATTGACGGCAGCGTCGCGGCCGTAGTCCTTGCCTTCGCCGGTGATGCTGCCGCTGACGGCCTTGAGGCTGACGTATTGGTCAGCGCCGAAGTCGGAGCTCTTGAGGTAGAGGGTTCCGCCGGAGGCTACGCCGACGACGCCAGTAGCGTTGGAAAGGGCGTTGATGGCGGTGGCCATGTTGGCGACGGTGGTCGAGCCCGCGAAGCTGATCTGCTCAGTGCCCTTGTTTCCGGAAATCTCGATGGTGATGGGGGTAGCGGTCAGGCCGGTGGCGACGCTGGTGATGACTGCGGTCTGGGCGCTCTGGGTGACCTGCACAATGACGTTCATGGCGGCGTTGCTGGCGAGCCGGGCGGCGTTGACGCGGACGTTGTCGAAGTTGGTTGCGCTGATGCCGCTCGATGTGTAATCGAGAGAACCGTTGAGGAGCTTGACTCCGTTGAACTGGGTGGTATTGGCGATGCGGTTGATGCTGTTGAGGATGGAATCGACCTGGAGCTGGTTGGCGGCGATTTCATCGGAGGAAAGGGCGCCGGAGTTGGCGGCCTCGTTGGTGAGTGACTGGATTTCCAGGAGCAGTGCGGAGACTTCGCCCAGTGCGCCTTCGGCGGTGTTGATGACATTGCCGGCGCGGCCGGAGTTCTCGATGGCCTGCTGGATCCCGGCGATTTCGCTGCGGAGCGTTTCGCTGGCGATGAGAGCGGCGGGGGCATCCTTGCCGGTGTTGATCTGGAGGCCGCTGGAAAGGCGTTGCAGGGCCGTAGCCAGAGCCGCGTTGTTCTTGTGCAAGCGGTTCATGGCCGTTAGGGACGAGATGTTGGTGTTGATCCGACTCATGTATCCTCCGTGACATTGGCCCGGTAACCGGGCCGGCACAGTGTGGCGGCTATCCGAGGCCGCCGCGGGTTAAACCTAATGCCGACAGTCCGAAGCAATCGGGCGTATCCAAGGGCCCGACAGCCGGTTTGCAGGCGGGAGACAGAAACGATCGAGGAGAAGACCGAGCCGGCGGCTCCGCCGCGGCGCGAGGGCGGGATGTGTGGTGCGTGCGTGAACCTCCTTGTTCGTGTACTGCTGCGCGAGCGAATCCGTTCGGCCGCGTCGGCGAGGCCCGCGAGCGGGCGGGCCCTTGTCACGGAGATCATTTCGGACTTTGGCAGGCGCAAACTTTAGCGCGAGGGGCGGCGGAAACTGCGCGGGGCGATGTGGCTGATAATAACATGGCGGGTGGATGGAATGGGGGCAGCGCAAAAGCTGCGGGACTTGTTGCAGGGAGGGCGCGCATCGTCTGGCAGTCGAGCCCGGTTGCCGCTATCTTACGCCCACCATGTCAAACGCGCCATTGAATCAGGATGGGAAGCAGCTCAAGTGGTATCAGGGCCTGGACAGGTACTGCTGGATCGTGTTGACAATCGCGGCGTTGGGGTGGCTGTTCGACACGATGGACCAGAACCTCTACAACCTGGTTCGTCCGGCGTCGATGCGGCAGTTGCTGATCAAGGACTTCACCACGATCGTGGACGGGGTGGCGGTCGTCGATGAAGTTGCGCTGAAGGCGGCGGCGGACCAGAAGGGGGCGTGGATCAACGCGATCTTCCTGCTGGGCTGGGCGGTGGGGGGCTTCGGATTCGGAGTGATCGGCGACCGGCTGGGGCGTGTCAGGACGATGGTGACGACGATCCTGATTTATGCGTTGTTCACGGGCATGAGCGGGTTGGCGTGGAACTGGCAGATCTATGCGGTTGCGAGATTCCTGACGGCGCTGGGGGTGGGCGGCGAATGGGCCGCGGGGGCGGCGCTGGTGGCGGAGGTATTCCCACAGCGCTCGCGGGCGATGGCGCTGGGTTCCTTGCAGGCCTTGTCGGCCGTTGGGAACATGATGGCAGCGGTGATCACGCTGATCCTGGGGAACCTGGACAAGTACTGGCCGATCGCCTACTTCATCGGTTTCCTGCCGGCGCTGCTGGTGTTCTGGATTCTCAAGAGCGTGAAGGAGCCGCAGGCGTGGCAGGATGCGAAGGCGCAGTCGGGCCTGGGGAAGGAGATGGGGGCGATCAGCGAGCTGTTCACGAATCGACTGCTGCGTCGGAACACGCTGGTGGCGATTCTGCTGGCGACGGCGGGCGTGGGGGGGTTGTGGGGGATCGGGTTCTTCTCGACGAACATGATTGACGGGGAGCTGCGCGCGGCGGGTTGGGAGAAGTCGGAGATCGGCCGTGCGATGAGCATCATGTTCTTTCTGCAGCAGGTGGGGGCGTTCGTGGGCATCTACCTGTTTGCGATGTTCGCGGAAAAGGTCACGCGCAAGGCGGCATTCGGGCTGTGGTTTGTGCTGGCATGGGGATCGGTGCTCGGCTTCTTCTGGGGTCTGTCGGGCACAGGCAGCAAGGCGTTCGTGTTGAGCCTGATTCTGGCCCCGATCCTCGGTTTCGGCACGCTGGGCCCATTTTCGGGGTTCACGGTGTATTTTCCCGAGCTGTTTCCGACGCGGCTTCGGGCGAGCGGGTGCGGGATCGGCTATAACGCGGCGCGGGTGCTCGCGGCGCCGTTCGCGATCATGCTTGGAAACCTGGCCAAGTGGTATGGCGGCGGCGGACGGGGCTTTGCGATGGCGGCCACCACGGTGTCCTTCGTGTATGTTGTCGGGTTCATTGCGCTGATGTTCGCCCCCGAAACCAAGGGCAAGCCGCTGCCGGAGGACAGGGACTTTGAGGAGGGCCAAACGGGCAGCGGTTCAGAACTGGAACCGGCGGCCTCGGGCGGCGGGGGTGATTCGAATACGAAATGATCAGGCCGGCACACGGGCCGTACCTGAGACAGTTGGGGGTGGGCGCTGAATGGGAGGCATCGTGATGCGGTTCGGGATCTGCAACGAGCTGTTTGAAAACTGGCCGTGGGAGAAAGTGTGTGACTTCGCCAAGGAGGCGGGATACCACGGGATTGAAATCGCCCCCTTTACGCTGGCCGAGCGGGCCGAGCAGATCACGCCGGAGCAGCGGCGGCAGATCCGGCAGACCGCCGAGGAGCGGGGGCTGGAGGTCATCGGGCTGCACTGGTTGCTGGTGAAACCGGAGGGGCTGTACATCACGAGCCCGGACGCGGCCAAGCGACGCGAAACGGGGGAGTACTTCAAGCAGCTCGTAAGCCTGTGCGGCGATCTGGGGGGCGAGGTGCTGGTGATCGGCTCGCCGAAGCAGCGGTCGCTGTTGCCGGGGGTGAGCCGCGAGCTGGCGATGGGGTATGCGATCGAAGTGTTCGGCATGGCGCTGGACATGGCGGCACGGAGGGGCGTCACGCTGGCAATCGAGCCGCTGAGCACAAAAGAGACGGATTTTCTGACCACGGCCGCCGAGGGGGTGGAGCTGATCAAGCGGATCAAGCACCCGAATTTCCGCCTGCACCTGGATGTGAAGGCGATGTCGTCGGAGATGACGCCGATTCCGCGGATCATTCGGGAATCGGCCGACTTCCTGGCGCATTTCCACGTCAACGACCCGAACCTGCTGGGGCCAGGCATGGGCGAGGTGAAATACGAGCCGATTATCGCAGCGCTGCGGGAGGTGGGGTATAACAAGTGGCTGAGCGTGGAGGCGTTTGACTTCAAGGCCGGCGCCGAGCATATCGCCAGGGAAAGCGTGGCGTACCTGCGGAGGGTGTGCCGGTGAGGCGGGAATGAGCTCGCAGAAGACAGGTCGGAGCCTGATGTACGATGCCTGGAACCGGCTGATGTCGGCCGGGACGTACGACCCGTACACCGGCAGCTACGCCTACTACTCGTATGACGCCCTGGGCCGGCGGATCACCGACAACCGTTCGATCGCCGGGGCCGGGGGCACGCAAAGCGCTGATCTGTACTACACGCCTTCGTGGCAGGTGGTCGAGGAGCGGCGGGGCTCGACGGTGATGCACCAGTACGTCTGGAGCCTGGCGTACATCGACGCCCTGGTGCTGCGGGACAGCAACGCCGACGGCGACAGCGGGACGGGGAGCCTGGGCCAGAGTGGCTCGGGGCTGGAGCAGCGTCTGCTGGCGCAGCAGGATGCCAACTTCAACACCACGGCCCTGGTGAGCACCGGGGGCGCGGCCTTGGAGCGGTATGTCGAGGAGCCCTACGGGACGGTGACGGTCTTGGCGGGGGACTGGTCGGGCCGGCCGGCCAGCCAGTACCAGTGGATCTACCTGCACCAGGGCGGGCGGTTTGAGCCGATCACGCTGCTGTACCACTTCCGCCACCGCGACTACAGCAGCAACCTGGGGGTGTGGGTGCAGAAGGACCCGATCGGATATGGGGATGGGATGAATGTGTATCAGTATGTCGGCGCAAGCCCTATCTTAGAACGAGATCCACAAGGCCTGTTCATGCTTGTGACCGACAACCTCGATATTCAGGACGGGCTGGGCAAGTTGAGGGAGACTCTGGAAGGGCGGCAACTGCTAGACGATATTGTCGCACTGGAGGCACGCACCGGGGTCAGGATTTATATCGACATTGCGTTTGAACGGTCCAATTCTTCCGGCCTCTTGCCACATGAGTACAACGACAATCGGTACTCCAGACCGGACCTCTATGCTAAAGGCGACAGAACCACGGAGCGCGAGAAGTACCGGGTAATACGGATCAATCCGTTGGATAAGCTTGGGTACGATCCAGAGAAAGGCTGCCAGACCTTCAGTACGGCTATAGGAGATGGGCCGTTGGATTTCGAATTCGGCAAGCCGCTTGATGAAGTGCTGTATCACGAGCTCACCCATGCCAAGCGGGCGTTGATGGGGACGGACAAGCCGAAAGGAAGCACAAGCGTCCCGGCAGGCATGGATCCGCGCGGTGATGAAGCAGCGGCCTGGCGAGCACGATGGGACGACCTTGAGGAGAAGGAGACGACTGACGAAGAGAGCAGATACCGAGTGAGCAAGGGGAAGCCGCCTCGCTCACGATACGTTATGACACCCGAGCAAAAGAGAATGCTAGATATCCTGATAGAAATCCGTATGAGCACAGGGGTGTTTGGAAGAGTGCCAGAACTGATGACAAGGCACCCGGTTTGGGGCAAGGACGTTTTCCTGAAGCATCGTCAGGCTCACTGATGACCGGAGGAGTATTATGCGAGCACTTGTGATGGCATGCGGCCTACTGGTGACAGTCCTTTGCGGTTGTCAGGGGCGCGAAAGTGCTTTGCCGGACGATGGGACGACACGACCAATTGCATCCCAGTCGGCCATCCAGCCGCCGCCGACCATGGCCGAGGTGCTGGCGGGGATTGGGAGCGACCTGGATGCGTGGCGGTGGATGCTGTACCGCGACAATGAATGGCGAGGCAATTCCACACCTGCCAAGGCAGATGCCGCGCTGGCCGGGGCATCGAGAATCATCGGGCGGACTGGCACGGGCGGAGATGCCCGTGCGCTGTCCGTTGATGTCCTGATTCACAAGGCAACGTGGAACCATGCGAGCCTGGATTCGGTGCGGTTGTACTTGCAGGCTGATGCCCGGAACGACCCATTGCGAGATCTGCGGAGCGTCGGCTTTCTCCCGATGGAGCGGGAAAAATGGGCCAGCATGCAAAGGATCGTCGAAGAGGTATTTAGCGAGAGCCCCATTGTCAGCGGCGTTGGCTATCACTCCACGTATGTCATTTTTCTCACCTATTTTGACGGGCGTGCCTGGCGAGTGAAGACGTGGGGCGGTCCAGATCTGCAAGGCGATGAGGCGATATGGAAACTGACGCGATTCCTGAATGGTCCGGCCGGCGCCGAGGTGTCACTGCGACCGAGAGACTGGGAAGGCTGGCCGTATTTCAAGGAGTAGCGTGCACAGCGAGCTGTACCACGCGGATGGCGCATCGGCCGGGCATGACCTGCTGAACCGGGGGGTGCAATTGGCCGCAGGATGTGGCCGACGAGCGCACGCTGCGGACGTGCATGACCAAGGGCCGGCCCTTTGGCTCGGCGGAGTTCGAGGCCTGGACGAGGGAGGCGCTGGAGTTGGAGTCGGCTTATCGAGAGCCGGGCCGACCGGTGGCGAAAGGAGATGGGAATGACTCCTGACCCCTTTCCCCTGCCCTGTGTGATGTCCGGCTCGCTTGATCATGGAACGGGGACGGGAGCTCTTCCTGCGGTTGCTCTCGGCTCCGTTGAGCGACATCGTCCGCCCATGGAGCAGCGCAAAGCAAACGTGACCGACCCGCCGCCCGGCCGGGGCGTGCCCAAATTTCCGGGCATGGGCATAATATGGGGAGACAGGGGGTTAC
>CAZMXI010000146.1:0-12770 GCA_964570205.1 uncultured Tepidisphaeraceae bacterium
TGGCTGGCGTCGCGTTCTTCAAGTTTCTCGCCGACGCAGTGGACGAGGATCAGCCCGCCGGCATAGATGGCGGAGGCCTTTCTGGCGATCAGCTCGGGGGATTCTTTGATCACGTGGCGGCGCTCGGAGTGGCCGGTGAGGCAGAAGGCGACATTGAGGTCTTTGAGCATCTCAACGGAAATCTCGCCGGTGAAGGCGCCGTTTTTCTGAAAATACACATCCTGCGCGCCGAGCAGCGCCCTGGAGCCGGCGATGGCCTGGCCGACAGCGTCGAGGTAGACGAACGGCGGCGCCATGCCCGTCTGGGTGTTGGCGGGCGTGCCCTTGGCGACGGCCTTCGCCAGCTCGACGGCGGACGCCTTGTTGGTGTTCATCTTCCAGTTACCAGCGACAAACGAAGTACGAGGCATTTATGCGAACTCCCTGTTAAATATGGCTGCGATCCGCCGAAGCTGGCCCATCAGCTCACTGAAGCGGTCGGGCAACAGCGCCTGAGGGCCGTCGCATTGGGCCTCGGCGGGATTGTAATGGACTTCGACGATGACGCCGTTAGCACCGGCGGCGATGCCTGCCGCGGCGATGGCGGGGACCCAGTCGCGTTTTCCGGCAGCGTGGCTGGGATCGACAATGACCGGCAGGTGCGACCAGTGTTTGAGCACGGGCACGCTGGTGATGTCCAGGGTGTAACGAACGCTGTCCTCGAAGGTCTTGATGCCGCGTTCGCAGAGGATCACGTTCGGGTTGCCCTGGCTCAGGATGTACTCGGCCGAAAGAAGCCAGTCCTTCACGGTTGCGGCCAGCCCGCGTTTGAGCAGCACCGGTTTGTTCGTCTTGCCGACCTCGCGCAGGAGGTCGAAATTCTGCATGTTTCGGGCGCCGATCTGGAATGCGTCGGCGTACCGCTCGATGAGCTCGACCTGCCGGGTGTCCATCACCTCGGTGCAGATGGGCATCTGCAGCTCGTTGCCGCACTGCCGCATCCACTTCAGGGCCGGTTCGCCGTGTCCCTGGAAGGAGTAGGGACTGGTCCGGGGCTTGAAGGCGCCGCCGCGGAGGATTGCCGCGCCGCCCGCCCGCACATGGCGTGCGATTTCCCAGAGCATCGCTTCGTTCTCGATGGTGCAGGGTCCGCCGATGCACGCGGCGTGCGCGCCGCCGATCTTCACCCTGGGAACCTGACCGCCGCCGATCTCCACCACGCTGTCATCCTCATGAAACTCGCGGCTGGCGAGTTTATAAGGTTTCATGATGGGGACGACTTTTTCCACCCCATCCAGGCTGGCCAGGTGGTTGTGATCGATCGTCATCTCCTCGCCGACGACGCCGATGACGGTGCGAAACTGCCCGCGCGACAAATGCGGGCGACCGCCCATGCGTTCGACTTCGGCGACGACTCGATCAATGGACGCCGATGGGGCGCCGCCGTTCATGACGATGATCACGGCACAGCTCCTGCGGGGGATAAATCATTTATTCCGCGGTACTTACGGCCACAATGCCTCGGGACGCGCCTGGGGCGACACCAAGGCGAATGGGCATAGGGAGGGGGGAGTTTATTCAAAATGCCTGTCAGAGACAAGCACGGGCGGTTGTTCCGCGCGCCCGGAGAGCTGGGGATGTCGGAATGATGCCGCCGGTTGTCAGAACAGCCGGAATGCGCAAGCGTCTCATCATTGGAAGCCCTGGTTGCGGGCCCAAGGCGGCCGGTCGTGGTGAAAGGGTTGGGTCCCATAACGCGGTTGGGCGGTTGCATTCTGGAAACTCGCAAGGGCTTTTTTGCCGGATCTGAATACGTGAGGTATGTTGCTTTGAGCCGCTGAGCATTTCAAAAGGGCGGCGAACACTTACTGGAGGGCATCATGTGCAAGAGGGTCAATGGGCCGAAGTTCTTGTTCTGCGCACTGGTTGGATTGAGTCTGGTCATGCCCGCCGTAGCGCGGGCGAATCAGATCTCCTATTACCCCTTCGAGGGCAATGCCAAGGATGCTGTGGGCGTGTACCACGGCAACGCCCTGGGGGCGACGCTGACGACCGGTCACACCGGCCAGGCGTATCAGTTCGACGGCAATGACTACATCCAGGTCAGCCGCAACATCAGCGCTTCATCCATGCCGCGACTGACGATGGGCGCATGGGTTTATCCAACCGCGGGGGGCAGCGGGCAGGCCATTTCGCAAGCGAACGGCAGCACCGGCCGGTCCCTGGGCATGTATACGCCCGTGGGTGGCGCCACGTGCTGGTCCGCGTTTGCGGGCGCGAGTGTTCTGACAAATTCCGCGGTGCAGTTGAACGAGTGGAGCTTCGTCGCAGTCGTGTACGACCAGCCTGGATCCACCGTTCGGTTGTATGTGAATGGGGTGGAGACCAGCAAATCCGCGACCGTTCAGAATGGTCTGACCAGCGGGCTGCGCATTGGGGCGCACGGCGCCAGCGGGCAGTTCTTCTGTGGCAAGATCGACGATGTGTTCTTTTACAACGAAGCACTGACAAAGGCGCAACTCGACGCGTTGTACCAGCCAGCGCCGATCGACCCGCCCGCGGATCCGTCAGCAGCGCCCTTGCCGGCCGCGGCGTGGATGGGCATGGCGGTGCTGGGGCTGCTGGGCGCCGGCCGCCTGCGGCGACGCGACTGAATCAAGGCGATGCGATGGAAACCATGCCGCAGCGCCACCGGCTCAAGGCCGGTGGCGCTGGGCTTTCCGTCGGCGTTCGCGCTACTCATGACGAAGCGTTGTCGGCGTCTTCGGTGGCCTGGGCCCGCGCTTTGCCGCGGGCGCCCATGAAGATGCCCAGTTCATACAGCCCAACGAGGGGGACGGTCAGGGCCAGGGTGGCGGTGACGACGTCGCCGGGCGTGATGCAGGCCGCGATCACGACGAGTGCGAAGTAGACAATCCGCCGGCTGCGGCGCAGAGTCTCGGCATCCATGATACCCACCCGGATGATGGCCATGACGACCAGGGGAAGCTGGAAGGCCAGCCCGAAGGAGATCAGCATCAGGATGACCAGATTGATGTACTCCTGAAGCGTGATCTGAGGAGCCAACAGGCTCTCGGGGCCGAATGGCAGGCTGCGGATCTGTCCATTGATGAAGATCTTGATTCGACCCTCGTGCGTATTGAACCATAACTCCCGCTCCAGCGGATTCATGGGGTCGCCCGCAAGGTCGGGGATGATCACGGGATTGGCCGGACGCTGATCCACCTGGATCGCCGAAGTGGTTCGTGGGACGCCGGACGCGAAGCGGACGAAGAAGTTGATGGTGAACGGCAGGACCCACAGGTAGACGAACAACATGCCTGTGACGAGCAGGGTGATGCTGAATGGCAGGTATCGGGTCACCGCTTTGCGTTCGTTGGGATAAAGTCCGGCGGCCACGAACATCCAGAGCTGATAGAGAATCCACGGCGCGGCGAAGGCTCCGGCGGTGATCATGCTGATCTGCAGATACACCATGAAGGGCTCGCCGATCTGCCGGTAATAGAGCTGGGGGTTGAGGTCCTGTCCTTCGAGAGCCTGGGTCAGCGGAGCGCAAAAGGCGGACTGGACGTGGGTGCCGTAGAACAGGCAGACGGCAAGGACGACGACAAATCCGATCAGCGCGAGGATGATACGCCAGCGCAACTCCTCCAGATGATCGCCAATGGACATGCGATACTGCTCGGGATCATCCTTCCAGGCAGGCTTGCCCTTCTTGCCCGAATCCATACTGGTGCTGGCGGTCGCTTCGGTCATGAGTCCTTCTATTGTAGGGGATGTCGCTCGAAGCGGAATGGCGCGCGACATTTCGGCAATCCTGCGGCAAGTACCAGCCGTCGGGCCCGTTGTTGACGTCTGGGCCGTCACTTAGGACAGTAACCGGCATGACGCATCGTTCGCGATTGGCCGAGGTTGCCACCGTTTTCTTGCGTTTGGGGCTTACGGCGTTTGGTGGGCCGGCCGCGCATATCGCGCTGATTGAGTCCGAAATCGTTCAGCGTCGGAAGTGGATCAGCCGGGAGGAATTGCTTCAGATTCTGGCGGCCATCAACTTCATTCCCGGTCCGAATTCGACCGAGTTGGCGATTCATCTGGGCTACCTGCGGGCGGGGTGGCGCGGGCTGATCGTTGCAGGCGCGTGCTTTGTCCTGCCGGCGGCGTTGCTGATCCTGCCGTTGGGATGGTTGTATGTGCGGTATGGACAACTGCCCGACTTGGCCGGGCCGTTCAGCGCGATTCGGGCATGCATGATCGCGATTGTGGTGGCGGCGCTGTGGCGTTTTGGTCGGACGGGGATCAAGGATGTTTTCACCGGCGTGCTGGCGGTGCTGGCCGCGGCGGCGGCGATCCTGACACAAATGGAGCGATATCGGGTGCCTCAGGCGGAACTGTGGATTCTGGGCCTGTCTGCGCTGGCGGGGTTACTTAGGGTTGGATGGCGGCCGGCGCGGGTAATGCCGGTGTTAGCGGTCGCGCCGGTGGCGTGGATGGGGTATTCCGGCGAATTCGGGCGATTGGCGTTGTTCTTCCTTAAGGTTGGCGCAACGCTGTTCGGGAGCGGCTACGTTCTGTTGAGCTACCTGCGAGGTGGACTGGTTGAGGATATGGGGTGGTTGAGCACGCAGCAGTTGACGGATGCCATTGTGGTGGGGCAGGTGACGCCCGGACCGCTGTTAACCACTGCTACTTTCGTTGGTTACATTCTCGGCCATCAATGGGCAGGTTTTGGCGGCGCCGTGAGCGGGGCGGCAATCGCCACGGTGGCGATCTTCCTGCCATCGTTTGTTCTTGTGGCGGCTGTTCAGCCCGTTTGGCAGAAACTGCGGACAAGTGGGGCGGCAAAGGGCGCGCTGGATGGGATGAACGCCGCCGTTGTGGCGTTGATTCTGGCGGTGACCGTCAGCCTTGCGTCAGAGGCGATCACAACCGTCTGGGCAGGCGCGGTTGCGGTGGGGGCGCTATTGGCAATGCTGATCTGGAACATCAATGCGACGTGGCTTGTGCTGGCGGCGGCAGCACTCGGTGTCGGCATGTCAGCCTGGTAGCGGGTGGCTCCGTGGCATTGAGAGCAGACGGGGCATAGACTCTGCGAGCGTCAAGCCATGAAGGATAGGACCGAGTCAACACGAGCAGACGAGGGCATCGCTGCCGGCCAGTTGGCGGCCGAGATCAAGTCGCAGGGGCAGCGGCTGGGGTTTGACCTGGTGGGAATTGCGCCGGCGGGGGTGTCGCGCTACCGCGAGTATTTGCGACAATGGCTGGATGACGGCCAGGCTGGGTCGATGCACTACCTTAATCGCCGGTTTGACGAGCGGACCGACCCGTCGGCGTATCTGCCGGGGGCGAAGTCGGTCATCTGCGTTGGGGTGAACTATCACGTGCCGCTGGAGGAACCGGGCGAGGATGAGAAGGAACATCACGGCCGGGTGGCGCGATATGCGCTGGGGGAAGACTACCACGAATGGATCAAACTGAGACTTCATGCGCTGGCCGACTGGCTGCGCCAGCGCGTGCCGGAAGCGCAGACACGGGCGGCGGTGGACACGGCACCTGTAATGGAGAAGGAACTGGCCCAGCGGGCGGGGGTGGGATGGATCGGGAAGAACACATGCCTGATCCATCCAAGGATCGGGTCGTGGCTGCTGCTGGGCGAGGTCATCACGTCGGTGGCGTTGCCGGCGGACGAGCCCGGCGTGGACCGGTGCGGGACATGCCGGCGCTGCATCGAAGCATGTCCGACGCGGGCGATCACCGAGCCGTATCGTCTGGACGCGCGCAAGTGCATTTCGTATCTGACCATCGAGCACGGGGAAGAGATTCCGGCGGCGTTGCGGCAGTCGATAGGCGACTGGTTATACGGATGTGATGTTTGTCAGGAGGTCTGCCCGTGGAATGGCAGGGCGCCGGTGGCCGATCAGGCGGGATTCCGGCCGAGGTTCGCGACGGGCACGATCGACCTGCGCCAGGTGGAGGCCTGGGATGAGGAGGCATACCGTGACCACCTTCGTGGATCGGCGATGAAGCGGGTGAAGCTGCCGGTGCTGCGTCGCAACGCTCGGATCGTGCGGGAGAACATCAATCCACGGGGCGGCGGATGTCCAGAAGGCCGGTGAAATGCTCATCGCGGCCGAAGTCGACGGGGCCGGCCCAGCTCGCGCTCTGCCCATCGGCGCCGCGATGCTGGACGAAGTTGAAGCGAAGGAGCAAGGGTCTGCGGCGGGGCTCGCCTGGGGCGTGTATGGCCTCCCAGGGAATCGCGATTTCGCCTCGCCATGTCGAACCGCCGGTTCGCGATTCATAGGCGACGCCCGTTCCGGAGAACGCCTGCCAGGGATCGGCCAGTTTCGTGTCGAGCCGACGCATGAGGCTCACCTGGCCGCGCGGCTTGCAGGCGACATGCAGCAGGGGGCCTTTCTCGTTGTTCTCATAGATCGGCTGAATGAGGATCTCACAGACGTCTTCGCCCCAGGCGCGGCGGAAGTCGTACTGGACGTAATTGCGTTCAGCGCCGGATGGTCTGGTGTTGATGCCCTCGACCCGGAAGCCGAGATAGAACATGGCCGGGGTCCAAGTGGAGTAGACGGCTGAGTCGGTGTCGGCCAATTGCAGCTTCTGATCCTGGACGGCGGGGCGGCTGAGCATCTTCACGAGCTTGCCTTCGTGGAGGGCGTCTTCGGGCATCCAGTCGCCGAGCAGGCCGTCGATTTTCGGCGAAGCACCCTGACGCTGCTCGCTGGGCGCGACGGGCAAGACGGCTTCGATGACATGTTGTCGCCGGGTGTGACCGTCGGTAAAGGCGAGTCTGACGGGCGTGCGGCTCGCCGTTGAAAGGGCAGACAGGTTGATCCGCGCATCGAGAGTCAGGCGATTGACCTTGTAAGGCGCCAATTGCGGGAGTTCGATCGGATCGGGCTGGGTCACCCAGCCGTCCGGCGCGGCCGACCAGGCGAAGACGCTCTTTTCCGGCTCGCGTTCGGCGGCGTTGTAGACATCGACCCCGAGCGTGAGGTTGGCCCAGCTCTGGTTTCGGGCGTCGATGATGCCGGCGCTCCAGTTGGTGATGCGGGGCATGAGCAACGGTTTGGCCTGGGTGTTGCTCCAGGTGGCGATGTCGAAGGAAAGCTGGCGCGCGGCCATTTCGTCGACCGCCTGGCCGGGTTGCGCGAGGATGATGGTGCGGGAAAGCAGTTCGAGGGCTTCGTTCCATGCGGTGGGGCTGTTGGTGCCCGAGAGCAGGCCATAGGTGGCGTCCGGGGCCTGCATGGGCTGGAGTTCGACCGGTCGGGTGACGAGTCGCGCCAGAGTGCGGGCCCGCTGCGTCTGGCCGCGGAGATGGGCGAGCCAGAGATACTCGTAATCCTGCTGGGCTCGGCGCAGCCATTTGAGTTGAAGCGTGGGGACTGGCGAGTTCATGCCGAACCAGGAACCGGGATAGAACCAGATCAAATCATCCGGACTGGCCGGGGCCTGGGGAAAATCATGGGGGGGCAGGACGGACGGCCAGTGGATGAACTGGGCGTTGTTGAGAAACGCCAGCCATGCCCAAAGTCGCACCTCGCGCTCATCCGCACCCGCACCGATATAAGGAACAAGGCCGGGCAGGTCGGTGCGGAGCGATCGCATGGCGGCCCAGTCAGGCAGCCGTTGCATGGGCGGGACCGAAACCAGCCCCGGCGCGGCGTACACCAGGCGATCTAGTTCTTCGGGGGGAATGCCGCGCGGGTTGGCGGCGGAAGCGACCTGGACCTGCTCTTCCTGGAGGGGGACCATGACGCGCAGACGCGGGTTGAGCTTCAGGAGGTCAGCGGCGCGCCAGGATATCTGGAAGCTCTCGGCGAGGCGCGCACGGCCGGGTGGGCTGTCGATGAGGATGCCGCTGCGGGAGAGCCACTCGAACTGGTCGAAGTGCGCGGCGGCGGCGCGATAATAATCGGCCTGATCGGCGGCGCCGTATTGCTCGATGCCGTCAAACTGCGGCAAAGGCCAATAGCCCAGGGGAACCTGATCGGCAAAGGCCTCGCCTGTCAGCCAGGGCGAAACGATGGAATCGAAATCGGCGAAGTCAATCTGCGGGGCCTTCCCGCTGGGCCATTTGACGGTCGGCTGCAGACGTGGAACCACAACCTGGAGGCGGTGCGCCTGGGCGAGCTTGACGATGTCGTCCAGGACCTTGATGGCGGCGGCGCAATTGGGGTCCTTTCGGCTGAGCAGATCCACCCGGCGGAGGGAGAATTGCCGCGGGTACAGGCGAGCGAGGCCGGGCCAGTCGAGCATGCCCGCCATAAGCAAATGCCGCTGGTCGGGAATGACGAATTCCTCGACGACGATGGTGATCGGGACCGAGGCGGCGCTGTCGCCCTGTTCGACAAGCTCACACTTGCCCTCATAGACGCCGGCGGGAACGGTGGGAGGTATCTGCACATCGATCCAAATCACCGGCGCGGCGTCGTTCCTGGTGAGCCGCGGCTGGGGATTGGCGGGGTCGGCGGCGCTGCGGAGCGAGTCGAGGGCGATGACGCCCTCCCGGGCGTCCATCGGGAGCAGGGCGCGGGGCAGGTCGGTGCGGGTGCTGCTGATGGCCGTGTGCCGGATGAAGCCGGCCCGATTCGTGTTCACGGGCATGGGCAGAACCTGGGCTGCCGAGAAGTTGCCGGCGGGGATAACGCCATCAGGGCGGGCGGGCGCGGTGAAGCGCAGGGAGTTGATTCCCCTGGACCTTGGCTCAAACCGGTTGATCTGGAGTGCGAAGGATATGGTCTCATTTCGGGCGGCCCGAAGGATGACCGGCCCGTCGGCCAACGACGGCGACACCGGGCTGGCGAAGTGGACGAGCTGCAGTCGGGGCGGCTGATCGGCCGGCGGCTTCTTAGGCGAGAATAGGCCGAAGTCGAGGCGGAAATCATCCTTGGTGGCATCGCCGGTGAGAGGCTGGCAGGCGACGGTCAGGAGGGCAATGGTCAAGACGGTGAAACAGACAACACTGATTCGGGAAGCCATAGGGTCTTGTGTCAACGGCAGGGCCATGTATCTGCCCACGAGTTAGGCAAGCATAGGTAGCATGCCGCGATTTTCATCGCGGTGCGTAGACAATCCCCAGCCGGCAGCAGCACGACAATCACCCTGTTCCCGGCTGCCAATCGGAGCAGGAACGGTTCTTTCAGGGGCGCCGAGCCTCATCGGCAGGCGACCGATCGCCTTTTCGAAACCGGGCTCAACCGTCGCGGCACGACCTTTGATCTGCATCATAGCGAACTGCGGTGGGTGATGAAAGCGCCGGGGCAGGACGGGAGAACACAGGCAGGTTCTGAAGTCACGCAGTTGTTTGCCTCCTCTGTCAGGCCGCGCGGGAATTCGCCCTCCCGCGCGGTCTTCCACGGATTGGCGGATGCTGTGTGGCGGCTACCGCAATCCCGACAGAATCGAGTCCAAGAGAGAGCGGGCGTCTGAGGGATCGAGCCGGATGTCGAGTTCCAGCCGGCCGACCGGCGTTGCCTGATTGATGCCGGCAAGGTGCCGGACTTTTGCCCAGTCCTTCGCTGTGGTCACCAGCATGTCGGCGCCCGCCGCGCCGGCGGCGGCCCTGACGGCGGCCAGGTCGGCGGAGCCATAGTCATGATGATCGGGAAACCAATGGTGGCCCGCATAGTAACCGGGCAGGTTGTGAAGCTGCTGATCGAGGCTGGCGGGATTGGCGATGCCCGCGAATGCGAAGTAGCGGCGGCCGGCCAGCGAGTCGATCGGAAGCAGGGAATCGGCCGCGTCGCGAACGCCCACCAGCACATGACTGGCCATGAAGATCGGGGCCTTGGCATTGTGCCCAAGAAGCGATTGGCGGATCTGTTGCTGTCGCGGTGCATCGACCAGGTCGCTGCGGGTGACGAGCAGGGCATGGGCGCGGCGCAGGGCGGCCAACGGCTCGCGAAGAAGGCCGCGCGGATGCAAATGGCCATAGCCGAACGGATTCGTTGCATCGACGAGCACGAGGTCGAAGTCGCGACGGAGCCGGCGATGCTGGAAGCCGTCATCGAGGAGGATAACGTCGATTTCGGGGTGCCGGGCGAGCATCTCGCGGCCGCCGGCGACGCGATCGGGATTGGCGTGAATGACCAGTCCAGGCAGGCCGGCGCGCAGCACCTCCTGCTCATCGCTGATGCCCTGCCTGCTGCGGTGGTAGCCCCGCATGAGCACTGCGGGATTCCGCGATGCGTCGCGCAAGTGGCGGGCGAGCCACTGCACCACGGGCGTCTTGCCGGTGCCCCCGGCGGTGATGTTGCCGACGCTGATCACCGGGACCGGCAACCGATGCGAGGGCCGCATGCCGCGGTCGTACATGTAATTCCGCAGAGCCACGGCCAAACCGTAGAACGGCTCAGCCACGGCAAGCGCGCCGCGCAGAAGCGACGGGCCAAACCCCTGGCGTTGCCCGCTAAGCAGAGCGTGAACCGCCATGCCGCGATCTCGATCGGTTGATGTCATGGCGCTGCCCTCAGCCAGTCGTCATCCGCCTGGGTGAACGTGATGCGCTGCCGCGGCAGACGTGACAGGTCAAACTGCCGGAGAAACTGCTGCGCAGACATCTCGCCGCCATCCACGGCAAGGCCGCACCATCGGCCGAGCAAGGCCAGCACCCGGCCTGGCGGAATGCCAAGTTCCCGGAAGCAGGCAAGCCGCGTGTCTCCGTGTCGCTTCGCTAGACGACGGCCATCCTGCCCGACGACCAGCGGCAGATGATGATACCGGGGAATGCGGTCGGCCGCGCCCAATGCCGCATAGAGCAGCATCTGTCGGGGTGTGGAGTCGATCAGATCATCGCCGCGCACCACCTGAGTGACAGCCATATCCAGATCGTCGATAACCACAGCGAGTTGGTAGGCAGCGGCGCCGTCGCCCTTGGCGATCACGAAGTCTCCGAGTTGGCGGGCGACATCGAATCGCCGGGGTCCGGCGAAGGCGTCGTCGAATTCGATGGTCTGGTCGCCCACGGCGAACCGAATAACCGGGTCGCGGCCGGAAGCCGCCCTCGCATCATCGACGGTGGAGAACCGCCAGCGGCACGTGCCGGGATAGACGGCGGCGCCATCATCGGCGTGGGGCGCGCTGGCCGCGGCGGCGGCTTCGCTGCGGGAGCAGACGCAGGGATAAGCCGCCCCGATCCGCAGCAGTCGCTGAACGGCAAGGGCATAGAGGGCCTGTCGGGGCGACTGGTAGACCGGCCCGACATCCCAGTCGATGCCCAGCCAGGCCAAGTCCTCGATCGCCTGGCGGTCAGCCCCGGGTCTGACTCTAGGCCCGTCGAGGTCCTCGATGCGGAGGATAATGCGCCAGCCGTCCCGCCTCGCGATCGCCCAATTCGCGAGGAACGTCCTGGCGTTGCCCAAGTGCAGAGCGCCGGTGGGAGAGGGAGCGAGCCGCGTGACCTGCATATCTTGATTGTACGGGAGGGTTGGGCGATTCCATAGTTGTTGCACTGATGCGGCTATGGCGACATAATGCTGAGCGGTCGGGGGGTACGGTTTTTCGTGGGGGAAAGGAAGAGATGTAATGCCTGGAAGACCCCATGTTCAAGCGATGAGCGTGCAGCAGCTTGAGAAGGCTCTTGAGTCGCGCCGGCGCGAACTCGACAAGCTGGAAGGCAAGCGGCGTTCATTGGAGAAGCGGCTGAAAGCGGTGGATGAGCGTATCGCGGAGATCGCCGGGGCACGCGTCGCGGCGAACGGCCGTCGCGGCGGGGGCCGCGCCTGGCGAGGTCGCACGGCTCGGGCGCGGAATGAGCAGAGCCTTCCCGCCGCGATTCAGGGCGTTCTGGCGAAGGCCGGCGGCCCGATGAAGGTGACCGACATCGCCGAGGCGGTGCAGGCAGGCGGCTATCGCAGCAACGCCGCCAACTTCCGCAGCCTGGTGAATCAGACGCTGATCAAGGATGCTCGCTTTACGTCAGCGAAGCGGGCGTATTACCAAGTCAAGAAATAGAGCGAGAGCGAATCGTCAGCGGCCGTGGCGGCGCCTGCTACAGAAGGCGGTCGCTCTTGCTGCGGGGCACGAGAGTCATCACTTTGCCGATGATCTGCTCGACATGGATGCCCTCGGCCTCGGCATTGAAGTTCGGAATAATGCGATGTCGCAGGACGGGCGGGGCCACGGCCTCGATGTCCTCCATGGTCACATGAAGCCGGCCCCGCATCAGGGCGCGGGCCTTGCCCGCGAGCACCATGTATTGGCCGGCGCGTGGCCCCGCGCCCCAGCTCAGCCAGTGACGGATGAAGTCGCTTGATCCCGGCTCGTTGGGACGGGTCGCACGGACAATGTCCAGAGCGAAGTTGTAGACGTGTTCGCCCACCGGCACGCGGCGAACCAGTTTCTGGAGCGCGATGATGCGCGGGCCGTCAACGACCGTGGTCACATTGGCGTCTGTGGTGCCCGTTGTGCGTTTGAGCATTTCCAGTTCTTCATCCCGCTGCGGATAGTTGACCATGACCATGAACATGAAGCGGTCAAGCTGGGCCTCGGGCAGCGGATAGGTGCCCTCCTGCTCGATCGGGTTCTGCGTCGCCAGCACGAAGAACGGCTCGGGGAGATCGAAGGTGCGGCTGCCCGCCGTCACCTGGCGTTCCTGCATGGCCTGGAGCAGCGCGGCCTGGGTCTTTGGGGGCGTGCGGTTGATCTCATCGGCCAGCAGCATATTGGCGAAGATCGGGCCTTTCTGGAACTCAAAGCGGCGCCGGCCGGTGTCGGGATCTTCCTGGAGGATGTCGGTTCCTGTGATGTCCGAGGGCATCAGGTCGGGCGTGAAC
>CAZMXI010000147.1:0-7832 GCA_964570205.1 uncultured Tepidisphaeraceae bacterium
GAGGACCAACGATGTTTCGCACGTTTGCCGCATGCGCAGTATTCGTCCTGGCCGCACCGTATGCATCACTGGGCGCTGTTGAGCCGGCGCTGTCGCCTGAGGCGATCCAGCAGCGCATCCGCCAGCACCGCACCGCTGAAACCACGCTCACCATCCTCTCGGCCGACGGCAAACCCCTTGCCAACGCCCCGGTCACCATCCGCCAGACCCGCCACAGGTTCCTCTTCGGCTCCAACGCGTTTGGGATCGATCCGGCCAACGCCTCGCCGGCCCAGCAGGCCTATCAGGCACACTTCTCTGAGTTGCTGAACTTCGCAACCCTCCCGTTCTACTGGGGCAGTTACGAGCGACAGGCAGGCCAACCTTCCTTCGACCGCGTCAAGGCGATGGCCGATTGGTGCCACGCCAACCGCATTCGCACCAAGGGCCACCCCCTTGCCTGGCAGCAGGTCTTCCCCCGCTGGGCCATGGAGAAGCCCATCGACGAGGTCTGGCGGCTCCAGCTCGGCCGCATCACCCGCGATGTATCAGCCTTCGCCGGCATCATCGACACGTGGGATGTCGTCAACGAATCCGTCAGCATGCCGAATTACACCGGCGAGCAGACGCAAATCCCCGCGGTGGCCAAGAAGGTCGGCCGGGTCGAATTGATCAGGCAGACGTTCGCCCTCGCCCGCAAGGCCAACCCCAAGGCCGCCCTCATTATCAACGACTACGACACCTCCGCCAACAACGAGAAAGTCATCCGCGAATGCCTCGACGCCGGCATCGGCATCGACGTCGTTGGCATCCAGTCCCACATGCACTCGGGCTACTGGGGCGCTGGCAAGACATGGGAGGTCTGCAGCCGCTTCGCAAACTTCGGCAAGCCCCTGCACTTTACCGAGGCGACGATC
Organism: uncultured Tepidisphaeraceae bacterium; assembly: GCA_964570205.1. Classification (GTDB taxonomy): domain Bacteria; phylum Planctomycetota; class Phycisphaerae; order Tepidisphaerales; family Tepidisphaeraceae; genus CAZMXI01. The sequence goes on from CAZMXI010000147.1 coordinate 897, forward strand.
ATCTCCGTCAATCCTAAACAGAATCAGAAATGGGCCGGCCGCTACGATGACTGGCTCAGCACCGAGGAAGGCGAACAGCGCCAGGCGAAGCAGGTTGTCGAGTTTTACACCATCCTGTTCTCACACCCGGCCGTCGAGGCCATCACCTGGTGGGATTTTGCCGACGCCGGCGCGTGGCTCGGCGCGCCGTCCGGCCTGCTGAAGAAGGACATGACCCCGAAGCCTGCCTACACGGCACTGCTGAAGCTCGTCAAGGGCGACTGGTGGACGGCGGAGATCAAGGCCACCACCGACGCCAACGGCAACGTCACCTTCCGCGGCTTCCTCGGCGACTACGCCGTCCGGACGCCGGGCGGCGATGCCGCGTTCAGCATCGCGAGCGGTGGAAACGCCAAGGCCACGGCTCGGCTCGCACGACAGTAGTCGCCGCCTTGCACTATTCGAACTTCAGCCCCTCAATCGCCGATCCATCCACGCCGCGGATGCGCACGCACAGGGCAAAGCCCATGTTGTTCTGCGTCACCTTGACCAGCAGTTCATTCCAGCCGTCGGCGAGCTCGGCCTGCGCTGTATCCTGCGCTGCCTGAATCGGGCGCATCGTGTTGTTCGCGTGGACCTGCTCGCCGCCGATCCACACTTTGTTGCCATCATCGCTGCCGATCTCCAGCTTCACGTTCTGCCGCCTGGGCGACCAGACACGCGCCTTCACGTATGCCACGCACTGGTCTCCTTTGGCCAGCGGCAGCAGGTCCACCTGGCCGAATGTGGCCGGGTCGGTCGATATGGCGATCGGCTTCCACTGCGCTGACTGTCCCACCTGTTCCGGGGCAAAGGCCACGTCAAACAGCGCCTGGCACTGCTTGCCGTCCTGGCGATACGGCCCGGCCACCTGCCACGTGTTGACGTACCCCGCGCGCTGATCCAGCCCCGACAGCGCTGTCCGGGCCTCATTGCGGATCGATTCGCTCCGCGTGCTTTGCTCAACCGCCCGCAACGCGGCCTTCGCTTCGCCCGGCCGGCTCGGCGCCAGCGCCTGGGCGATTCGCACGCACGCTGTCTCGGCCTCAGCGCGAACCGCATCCTGTCGGCACATCGCCTGCGCCAGCTTCAGCGCCTCCGGGTGCGGCAAGTTACCCAGCACATTCAACCCAAGCCGCTTCTCTTCCGGGCGCTGCGAGGCCGCCATCCCCGCCTCGCACATCTTCCACCGCTGCTCGACCGTTCCCCCGGCACCAGCCAGCCGCCAATAGCCCCGCAGGGCAATCACCCGGTGGGCTGTCGATCGGTTGGAGTCGTTGGCGACATTCAGCAACGTCCCCGCCGCATCCGCACCGGCAAACTCGGCGATCGTCCGAATGGCCGCATCCTGGACAGCTGCATCGCCATCCCCGATCGCCGTTCGCAGCGCATCCAACATCTCGGGCGTGCGAATCCGTCCCGAAATGCGCAACAACGCTGCTCGCACTGCGCTGCGCCGTTCGGCTTCGAGTGTCGCCAGAATCTTCGGGCTGCACCGCTCGCTCCGCTCGTCCCGACCCACCGCGCCAATCAGCGCCCGCTCCGCCGCCGCACGCTCCGCGTCGCTGGCCGCGCTCGTCAGCAACGGCAGCAACTCACCGGCATGACCCGCATCCGCCAATGCCGATAGTGAATCCAGCGCCAGAATGCGCATCGACTCATCCTTCGACCCAGCCATCTTCAACAGCGTCGGCACGGCCTGTCGGTCCTGCCGCCGCCCGAGCGCCTGCACGATCTCGCGCTGTATCGCCGGCGCCTCCGTAACCAGGCTTCCGAGCAGCGCGTCGCGCAGCCCCGCATCGCGCAACGTCGCCAGCGACTGCCTCGCCAATTCCTGCTCATCGCCAGTTGCCTTGGCGGCGTAACGGGCCAGGGCCACCCCGGCCGCCCCATCGCCCACACTGCCCAGCCCGGCCAGCGCGGCCCGCCGAACCTCAGCCGACTCACTGGCCAGCATGGCCACGATCGCCGACGAAGCTGCCTTGTCGCCTCGCTGCGCCAGCACCTCGGTCAAATCCGCCTGCATGCCCGGCTGAAGCCTGACCAGCATCGCCGTAAGCGCCTTCGTCGCCGCCTCGCCCTTGATGTCGTGCGCGCACGACAGCGCCGCGACGACGGCCGCCCGATCATTTCCGGCCAGCGCCCTTTCGATCAGCGCCAGCGCCCGCTCCTGCGAGACCAGGATCAGACCGCGGTACGCGGCCGTCCGGATTTCCTCCGCTTGTTCGCTTCGATAGATGTCGCCATAGACCTCAGCAGCGACGGCCTTGTCCGTGGCGGCCAGGCTGTCAGCGCACCGCAGCGCCGCCTCCAGCAGTACGGTCCGCAGCGCCGCCGGCACATCCTTCTGAGCCGCATTCAACGACCGCAGCGCTTCGCGGCCGCCGATCTTCCCCAGGGCGTTGATCGCCGCAGATGCCACCGCGACATCCTCATGCCCCAACAGGGACCGGATGGCTGTGACAGCCTGCGCATCGCGCCGCTGGCCGAGGGAATCCAGGATTCCCGCCAGCGCCTTGCCCGTCGCCCGCCCGATCGACTCGCGCAGCGCGTGCCCCGCCTCGTCCGAGGCCATCGACTCCAGCGCGAATCGCGCCGGATCCGACAACGTCTCGTCCGTCAATAACCTGGCGAGCGCCGGCACCGACTTGGCCGTCCCCACCTGCTTCAACCGCACACACGCCTGGTCCTTGGCCTGTGCAGGCCGGTCGGATTGAAGGACGCCAATCAGAGCATCTTCTTCCTCAGCGCCCATCGCCCCGCGCCCGCACGCCAGCGCCGCCACCACGGCGAACATCGCCACCACTTGCAGCTTTCGCACCCTATTCATGATCCATCCCTCGATTGTTCGGCCAGCATCCCCGATCAAATCCGCCACGGCGCCCGATAGGAAATTGACAGCAGCCTGTTGGCCTCGTCATCGCCGACAAATAGCTCGTTCGCCGGATCCCACTTCAGCTTTCGCCTGAGCGTCTCGGCAATGCCGCCCAGCAGCATCAGCTTTGCTGCCCGATGCGTGCTCTCGATGTCGGTGATCGTCCGCTTGCGCGTCTTCACACACTCCAGGAAATTCCCGGAGTGGCTTTGGCTGACATACACCCGCGGCTCATCCGCCCCGATTGGCTTCTTCAGAATATCGACCGGGTTGGAGAGAATCTGCTGCCGATCGACGGCAATCCTGCCCTCCGTGCCCACGAACACCACCCCGCCCTCGCCCACAAACCGCACGTGCGCCCCCAAGCCAAGCGTTGGATCGGGATACGGCGCGCCGAACACCGTCACGCCATTGGGATATCGCATGACCAGCTTGCCGTCCTCAAAGCCCAGCTCGCTGGGGTCCGTTTCCTGCCCCACGCCCCACTCCACGATGTCATAGTGGTGCTGGCCCCAGTTGATGCCGCCGAAACCGAACATGTGCGCATCCAGATTGCCCGTGTAAGGAGACCAAGGCGCTGGCCCGAGGAACAGGTCCCAGTCAAGGCCCGGCGGGATCGGCTGCGCTGGCGCAAATGTCCGGCGCCACACAAACCCACCCCCATGCTCGTAAGCCCACACCTCCTTCAACTTCCCGATCCGCCCTGCCCGCACCAGCTCCACCGCCATGCGGAACTTGCCGCCGTATTCCGACCGCTGCTGCGTCCCCGCCTGGAACACCCGCCCATACCGCCGCACCGCCTGCACCATCGCCCGGCTTTCCTGCACCGTCAGCGCGGTCGGCTTCTCGCAATACACATCCTTCCCCGCCTTCGCCGCCATGATCGTCATCATCGCATGCCAGTGAATCGGCGTGCCAAACAGCACCGCGTCAATGTCATTCCGCGCCAGCAGCTCACGAAAGTCCACATAGGCCTGGCAGGCCTTGTAGGCTCCGTTCGCAGCCTTCTTTGCATAATGATCGTTCACACGCTGCAGGGCATAGCTGCGCCGGTCCGGCCGGACATCGCATACACCAAGCACCTGAACGTCATCCCGCCCCAGGTACCCGCCGGGCAGATACGTCCACGCGCCGGCATAGAGATGCCCCCCGCCTTGCCCGCCGATCCCCACGAATCCCATGGTCACCCGCTCGCTGGCCGGTGGCCGGCCGTTCAACCCGAGCGCATCCGCCGAAACCACATAAGGCGCTGCAGCCGCCGCGATGGCCGCCTTCAGCAAACCTCGACGCGTAACCTGCTGCCTGTTCCGCATGTAAACATGCCTCCTTGGCCCTATTACCACCGCGGCGCACCGCTGTTTGCGCTCACGCACATCAGTCGCCGCGCACCGCCGCTGCCTTCACAAACCGGAGACCATCCGGTATCAGTATCTTCAGGAACGCCCCGGGCACAACCGCCGGGTCTCAGTCATCTTTCAGGTGGTCATCCATGAGATTCATTGCACGCGCGCTCATCGGGACAATCACGCTGGTCGCAGGTCTTGCGCAGGCGCAGGAGAAGGGGCTGGTCTTCGCGCATCGCGGCGGCGCAGCGGAGTACGACGAAAACACACTCGCTGCGTTCAAAGGCTGCTACGAGAAAGGGCTTCGCGGATTCGAGACGGATGTCCGCATGACGAAGGATGGGGAGTTGGTCATCCTTCATGATGACACGCTGCAACGCACCTTCAACGGCACCGGACGGGTCGAGGACATGACCGCTCAGGAGTTGCGGCAATTCAAAAGCAAGAAGACCGGCCAACCCCTTCTGATGCTGGAAGAGCTTCTGGACTACTTCAGCGACAAACCCGGCATCTACTTCGAGTTCGAGATGAAAACCGGTGATCAGAAGGCCTATCCCGACGCCAGGCTGGACGATTATTGCCGCAGAATCCACGACGCGGTAATGGCCAAACGTCCCCAGGGCTCCATCTACATCTTCACATCGTTCGACAAGCGGCCGTTGCGGGTCATCAGAAACCGGTATCCGACGGCAGACCTGCTTCTGATCACGGCTGGTCCCTGCAACGATGACATCGTGCAGCAGGCCCTGGAACTGGGGATCAGGCGCATCGGCTGCAAGAAGGAGGGCACGTCGCGGGCAGCGGTGCGGGCGGCTCAGAAAGCCGGGCTGAAAGTCACAGGCTGGCCCGGAACCAATCTGCAGGACTACCTGCTGGGCGTCGGGCTGGGACTGGACGCCATCTGTACGGATATTCCGGTGGCGATTCACACATGGAAGCTTGAGCATATGAAACCACTTCGCCCGCACGCGCCGGAGAAGTGAACGCCGCGTGCGCACCGCTTCGGCGACGGCCGACCGCCCATGTGATGGTGTGCGGCTCAGGAGCCCACTTGCACCTGCGATGGCAGGATAGCTCGTTGCTGAGACCTCCGAATCGTGCGGCCGCCACTCATGTCGGCAACGGGGACAAGGCCTCGACTGCCTGGTCGGCATTGGCACGGAAGAACGCGGTGTTTGACGCTCTATCCCCTGTCGGATACCGTATTGAACATCGTCCGGAGGAGTGTCGGAGCGGTTGAACGAGCCGGTCTTGAAAACCGGTAGGCCCGCAAGGGTCTCCAGGGTTCGAATCCCTGCTCCTCCGTTATAAGCACCTTATTTTCAAGCACTTACCTATATTTCGCCATTCGCTCCCCTTCCGCCATATCGTGCCCAAACTGGCAATACCGTCCGGGACTTTGTTGGCAATGGCATGGAGTTGATGAAGGAGAGGGCGGGCGAAGCAGGGTTGAAGAGTTGTTGAAGGCAGGACCCGTGGAATCGGATGGAGAACCAGCGCATGCGGCAGCGTCCGCGGAAGCTGAGGACAGACCTTCCTCCCGCGGATTAACGGCCCGTTTCTCTCCCCGCTTGCGGGTTCTTCGCTGCCGGTCCAGCTCGCACTCGCGCTCGCGACGCTCCAGGATCGGCAGGATGTCTTCCATGCTCGCCTGACCCGAGGCCACCAGGCCCAGCAGCGCGTAGGCGTACTTGCTGACCGGCCGCTGCGTGTGGATGGGGGCCTTCTGGTTGGCACGCCTTTGTTTCAGGGCCCGGATGTACTGGCCGCCACAGAGGTTCTCGGCCCGCGGGGCGGGTCGAGGCTTGGGACCGAGCTTGCGTCGCGGCGCGGGTACCTGGGCGGCTGGGATCGTCGTCGGCTCCTGCACGCCGAATAGTTGACCACAAACCGACCACCAGCGCAAGCGCACGAATATGCTGTTTGCAGGGTGCCATGCCGGACGGTATTGCAGGATTTGGTACGAAGGGCTTGGATCGAGAATCGTAAGTCGTTATCCCACCGAAACGCACCCTGCAGGACTCGAACCTGCAACCTACGGCTCCGTAGGCCGTCGCTCTATCCAATTGAGCTAAGGGTGCGTAGCAACCCTGGTCGCGAAACAGGCCAGTATATTTGCCCAGGCCGGCCTGTTTGTCAACGGCGGCCACCCCGAATTGCCGGTTTGTGGTTGTTCAGGATCACTGCCACCAAGTTCAGGAAGACTTAAGTCATCATAAGTATTGCACGACATAGCGCCCCGAAGTCTTCGCTTCCCGGTTGTCCATCCTGCGTCAGGATAGTCAACATCAGACAGAACCTTGCCCAGGACGCCGCTTGATCGTGTGGATCAGCTTGTGTTGCCCCATCACAACTCGGGCGCTCCAGCGCGGTATCTAATTCCGTTGCACGGACCCGTGATTCTCTCACAGTGTGAATGTACGATACTCCACTGTGGAGTTGATCCACCTGTCCCTTTTGTTTCTGGAGGAGTGATTCATGAATCAACGCATCGTTCTCGGCATCGCTTCGCTCTCGCTGGCCGCAGTGATCGGCACCGGCGTTCTGTTCGCGCAATCGCAGCAGAAACCCCCGCTCAAGGCCAACGAGGGCTTCACCGACACCCCCATGCAGCCCAACGGCAAGTGGCACGCCCACGACCCCAACCGGCCGGTGCCCCCGGTGGTGGAGCCGGGCGAGAGCTTCAGCCACATGGCGAAG
>CAZMXI010000147.1:7842-12517 GCA_964570205.1 uncultured Tepidisphaeraceae bacterium
TCGTGCTGTTTGACGGCAAGGATCTTTCCAAGTGGCGGGGCGACCAGGGCGAGCCGAAGTGGAAGATCGAGAACGGCTACATGGAAACCCTGCCCAAGACAGGCCCCATCCGCACCAGGGATGAATTCGGCGACTTCCAGCTTCACCTGGAGTTCGCCACCCCGGAGAAGGTCGTCGGCAAGGGCCAGGGCCGCGGCAACAACGGCGTCAACATCTACGGCCGTTATGAAATCCAGATCCTCGACTCCTACGAGAACTACACCTACGCCGATGGCGGCTGCGCGGCCATCTACGGCCAGTATCCCCCGCTGGTGAACGCCTCCAGAAAGCCTGGCGAATGGCAGTCCTATGACATCATCTGGGAGGGCCCCCGCTGGGATGACGCCGGCAAGCTGACCCGCAAGGCCTCTGTCACCGTCCTGCATAACGGCGTGGTCGTCCACCACAAGCAGGAGCTTTGGGGCAACACCAACTGGCGCATCGTCGGCAACTACAACCGCCCGCATCCGCCCAAGGGTTCGATTTCCCTCGCCGAGCACGGCAACCCGGTGCGTTTCCGCAACATCTGGATCCGTCCCCTCGGCACCTACGACCAGGCCGGCGAACAGAAGTAGCGGTGATCGCCCATCAAGATCATGAGAATCGCCGAATAGAGACACGGAGAAGGCGGGAACCATCGCGTCCTTCTCCGTGTCTTCTTCTGTTTTCACGGACCCGGCGATGCGACCGGTGTTTCACGTATGGTTGCTCACGATGCACCGGCTGATCGCCAAGCGGCAAAACCCACGCCTGCCCGCTTCACCGGCCATGTCGCATGGTGAAATCGACGATCGGCTCCGAGTTCGGCAGGCTGCGTGGATGATGTCCCACGCCGGGTTCTCGTATGTTGCGGCGGCCATCACTGCTTCCGCACGACCGCTTGGACCGCCTTGAGGTACACATCTCCCTCGCTCTTGGTGGGTGTCAGATATCCGCCTTCGCCATTCTCGTTCCACGCATACAGCAGCACCAGCCGCTCCCGCACCGCTCGGTCCGCGTGTCGGTCCAGCCAGTCGACCGCTTTCCCGACGAACTGCCCCACTGCCTGCGGTGAGCGATCCGGATAAAAGACGGACTGCCGTTCAATCGGCAGGTCTTTCTTCTCCCACGGCCGCATATCCCAGCCGACCGTCACCACGGGTATATAGGGCACCTTGGTCTTTCGGGCAAACGACTCCCATATGCCTTCGTGGCCGGTGATCAGACTGGCGAAGGTCTGCCGCTTTACGCCCGCCTGCGCCCCGGCCCCGGGATAGTTGTAGCCGGTGAACACGTCGAAGCCCGCGGCCGCCAGATCATCCAGATTATCCCAGCCGTAGTCCGGTCCGGGTGTGCAGCAAGCGGCCACGGTCACTCCCTGGAGTCCTTCGGCAACGGCCTTCTGCCGCAGGCGACCCAGCGCCTCCCGCACGCCGGCCGGACCCCCAAAGGCCGTCTTCAGCTCACGGGGCGAGAAGAAGATCAAGAGAGGTTTGCCATCGACCGTCAGATGCCCCGGCTGTTTGAACAGTTCGATCCATTTCTCGCTGGCCGCGTCCCAGTCCTTGGGTCCGATTCGGAAACCCGCATGGTTCGCCACCAGAACGCAGAACTCCAGGCGATTTCTGTTCTTCGCCTGCAGATACAGCCCAAGCGCATTATTCAACGGCGTCTGTTTGTTGGTTCCCTCAGGAAGGTACCAGCAGAAGGAAAAGAAGGCGATTCCATGTTCAGCGGCCAGACCGATCTGCTGCTCCATGATCGGCAGCGTATTGTCCAGCCAGCCCCAGACCGGCTCCCGGTGGGCAAACTCGGTTCTCAGCCGATCGGTCAGGTGGATGTGATTGGTGCCGCCCGACCAGCCATCGAAGTAGTACGCACCAACCTTGGCAGGCTGATCCTGCGCCACCGCCTCGCCCGCAAACGGAATCAGACACGCCAGCCCCACCGCGATGATGCCAGTCCTTCGCAAGCGCCACATTCTTTCACCTCTTCCCATCCCGGTCACCGAGGTATCGCGGGGAGCAGACAACCAACGCCTGGCAGCGTGCATCCACATCCCCTTCGCACCGACCCATGTCCTTCCGCCCCTAATTAGGTGGACCATGGCTCGCGCATCGTGCGGAACCGCAGGCGATTGGCTTCGGGATCTCCAATGAACTCGGCCTTGACCAGATCGAACTTCATGCTCCGCTGCAACTGTTCGCAGATGTCCGCGGCCAGGCAAATGCTCATTGCGCGAAACATCACCTCTGGATTCGCCACAGCAGGACGACGTGACTTGACGCAGTCGAAGAAATCCCGCACGTGGTTGGGCGGGCGCTGGGTCCGGGCCGTATAATCCGCCAGCACCTTCTTGTACTCATCCATCAGCGATGGCGCTGACACATCGGGCCTGGTATAACCGTCGGCCGCGGCCGCCCACCCCTCGGAACCGTCAAACCGCTCACCGCAGGCCCCGTGCCAATATTTACAGGGCTGCCAGACATCGCCCGGCACTCGATAGAGCACCAGCTTCACGCCATTCGACAGGCGAGTCTCCATGCTGACATCGGGCCCGGCGTACTCAAAGTTGATGGATGACACATCGGACATGTCAAGTCCGGCCAGGGCCTGGGCCACCGTGTGCGCACCCCACATCGCCACGTCGGTGGCGAGATCATAGAAGTTGTACCACCCGGCGTTCATGTATCCGCTGTTGTACGGCCGCCAGGGGCTCGGTCCAAGCCAGGTATCCCAATCCATCTCGTCTTTCGGCGGCTCCGGCTGCGCCGGCAGCCAGTCGTGACGCAACCCGCCGCGCCATCGGCAGTCTGCATACGCGGTGTGAATCTCGCCAAGCCGGCCGGATCGCGCCATCTCGATAGCAAAGATATGGTTGGGCTCGCTGAGCCGCTGCGCGCCGGTCTGATACACCCGGCCATACCGTCGGGCCGTTGCCACAACCTCCTGCCCCTGCGCCATCGAGAGACACGCGGGCTTCTCGCAGTAGACGTCCTTTCCCTCGCGCATCGCCATGATCGAGGCCAGGGCGTGCCAGCGATCGCCGGTGGCAATCAGAACCCCGTCGATGTCCTTGCGACCCAGCAACTCGCGCATGTCCCGGTAGACCGCGCAATCCTTATTGCCGTATCGGGCATCAACGGCCTGCTTCATCGCCTCGCGGCGGCTCTTCACGACATCGCAGACGGCCACGAACCGGACATCGCTTTCCCCCATCATCCAGGGCACGTCGCCGGAACCGCGGCCGCCGACACCTATGGCGCCCATGATGATGCGCTCACTGGGCGCAACCGCCCCGTCACGACCAAGGACCGAGGCCGGAATGATCTGGGGAATGGCCAGCGCACCGCCGGCCGCAGCGACATCCTTCAGGAATCGACGCCGCGTGAGTCGTCTGCTGCGATTGTCGCCCATAACCTATCTCCGTGCTTGCCCCTTCTCCATACAGCGTACCAACCCGCAGGTTGCCATTGAAGAACCCCGGATCCTCGCCCTCGCGACAACCACAGGCGCAATCCATGCCTCTTCCTTCTTCCGGACATCTGCCCCTTTCCCTGAAGCCGCGCCCCCGGGTCATCCCACACAGAGATCACAACAGCGTCACCAGGATGCTCTCTGCTTCGCTCCAGACACCCAATTCATCCATGACACGCGCAAACAGCCGCAACTCACCAACCACGCGCTTCTTCGCCGGATAAGCGAACGACCAGCCGTCGGTGCCTCGCTTATCAATGCCAAGCAGCTTGTCACCCTTCTCATCGAAAACACCGTTGCCGTCACTGTCGAGATAGAAGGCGGCCCGCCGAAGCACGCCATCGTCGGCCGCCCCTTCCAGCCAGAGATCCAGTTTCTGGTCGCGGCCGACCGGCCCGGCCGGACCCATCAACGCCTGCACATCGGGCGGCGCGTTGATCCGCATCGACGCCATCGCGGGCTCGCTCCAGGCGGCATCGCTATCTTGCGCCCGGCTCAGGAAGACAACGGTGCTCCCGGGCTCGCCCGTTACGGCACCTCGCCAACTGCCCCTGGTTCCCAACAGGTCGGCCAGCAGCAGATCCTCGGCCTCTTCGATCGTGCCGTTGGCGTTGATGTCCCGCCATAGCTGAACCCGTTCGACCCTGCCGTCAAGATCCCTGATGCCGCCGGCCGACAGCGTCACGGTATCTCCGCTGGTCCGCAGCACGCCGGGCTTCACGCGCAAGCTCGCGACGATGGGATGGTCGTTGACCACCGTCAGCATGGCCGACGCCTCGCGCCCGGCCGAGCCGCCGCGGTTAAACGCCACCGCGAAGATCGCCGCCTCGCCCAGGGGCAGCTTGCTCGCCTTGCCTGTCCAGGACCACACGGTCGATCCGCGGGCTCGCCTGCCTTTGCCCAGCAGCGGATCGTCCGCGTCCCACGCGCCATTGCCGTTGCCATCGCGATAGAAGACAACGCGATAGGTCCCTTCCACCACATCATCGGCAAAGAGCGTATAGCGGGCGCTGCGGCCGACTTGGGCAGGGGCGATGGTTATCGAGCCGATGACGTCCGGCGCATCGGCCGGCGGGCTGGCCAGATTGCCGATGCGCATCACAAAAGCATCGACATCGCCGCCGATGCGCGTGTCATAGCCGCCGCGCAGCCATCCAGCGGACTCGGTGGTGCCGCCGAG
>CAZMXI010000148.1:0-12247 GCA_964570205.1 uncultured Tepidisphaeraceae bacterium
GATTGACAGGCTCGAAGCTGCCAGCAACTGACCTGGACCCGCTCAGACCTCAACCGAATCGGGGATTTCCGCGTTGTGCGATACGCTCTGGACATCCTCGTGGTCTTCCAGGATGTCGATCAGCTTCAGGAGTTGCTCCGCGCGATCCTTGTCCACCATCACCGTGCTGTTGGGAACATTGGTGATTTCGCCGGCCTCGATGGGAACGCCGGTGGCCGCCAGGGCTTCGCGAACCTTGTGAAACTGAGTTGGGGCCGTAATGACCACGAACACTTCACCTTCGTTATTCACATCCTCCGCGCCAGCGTCCAGCGCACGCTCCAGGAGGGTGTCTTCAGCAATGGCGTCAGACTTGATCGTGATCACGCCCTGTTTGGTGAACTGGAATGCGACCGAACCGCTCGTGGCCAGATTGCCGCCGGCGTTTTCAAATATCTTGCGCATCTCCGGCGCGGTCCGGGCACGATTGTTGGTCAGGCCCTCCACCATGAATGCCACGCCACCCGGAGCATATCCTTCGTAGACAACGGATTCATAGTTCTCGCCGCCCAACTCGCCCGTGCCCTTGGCAATGGCCTTCTCAATGGTGTCCTTGGGCATGTTAGCGGCACGCGCTTCGTCAATGGTATACCGCAGAGTCAGGTTGTCTCTTGGATCGCCGCCGCCGGCGCGGGCCGCAATAATGATCTTGCGGGCGATCTTGCTCCAAACTTTGCCTCGCTTGGCGTCATTGGCGCCTTTCGCTCGTTTGATTTTCGCCCAGTGACTATGTCCGGACATGACAGTCCTCAGTTCGTCGCTTGTTTCTGGTCGCCAGCGGCCTCGACCGTCGGCGCGACGTCCACCGGCTGGCCGCCCTGCTGCCGGCGAACTTTCTCCTTCAACTGAATCAGCAGCTTCTTCATCTCTTCCCGCACGGACCGCATCGCCGAAAGCCGTTCCATGGCCCGTTGCCAGGTCCTGAGCGCCTCCTGACGATCGCCCAGACGATACAGCGCGTCGCCCAGGTGATCCAACACCACCGGATCAGGCTCGTCGCTCACCGCCACGGCTTCAGCGAGGTATCGTTTCGCCTGGTCAAACTTCCCTCGCTTATACAACGCCCAGCCAAGCGAATCCAGATACGCCGTATTGTCGGGCTCGGCGGCCACCGCCACACGGATCATCGCCTCCGCACGCTCCATGTTCCGGCCTTCATCCGCCCACATGTAGCCCAGATCGTTGCAGGCGGGCGGATTGTTCGGATCGAGCTTGAGGATGTCAAGCAAGACGCGCTCGGTCATCCCTTTTTGCTCGACCCGCTCGTACAAGTGAGCAATGTAGTAGAGTTGATCGGGATCGTCGCCCGCCGCCGCACGCGTCTGATCTAATACGCGGACCGCATCCGCCGTTCTGCCTCTGCCCGCGTAGAGTTCGACCATGGCCTGGACCAGAGGGCGATTGTCCGGCCGCACCGCGCGCTGCTGCTCGAGCTTGTCGAGCAATTGACTCTCCCGGTTGCTCGACAGGTGCAATCGTACCAATTGCCCGAGCACCGCAGGGTTCTCCGGTTCCTCAGCAAACAGCTTATCCATGGCTGCGTCGGCCTCGCCGGCCAAGTTGCTCCGCGTCAGCACCTCCACCTGCAACAACCGTGCCTGAGTGCTGGACGGGGCGGCAGCCAGCCACGCCTGGAGCGACTGGACTGCCTGGGCAACCTGCCCCTTACGCAGCAACGACTGAAAGACTGCCGCTTGCGCCTCATCGTACGTCGGCTGCTGACGGATTAGATCTCTGAGCATCGCTTCAGACTCAGCATTCCGGCCGGCCGCATCCAATGCCATTGCCAGCAGCAACTGCATCGACCTTGAGCGGTGGCCCTCGGCAATCGCTTTGCGGAATGCATCCACCGCTTCGGCCGACTTCTTCTGAGACAGCAGCAACAGCCCCTTCAGTTCCTGCGCGAATCCCGTTAAACCGCGTCGGCCAGCCTGGTCAATCAACCGTTCGGCTGCCTCGCCCCGTTGGCGATCGCTCCACTCCGGGCGGCGAAGGTACGAGACCAGAAGCTGTCGATATGCCGGCGCAAAAGGCGGTTCGATCGAGACCGCTTGTTCAAGGCTCGCTCGGGCAAGGCTGGATCGGCTCCAGATATCGGCCATACGAGCAACCCAATACAACTTCGATGCCCTGGCTTCGGGCAAGACCTGCAACTCCTGTACTGTTGACATGCGCAATCGCCGTGCGTCGCGAAGCAGTCGATCCCACAGCGCTTCCATCTCTTCGAGCGAGTCGGGCGCCGCCGCAAGAGCTTCGACGACCAGCTTAGCCGCCGCCGACGTATCGTGGCGATTCTGATATAGATCGAACAACCGACGTACGACGCTCGCCTCACCGGGCGACTTCGCCAGTTCGGCAGCCAGGAGTCGCTCCGCCTCCGGCTCACGCCCGGAAGCCGCCAGTATCTCGGCCAGCGCAAACAGGATCGAGCGATCGCCCTGTCGTTTGGTCAGGATCTGCCGCAGTTCATCCGTCACCGAGGCACCCTTACCGCCAGCGACATAGACCTCCCGCATGAGCGCCACCGAATCCCGGCTGGCTCGGTGCCCCACAACCAGATCCGCCACAAGCTGCCTGGCATCGCTATACCGCCTCAGTTTCACCAGTATCCGTGCAATGTGGGATTGAAACACGAAGTTGTTTGGCTCGCGCTCGGCCGCCTGCCGGTAGCTGCCGAGGGCCCGCTCAAGCTGGCCGTGTTTCTCGGCCAACTGACCAACCTCCATGAGCACAAGCTGTGGCCGGCTCACAAGATAGAAGAGCTGCGGATTGCCACGAACATTGAGGCGGCCCTCCATGCGATCCAGGAACTTTTCGTATTGCGAAAGGGCGGCGATCTCATAGCCCTTTTGCTGAAGAACCCGGGCAAGGAAGAAATCCACCCTGGCGGCATCCTCGGGATGTCGGCGATAGTCAGCCGTGACGGTGGCCAGGCGCAGATGATGCATCGCCCGATCAAGATCATGGCGTGCCAAGTACTGCTGACCCAGATGCAGTCGTGTTTCGAGGTGGTCGGGACGAAGCTCGGCCGCTCGCTCCAGGTGCTTGATCCCTGCGGTTCCCGTCCCGAGGTGGGCAACCCCCAGAGCGAAATGCAGATCGAAGCAATGCGGATCTTTCTCTAACGCCCTTGTTAACAATGAGATAGCGCCGGATCGGTCGCCCTGAAGCTGTTGGGAGCGGGCCTGCGCGTAGAGTTGGATCGCCTCCAGCGGCGCTGGGCCGCTGGGCTGGGTCGACGGTTGGCCCAGGACCGGCGCTGGCTCGATCTGTTCCAGCGTCAGCAGCGATGAGTCGGCCGGACGAGTGGCGGCAGCGTGCATCGCTTGAGTAGCTGGGCCCGGCAGCCGTCTGCCGGCACATCCGAGCAGCGCAGCCAGCACCGGAATCGCTACGGCTCGCCATGCGTCTCGCATCAGGGTACAACCTTGTTCAGGGGATACGTGATGATGCCGGTCGCCCCGGCCCGTCTTAGGCGCGGGATCAATTCGCGTTCCTGCTTGTCTTCTAGAATCACTTCGACGGCAACCCAGGCCTGATCGGCCAAGCGGCTGACTGTCGGGCTCTTCTCCGCCGGCAGGAAACTCACCACCTCGGCAAGCTTGTTCTCCGGCACGTTCATCTTCAACCCGACCTTGGCTCGGGCCTCGATCGCGCCTTTGAGAAGCATCGCCAGATTCTCCATCTTCTCGCGCTTCCACGAAATCGCCCAGGCATCCTTATTGGCGATGAACCGCGTCGTGCTTCTGAGCAGCGTATCCACAATCCGCAGGTTGTTTGCGCGAAGGGATGAGCCGGTCTCGGTGCAATCGACAATGCCATCCAGCAACCTGGCCTTGATCTCGGTTGTTCCCCAGGAAAACTCGACCGTAACATTCACGCCCCGAGACTGAAAGTACTTGCGGGTCGTATTGACTAGTTCCGTTGCGACGATACCTCCGGACAGGTCCTCCGGCTTCTGCACCTTGCTCTCCTCGGGCACGGCCAGCACCCATTTGATCGGGTTCAGGCTCGCCCGGGAATATTCCAGCTCGCAGATTTCGATGACATCGTTGTCATTGCCATTCTCGACCACCCAGTCATGGCCCGTCAGGCCGCAGTCAATGATGCCATCGCTCACATAACGGCTGATTTCCTGCGCGCGGAACAGCACTGCTGAAATCTTCTCGTCATCGACGCGAGGGAACACACTGCGATCCGCGATGCTCACTCGATAACCGGCGCGGCCGAACAGGTCCACCGTGGAATTCTGAAGGCTGCCGCTGGGCAGACCCAAGCGGAGCGTCGATGCGGGAAGTCGCTCAGTCATGGTTGGCACTTAACTCTCTATTACGTCAAGCCTTGGATTTCTTGCCGCCACGCTCGCCCTGCGCGGCATGGCGAATGCACACGAAGAAACTATAGCACTCCTCGCCCTTGAGATTGCTCTCCAGGAACTTCTGGGCATCCTCCAGCGTGGTCTTGTCGTCAAATATGCCTTCATCGCGCAGATACATCATCATCTGATCATCAATCGGGATCGCGGGGCCTTCAAAGCCGAACATGGCCACATATGCCTCGACGAACGGATGGATATTGGGCAGGTCTTTCAGAAACTGCCTGGCATCCTTGCGGTTGACGGCCCGCAGGCGATCCAGACTCAGCGTGTGTTCCTTCTCAAAGATCGCATTAAGCCCCCGCGTGATCATCTCGACCCGTTTCTCGATGGCCGGATAGCGGGCCCCCAGCAATTCCTGGATTTCCAGGTCTGTGGCGACGCGAAGCTCGTTGAGATTAACGAACTCCCGGTCAATCAGGCGCATCGCTTCGTCAGCCCGCGTATCGCTGACGTCAAAGCACATTGCGCCGCGCACGAATGCCTTCAGCGGATCTATGGCCGCCATCGGCGACGGCTTGCACTCTTTGCCCAGTCGCTTCAGCAGGCCCTTGAGTGTTTCAGCATACTTGGATGCGTTCTTCATCGCTTTTTGTCACTCGCTTCCCAAATGCCCGTTGTCTGCGTCACCTGTGTCCGGCTCAGCTTTCCTGCGACGCTTCGTCAGTGGTGTCGCGGGGCGTCTCTGTCTCAACTCCGGCCTCGCCGGCCCGCTTGCGATCCAACTCCGCGTTCTCTTTCGCCACCTCGTCCAGCAGCCGAAGCACCTCTAATTCCTTCTTGAGCTGCTCGTCGATGTGGAACAGCAGGTACGGCACCTGCCGGATGCTGAGCGACTTGGTGAGCTTCGTCCGCATCAGCCCCGCCGAGTGCCGCAGCGCGTTCAGCGCGGCGTTCTGCTGCCCGGGCGTGCCCATGACGGTGATGTAGACGTCGGCCTGCGACAGGTCATCGGTCACTTCGACGCGCGTGATGCTGGGCAGACCGATCAAGCGAGGATCGCTCAACTCGCGCTGGATGATCATCGCCAGCTCGCGCTGGATAAAGCTTGACAGACGTTCGGTTCTACGCGACATAGTTCGCCATCCGCAATGCACGGTCGTGGAGTTGAACCACGTTCGAGTCCCCAGTCCGGGGCAACCGCCTATAAGGCGGCTTGAGGAACCGTTCTCCCACCGTGCGAATCAGCCGACACCTGATCCGCACGGCATATCGGCGGTACGGGCCTCGTCCCGCAGCGTCGCTTCACCAACCTGCGCTCGTACATACCATTCTCACAACAGATCGATCTGAAAGTCCGTCAGGCTCGCCGACGGATCGTTCCTTACATAATCGACGATCTTGCTCAAGGCGCCCTGGACGTAGCGGGCGTCGTTGCTCACCATGGCGATCCCCAGAATCGCCCTGCGGTGCTCATCAAGGGCGCCCACTTCGGCGACCGACACGTTGTGGGCATGCGCAAGCCTGTCCTTAAGGCTTTTGACCACCCGACGCTTGTCCTTGAGCGACATCGCATCGCCGACGGCCAATTCCAATTGCAGCACTCCAATCACCATGCCGGTTCACGGATGCCGTTCGCCGACCGCCAGGGTGCATTTCACAGCCGGCGACCGCGAATGACGGGATGATTCACAGTGTTCGATGGATCGTCTCGCGGACGTACGCCTCCAGGCGGTCGCCAACCTTGATGTCGTCATAGCCCGCCAGCTTCAGCCCGCACTCGAATCCACTCTTGACCTCGCGCACGTCATCCTTCAACCGCTTCAGGGAATCCAGCGACAGATCCTCAACGATGATCTTGCCGTCGCGGATCAGGCGGAAGCGGCTGCCTCGCTGCAGATGTCCATCCGTGACCATGCAACCCGCGATGTTGCCGACGCGGCTGACCTTGAACACCTGCCGGATTTCCGCGTGGCCGTGCAGTTTCTCGCGGATTTCCGGCTCCAGCATGCCGGACAACGCCTTCTTCAGGTCGTCGAATATCTCGTAAATCACGCGATACTGGCGAATCTCGACGTGCCGCTGCTCCGCCAGGACCCGCGCTGCTTCGTCAGGCACGACATGGAAGCCGATGATCACCGTGCCGCTGTTCTCCTCGCGGGTCGCCGCGGCAAGCTCCACGTCGCTCTCCGTGATGCCGCCCACCGCCGCGTGAATCACCTTCACCTTCACCTCGTCGGTGTTCTGGTCGGTGACCGTCTTGGCCAGGGTCTCGACCGAGCCCTGCACGTCGCCTTTGATGATCAGGTTGATCGTCTTGACCTGGGCGGCGCGCATGGTCTCGAAGATGCTCGCGGCGGTGCTCACCCGGTTCTGCGCGGCAAGCTGCTCCTGACGCATCCGGTTCTCGCGATCCTCAGCAATGCTGCGGGCACGTTCCATGTCAGGCACGACATAGAACTTGTCGCCAATCTGGGGAAGCGAGTCCAGGCCGCTGATGATTACCGGCGTCGAAGGTCCGGCCTCTGCCACCATGCCGCCGCGATCGTTGATCAGGCTGCGGACGCGCCCATAGGAGCTGCCCGACAGCACGATGTCGCCGGGCCGCAGCGTCCCATCCTGAACCAGCACCGTCGCAACCGAGCCAAGTCCTTCATCCACCCGGGATTCGATGACCGTGCCGACCGCCGGCGCCGTCGGATCCGCCTTCAACTCCAGCAGTTCCGATTGGTAATCCAGAATCTCGATCAACTCCTGGATGCCCTGCCCGGTCGTGGCGCTGGTGCGAACGACTTCGGTGTCGCCGCCCCACTCCACAGGGTTCAGGCCTTGCGCAGCGAGTTGGCCTAGCACCATCTGCTCGTTGGCATCCGGGCGGTCGATCTTGTTCAACGCCACCACCAGTGGCACACCGGCTGCCTTCGCATGGTTGATCGACTCGATCGTCTGGGGCTGAACGCCTTCGGCCGCCGACACCACGAGCACCACGACATCGGTGATTGCAGCGCCGCGGGCACGCATGCTTGTGAACGCCTGGTGCCCCGGCGTGTCGATGAACGCCACACGCCGCTCGCCGATCTGAACCTTCCATGCAGCGATGTGCTGGGTGATGCCGCCCGCCTCGCCGGCTGCCACGTTCGCCTGGCGAATGCGGTCCAGAAGGCTCGTCTTGCCGTGATCGACGTGTCCGAGAATGGTCACAACCGGTGGACGTGTCACCAGATCGTCCGGTTTCGGCGTCCGCGAGGCCAGTTCCTCTTCCAATCGCTGCTCCATGGTCTGCTGCTGCTTGACCCTGAGCTCCAAGCCGTAGTCCAGGGCAAGCATTCCGGCGGTTTCCCGAGTCAGCGAGGCGTTGACGTTCGCCATGATCCCCTGGCGCATCAGTTTCAGCATCAGCTCATTGGTCTTCACGCCAAGTGCCGCCGACAGGCTTCGGATCGTGATCGGCTCCTCCACCTCAACGCCGCCGCCCTTCTCGACCGCCGATCGGGCCTGGGTGTGCTGGCCTCGCTCGGATTTCTTGCGCAGGTCGCTGTCGAAGCCGGCGCGATAGCTGCTGGCGGCCGCCAGGCGGTCTCGCCGCTCGATCAGGTCCGCCTCGCTCCACTCGCGAAGTTTCTCCAGCGCCTCGCCCCGGCGACCGTCAGGACCGCGCCGCCGTGACGAAAGCGTCCGGCCGCTCTTGCCCGCCTTCTTCTTGGCTGCTGCATCTTCCTCGCCATCTTCGATGGTGGTGCTTCGCACGCCGCGCCCGCCCTGGGGCTTGGCTTGAACAAACGCAGGCTGGCTGCCCGCTCCCTGCATGGGCGTGCGCCGCCGTGGAGCGGCCACCACGTCGGGCTTCTCTTCGCGGACAATACGGGGACCTTGAATTTTCGCCGGCGCTGGAACAACCAGTTGGGGCGCGGGCGTCACCGGCTTACGAGCCACCGGGGCCGGCTTCGCCGGGTGCTTCCCCGCGGCATGATGCTTGGCCACCGCATGGGGAACGACTTCCGTGACGCGTGGTGCTGCCTCTGCGGGCGGCGCTGCGATAGGCCCCGCCACCTCGGATGCGGCAGGCGTTGTTGCCGCCGGCACCTCCGATTCAGCCGGCGCAGGCTCGGTCGGCGCGGCAGCCATCGGAACCTGAGGCGCTTCCGCCTCCGCCACCGGCCCCACCGGCACTTCGACCGGGACATCCTCGGCCGGCGGCTCTGGTGCCGCAGCAACCGGGGCTGCTTCCGCAGTCGGGGCGGCTGGTTCTTCCGAAGGCACAACTGCGGCCAGTCCCGGTTCAGCATCACCGCCCGCCGAGTCGACGATTTCCTCGCCACTGGCTTCATCCGTGTGTTCGGCGCCGGCCTCTTCCTCGGTCGCAGACTTCTTGCGCCGCCGGGTCGTTGTCTTGCGCTTCGGCTCCGCGGCTTCTTCGGTGGCGGTCTCGACGGCAGTCGCCACTCCCGCCCCGCCGTCGGCGAACCACTCGCGCACCGTCTCCGCCAACCCAAGGCTCATCAGGCTCATGTGATTCGGCACCTTATCGCCCAGGCCTTCGGTCTTGCACCTGTCAAGGATCGCTTTACTGGCAATACCCAGTTCCTTGGCAAGCTGGTTGACTCTGATTCCTTTCGCCTTAGCCAAAACAATCTCCAAAAAACGATCCCGGCCCGTATCAAGCTCTCTGTAAGCTGTATCTTATACGTTCCAGTCCTATCATTGGCCCAACAGTATCCGCAATATCCGCATCACAATCCACACCTGCCGCATCGACAACCCGATCGGCTATTTTGCCTCTGGCTGGCCCGGCTTGGGAATCTCGGCGCGACCTTCGATTAATGCGGTCGCATCGCCTTCATCCTCACCGGACCGCCCTGCCGACGATTTCCTTTGAATCGCCGTAATTCCCTGCACTGCCTGTTCTTCCGGAGAAAGCTCCTCGCCGTCTCCCTCGCCTCGCTCTTTGTGCACCGTTACTTCCGGTGATGCGCCGATCGCCGTCTCCATCGGCCCGGGCATACGGCCGGACTCATCCTGCCCTTCTCCCGACTCGGCGTCGGGTTCGGCCGAGGTGCCCGAAGAAACCGGGACATCCGTACTCGGCTCCAGCAGTCCCAGCGCCCGAAGCACCGCGTCGTCACGCGCATCACGCTGCGGCGCTTCAGCCGCCTTGGCGGCGGCTTCGGCCTTCTTCTGTTCCTGTTCAACCGCAACGATCTTCGCCTCTGCGCTGGATCGATCGATGATCTTCTGCGCCAGCTCCTGCTCGACACCCAGGTCCTGCACGAGCGGTTCCGCCCCGACTTCTTCGATGTCCCGCACATCGATCAGGCCCATCGCGATCACCTTGTCGACCATCTCCTGCGTTACGCCCTCAACGCTCTTGAGGGTCTGGTCGAGCCGCTGGACGCCGGCCTGGAATTCCTTGGGCGTCAGGATATCGATGTCCCAGCCCGTCAGGCGCGCCGCCAGCCGCACATTCTGGCCACGCTTGCCGATCGCCAGGCTGAGCTGATCATCGTTTACAACCACCGTTGCGCGCCCCAGCTCGAAGCACAGCGACACCTCGGCCACCTCAGCCGGCTTCAACGCATTGCTGATCAGTATCTGCGACGACTCATTCCAGCGAACGATGTCGATCTTCTCACCGCCCAGTTCGTCCACGATGTTCTTGATGCGGCTGCCCCGAACACCCACGCAGGCGCCCACCGCATCCACCTTGGTATCGATCGATGAAACCGCGATCTTGGTGCGGTGCCCCGGCTCGCGGGCCAAAGCCTTGAGTTCGATCGTCCGTTCACCCACCTCCGGCACCTCGCGCTCAAACAACCGGCGAATCAACTCCGGATGGCTGCGGCTGAGGATGATCTTCACCGCGCTGGGCGTGTCGCGGACTTCCAGCACCAGCGACTGCACGCGCTCGCCGACCTGGTGCGTCTCGCCGGGAATCTGTTCGCTGCGCGGCATGATCCCCTCGACCCGGCCCAGGGCCACGATCATGGCCCCGCCCTCGAACCGCGCAACCGTGCCGGTGATAATGGTGCCGACACGATCCTTGTATTCTTCGTAAATGCTGCCCCGCTCGTCCTGCCTTATGAGCTGAATCATCACCTGCTTCGCGGTCTGAGCGGCAATGCGGCCCAGAACGTTCAGCGGGATGGGGTCGCCCTGACGGGTGGCGGAAAGATCGCCTGTCTGCCGGTCGAGTCTCACCGCGAATTCGCTGGTGTCTTCCGTATTGAACTGCTTGCGCAGCGCTGAGGCAATGGCCTGTTCTATATCCGTATATATCTGGTCCCGCTCAATGTTCTTGTCGCGGGCGATTCCATCCACAATCCTCAACAGTTCCTGATTCGGCATAAATCCTCGCTATTCGGTTGCTATTCACTTGTACGTATTCACTTGTCGCTCGCCGACCTTCTGAAACGGCGGCGTTCCAGGCAGCCCATGAAAAGCAGAAGGCCACCGTGCCGGCAGCCCACTCCTTCCGCGAACCTGTAAACACCATCAGCCTCTCATCCGACTCCTTTGCCGGATGGGCGGTGCTGGGCCTGCGAAGCTCTGCCATGCTGTTGCTTATGCAATCGCATGGGCGGGCTCACTCGTGAGGCTCAGGTTCATCCCGGTGTCTCCGGGCTGGAAAAAGTGAATCTTCTGCAGATCCACATGCAAATCCACCCGCAGGCCAACCTGCAGGCCATTCCGGACTTCCACCCTGGCAATCGCGTGCTTGTGCAGAGGGAAGTCCAGGTACAAATCCATATTGTTGCCGAGCGGCTCCATGACGCTAATGCTTGCGGTGATCCGCGCCCAGTCGCCGCCATCCGTGCCACGCAAGTGAAAATGCTCCGGCCGAATTCCGAGAACAACGTGCTTCTCGACATGCGGCGACAGAGCTTCCATCAGATGCGTGGGCACGGGCACCCGAAAGCCGCTTCCGGAGACTCTGACATCTCCGGCGCTCGCCATGGGATCGACCGGTTCCGCTTCTTCGAACACAAGTCGCTCGCCGACGCGCCTGATCATGCCGTCAAAGAAATTCATCGGCGGCATCCCGATAAAACCGGCTACAAACCGATTCGCCGGCACATTATAGCTGTTCAGCGGCGTATCGACCTGCTGAATTCGGCCATCTTTCATCACCACAATGCGATCGCCCAGGGTCATCGCCTCTTCCTGATCGTGGGTGACGTAGATCGTCGTCGTCTTCAGCCGTTGATGCAAACGCTTGAGTTCCGCCCGCGTTACGACCCGCAGCCTGGCGTCCAGGTTGGACAACGGCTCGTCGAACAGAAACGCTGCCGGCTCCCGGACAATGGCCCTGCCCACCGCAACCCGCTGACGCTGCCCGCCCGAAAGCGCCTTGGGCTTTCGATCCAGCAGCGGCTCGATGTCGAGGATTCTTGCCGCTTCCATGACCCGCGCGTGAATCTCCGCCCGCGGCACCTTTCGGAGCTTTAGCCCGAACGCCATGTTCTTGTACACGGTCATGTGCGGGTAAAGCGCGTAATTCTGGAACACCATCGCGATGTTCCGGTTCTTCGGCGGCAAGTGATTCACCACCTCGCCGCCGATGCGAATGCGACCGCCGGTGATTTCCTCCAGGCCTGCAACCATGCGAAGCGTCGTGCTCTTTCCACAGCCGGACGGACCGACCAGGACCACGAATTCCTGATCCGAGATGCTCAGATCGACGCCATCAACGGCTGTAACGCCGCCAGGGTAGATCTTCGTCACGTGCTCAAACTCAACTCGTGCCATGCATCGATCTCAATCCCGCGCACACGAGTGGCGGGGTCGCCCAATATACCAGCGCAGCAAACCCCGTCAATTTACCGGCTTGCACGAAATCCGTTAGGGCGTGCCCAAATTTCCGGGCATGGGCATAATATGGGGAGACAGGGGGTTACG
>CAZMXI010000149.1:0-11917 GCA_964570205.1 uncultured Tepidisphaeraceae bacterium
GGACATCGACCCCAAGTGGCCGGGGTCCTTTCACTGGACCATCGAGAAGCAGTTGTGTCCCATCCAGGGTGAGAACACCGTGCTTCTTCGATACACGCTTCTCGGCGGCAACATGCCGGTTGAACTGGAGTTGCGTCCGCTCTTTGCGCTTCGCGGCATTCACGAGTTGATGTACCAGTGGAATGGCAAGCTGGATGCCCAGGAGACCGCCGAGCGACACCATCGCGTGCCCGCGACAAGCCGATCGCCCGAGGTGTTCTTCGCCCATGACGGGGCGTTCTCGCCGCAACCATGCTGGTACCTGAACACCATTTATCGCCGCGAACAGGAGCGAGGCTATGCGGGTCTGGAGGATCTCTGGATGCCCGGTGTGATTCGCACCAGGCTCCTGCCGGGCCAGAGCCTGCATTTCGTCTGCTCAACGGAGCCGATCGATCTTCCTCGTGTGATCGCCGATGGAGACATGCAGTTCGGCATGGCGGCGCCGCCCCTGCTGACCCACAGCGCCGAGCCGGCGCTGGATGCCCTGTTGCGGGCCGCAGCGCAATTCGTCGTCAACCTGCGCCAAGGTCCTACGATCATGAGCGGTTATCCTTGGGCATCGCCCGGCGGCCGCGATACCATGATCTCTCTGCCGGGCCTGATGCTGGTGCCGGGCCGCCTGGAGGATGCCAGGGGAACACTGGCCGGTTTTGCGGCGGCGTGCCGAAGTGGACTGATGCCGTCGGAGATGGCCGAAGATGGGTCGGGGTATGAGTACGAGGCGGCTGACACGGCGCTATGGTTTATCCACAACGTCGGCGAGTATCTTCGTTACGGAGGCGACGAAGCATTCGTTGCCCGCGACCTTTACCCGCTGGTCTGCAAGATCATAGAGACGTACCTGCATGGGACGGATTTGGGTGTTGGCACGGATCTTGACGGCCTGTTGCATACTCATGCGTCCGGAGTCCCAACCACCTGGATGGATGCGAAGGTCGGGGATTGGGTTATTACGCCGCGACAGGGCCGTCCGGTGTCGCTGAACGCTCTCTGGTACAACGCTGTGTGCATTGCCGCAGATCTGTCGCAGCGGTTTGGGCAGGTGGATCGTGCCGCGGAGATGCTGTCCCTGGCGGGGCGGATCAAGGAAGCGTTTAACCAGCGGTTCTGGGATGCCGCGGCGGGCTGCTGCTACGACGTCGTCGAAGATCATGGCAGCGATCCGTCGGTGCGTCCGAACCAACTCCTGGCCATCAGCCTGCCCTATCCGGTTCTCGACTGGCGCCGCCACGAGGCCGTCCTGAGCAAGGTCCGCAGCGAATTGCTGACGCCGATGGGGCTGCGCACGCTGGCGCAGTCTGATCCGAGCTATCACGGCCATTATGCCGGGCCCGTTGTTACCCGCGATCGGGCCTATCATCAGGGATCGGTGTTTCCCTGGCTGTTGGGGCCATACGTCACCGCCCTCGTTCGTACGCGCGGCCGCAGCCAGGCGGTTCGCGAAGAAGTCAGGCAACTGCTGGAGGGTTGTTTCCGGCACATTGTCGAGGAGGGGACCGGGCAACTCTGTGAGTTGTTCGATGGGGATGCGCCGCACAAGCCGGGCGGGTTGCCCGCCTCGTCACGGTCGGTGGCGGAAGTCTTGCGTTGCTACATCGAGGATGTTCTCGGAATTGGTCCGGATGCCGTTCGCCCGCAGCCCCGGCACGAACCTGCGCCGCAGCGATGGCCGCTGGGCGACCAGGTTCCCCGCTGATCTCCAAGGCTCAGCCCAGCATGGTCTTCGCCAGCCACAACAGGCTGAAGAACCCAACCACATCGGTGACGGTGGTGGCGAAGATCGTTGCCGACTGGGCGGGGTCGAAACCCAGCCACTTCAACAGGAAGGGAATGGTTGCGCCGCTCACGCAGGCGAGGGTGTGGTTGACGATCAGCGCCAGCGCAATCACCAGCCCTAGCATGGGATCGCCCTGAAACCAGACCGCGACCCCGGCGGCCATCAAGCCGATCAGCAGGCCCGTCAGCAGCCCCACAGCGCTCTCGCGGTACATGACGTGGCGAAGGAGTTGCCGGTCGACGCGGCCCATCGCCAGCCCGCGAATCGACACGGACATCGCCTGGGCGCTGGCGTTGCCGCTCGTGCCGGCCACGATCGGCATGTAGGCGGCCAGGATGGCCAGGGTGCGGATCACATCCTGGAAAGCGCCCACGACCGAGGCGGCCAGGAACGCAGTCCCCAGGTTCACCACCAGCCAGCCGAAACGCTTGCGGAAGCTGAAGTGCCACGGGCTGCTGAGGCGTTCCTCAGCGCCGGCGCCGAACATCTTCTGCACATCCTCGGTCGCCTCTTCCTGCAGCACGTCCACGACGTCATCGACCGTGATAATGCCCAGCAGTCGCCCTCGCTCGTCCACCACGGGCATGGCCAGGTAGTTGTACTTGCTGAAGAGGTTGGCGACCTCCTCCTGGTCCATGGTGGCCGGGACGCTCGACACGTCGCTGCGCATGACCTTCCAGAGTGGGGTATCGGGCGGCGCCAGGATCAGGTCGCGCATCGACAGTACGCCGACCAGGTGCCGGCGCTTGTCAATCACGTACACATAGAACATCTGCTCCAGCTCTTCGCTGAGCCGCCGCAGCTCCCGGATGGCCTGTTCAATCGTGAGGTCCTCCGGCAGGGCGGTGACCTCGGTGGTCATGATGCCGCCAGCCGTGTCCGGGGGGTACTGCTCCAGCCGGCGGATTTCCTCGGCCTCGTCCGCCGTCATCTGCCCCAGCAGCGCTTCGTGGACGTGGTCCGGGACATGCTCGAGGATGTCCACGCGGTCGTCGGGGTTCATTTCCGACAGGACCAGCGATGCCTCCAGCGGCTCCATGTCGGCGATGACGGTCGCCGCAAGCTGCGGGTCCATCTCCACGAGCACGTCGGCCGCGGTCCTCGGGTCGAGGTATTCGCTGATGTCCGCCGACAGTTCTACCGGCAGGTCCTGGAGGAGCGCGGCCCCGTCAGGCGGCGACAGGTCCTCGATGCGCTGCGCCATGGCACGCGACCTGTCATGGCCCTGTTCGCTGGCGGTCTTGTCGTCATCGGGCTCGCTGGGGCTTGCTGCCCGCTCGGTTTCGGCCATCTGTGAGCCTCCGGCACGAGGGTACGCGATTGGGCGCTGGTCAATCCAGCGGAACATACCAGAACAGTGACACGGCCTCCTTGACCAGATCGTGATTGGACATGTACTGCGAATCCAGGCCAGCCAAGTCGAACCCGGTCTTCAGGAGCAAACGGGCGGCCGGATGGTTGTTCGTCAGGGTCCTGGCGGTCACAGCCCTCAGCTCGCGGCGGCGTGCCTCGGAGATGGCCTGGAAAACCAGCGCAGAACCCAGCCCCTGGCGGCGGAAATCGTAATCCACCCGCAGATCCACGATCCGCAGCACCCCGCTTTCCTGCTGTGGCAGGGCCACCATGCAGGCCACCAGCTGGTCCTCGTGCTCGGCCACCAGCACCAGGCCATCCTCAATATTCCGCATGATTTGTGTAATGGCGAACCGCGTCTCATCGTCGATAGGATTGGAATGGATGAGCTTGCGATTGAGCTTGCGCTCTGCGAGACTCCAAGTCAAGGCCAGTTGCTCGCCGTCCCTCTGGACGTGCAAGTACTGGCTGGACTCGATGGTGCCGTCGATATCGGCAAGGTGATGGGCATCTGCGGGCAAGCTGGCGCGGATCTCCATGGCCCTAGGATAACATGGCGGGCAACGGTCTGACTATCGACGTGAGGGAAGGGCGAGTCCGATAAGCGATATGGGCGAAGTTGTGCCGGCAAATTGCCCGCAGCACGTCGCACGGTATAGTATGATACGGACGCCCACCTTCTTTCATGGGCTCGTGGAACACAGGAGACAGCAGCAATGTCCTTGAAACGCAATCATCGTAAGGGCCATCGCGTCAGCGGCGGCAAGAAGCGGCAAGCACGCGGCAAGTTCATCGAGGGGTTGGAATCCCGGCGGCTGCTCAGCGCCGTGCTGGATGTCAACGGCGTGTTGCTGATCACCGGCTCGGATCTCAATGACACGATTTCCATCATCGCCAAGGGCGACAACTACATCGTCAAGGTCAGCCGCGAGCCGACCCAGACGTTTGTTCGCAATAGCGTCGTCCAGTTCACGGTCAACGCCGGCGACGGACACGATAAGATCATGCTGCCTCTGGGCGATGGCGCGGCTCCGGCCGTGGTGAATGCCGACGGCGGCAACGACAAGATCTACAGCGGCGGCGGAAACGACTCGCTGCGCGGGGGCACCGGCGACGACATCTACTACTTCGCCGACGACTGGGGCGTCGATCAGCTTACCGAGAACGACGGTGAGGGCAACGACACGGCCGATTTCTCCAAGGTCACGGGCAACCTGGCCTTCAACCTCGGGCAGTTGATCGTGCTGGGCGCCGCCGACAGCCTGAATCACGGGGAAGACAACGTCGAGAACCTCATCGGCGGCAATGGCGACGACGCCTTCCGGTTTCCCGCGGCCGTCTCGCACAATGGCACCATTGATGGCGGGCGCGGCTTCAATGGTTTGAATTACGCGGATTTCGGCTCGGCCGTGAACGTTGACCTGAGCCAGGGCACCGCCACGAGCGTGACGTCCTTCAAGGGCGTCAATGAGGTGATCGGCAGCGTGGGCAATGACACGATCACCGGCTCGAACGGCGCTGACAGCCTGCGCGGCGGCCCCGGCAATGACATCATTAACGGCGGGTCGGGCAACGACAGCCTGTTCGGCGGCGCTGATGACGACACCCTCGATGGCGGCAACGGCGTCGATGCGATGTCGGGCGGCGACGGCAATGATTCCTATGGCCTTGACCCCTCGGGCAAGGACACCATGGATGAGCCCCTGGGCGCTGGCAGCACGCTGGATCTGTCGGGCAACAAGGCCAAGCTGCGCTTCTATATCAAGGCTGACGGCTCGCTGACCGTCAACGTCGGGCGCAAGGTGCTCGCGACCGGGACCACCGAAATGGCTCGCCTCGTCGGCGGCAAGAGCCACGATTACTTCATCTTTGAAGACGGCGCGACCTTCGACGGCATCCTCGATGGCGGCCTGGGCAAGAACAGGCTCGATTTCAGCGCCTACACGACCGATTTGAACGTCGACCTGAGCACCGGCGCCGCCAGCCCGGTGGATGCCGGCCAGGCGGGGCGCGTGTTCAACATGATGTACCTCATCGGCGGATCAGGCAATGACACGCTCAGCGGCGATGACCTGGCGAACTACATTTACGGAAACGCCGGCAACGACACGCTGAGCGGCCTCGGCGGCCGCGATTACCTGCGCGGCGGCGCGGGCGATGATGACATCACCGGCGGCGCCGACATCGACAAGTTCTTCGGCGACGACGGCAATGACATCTTCCATAGTGAAGACAGCCTCAAGGAGAAGATCAACGGCGGCAAGGGCGATGCCGATGATGCCTCCGATCGCGACCTCGTGGACTCGGTTTCCGGGGTTGAAGTGCTGGCCGGCTGATTCGCGGCCTGTCGGTTCGCCGATAACGAATTTCGGCCCCGAGGGCATTGGCTCTCGGGGCCGTTTTCACATCGCCTTGAATGCCACGAGAATCATGTCCTGGCTGGTGGAGGCTTCGTAGACATCCTCCCGGTAGGATCCGTGTATCTTGGTACGGCCAGCGCCTGAACGAACGGCCAGGTCGATCAGATCTTGCCGTTCCAGGCCGGCGAACGGAACGGATTCGGCCCGAAGAGTCGGCTGGCTGGCCGACAGGTCCGTGACGAGCATCTCCACAAAGCCCGTTCGCCCGCAACGACGTACCCCCTTGATGATCAGGCTGTCGCTCTGACCGACGGTGCTGCGGCGGCACTTCTGCCAGACGACCTCGCCATCGCGCAACCGCCAGAGGTTCATCAGGTGAATGACGGCAGCCCCGCCGGGGCGGACGGCTGACAGCAGATTCCTCGCCGCCCGCTCGATGCGCATGGGGTCGGCGGCCAGCGCCAGCGAATTGCCGACGCAGACCGCCATGTCAAATGTACCGGGGCTGTCGACCGGCTCCTCAAACGAGCGGACCACCCAGCGCAGCCCGACCGGCTCGCCGTAGGTTGCGATGCAGTGGTCGATCATGCCGGGACTGATGTCGGCCGCTTCCACCTCCATGCCCCAGGAGTGGAACATCGTGGCGTGGCGGCCGGTGCCACAGGCCGAATCCAGCAAACGGCGCGCTCCCAGAGACTCGGCGACGCGGCGGTAAAAGGGGGCCTCGTTGGCCAGCCTCTTCGGCCAGTCGATCATCGCCTCATAGGCCTGCGAAAGCTCGTCAAAGCTCCGGGGGTTCATATCAGCGGCTTATAAGGTACATTACGGGCGTGAAGAAGCGAATGCCCGTAACGCACCTGAAAACCTCGGACGTGCCGAAGATGACCAATGCCACCATGTTGCTGGCTCTGACCGGCTGGATGGATGGCGGCCTTGTCTCCACTGGCACCGTGCAGCGGATGATGGAAGGCCGCGATGTCCGGGAGATCGCCCGGATCGAGTCCGATCCTTTCTACATCTATAACATGCCCGGCTCCATGGAGGTCGCGGCGATGTTCCGCCCGGATGTACGTTACGAAGATGGCGTCATCGGCGAGATGGAACTGCCCCGGAACGTGTTCTTCTGCGACGAGGCGGCGAACCTGCTGTTCTTTACCGGCAAGGAGCCCAACCTGCTCTGGCAGGACTTCGCCGACTGCATATTCGACCTGGCGACGCATGCGGGCGTCGGCCGAATCCTCTTCATGGGCAGTTTCGGCGGCACAGTGCCCCACACGCGCGAGCCGCGCATGTATGGATCGGTCTCTCATCCGCACCTCAAGGACCTCCTGAAGCAACACGGCATGAAGCTGAGCGACTACCAGGGCCCGGCCGGCTTCTCCTCGCTCCTGCTCGCCCAGAGCGCGGATCGTGGCATTGAAATGCTCAGCATCGTCGCGGAAATCCCCGGCTACCTCGAGGGTCTCAATCCGCTGAGCATCGAAGCGGTGACCCGGCGGCTTGCCAAGATCCTCAATATCCCGGTGAATCTGGACAAACTGCGTGAACTGAGCAACGAGTGGGAGATCGAGGTCAGTAACGCGGTGGAAAAGGACGAGAAACTGGCCGCCACCGTGCGCAAGCTGGAGGAGGACTACGACAACAAGCTGATCAATCCGGAGGACGAGTAGGCTGTCCGGCGGACGATTGCGGCCGAAATGATAGCGCCCCGGCTGTTGCCGGGGCGCCATGCGGTCTGTTCAAGGGCATCGTTCAAATGTCGGTGCGGACTTCGCTCGATGAACTGGCGATGATCAGGTCCCGTACGCCATTGCCAGCGCGGTTGGCGAACAACCAGTCCTCGCCGCTGCCTCCGACGAGCAGGTCGAACGCGAATTGATCTTCGCCCGTGTCATCATGCACGGTGCTCGCGTTCAGTGCGAAGACCTGGTCGGTCCCGATGCCGGCGCTGATCCGGCTGACTCGGGCCTGGTACGACAGGTCCGTACGCATCCATTCCGCCAGGATCGCCCTCAGCGCTTCGGGCTGCTCATCGTGGTCCGTGAACCCGGCGATAAGGATGTCATCGCCGGGGTTGCCCGTCAGGATGTCCGCGCCCGGGCCGCCGATCAGCAGGTCCCGGCCGGCCCCCCCGAGCAGCAAATCGTTGCCGGCGCCGCCGACCAGAATACCGCCCGAGTTGCCCGCGTCGAGCACATCGTTGCCGTCGCCGCCGTAGAACTCGCACAGCGAGCCAATATTGCTCGAAGCAAGCAGAAGATCGTTGCCGTCACCCGCTCGGATCACGATCCGGGAGAAGGTCCCGGCGTAGGTCCCGGCATCCTCCCCGTCGGCGAGAACCTGGATGCCTTCGGTGGTGCGGTAGAGGGTAACCACGTCGGCGCCGACCGTGCCTCCGACCACCAGCTTGTACTGGCCGGGCCCGTCTTCCTGTATGCCCGCCACGCTGACGGTGATGCTCTCCGTCACGGTGTGCGCTCCGCCATCGCCATCATCGACGGTCAAGGTGATCGAGTAGACTCCTTCGTTCGCATAGGAATGCTGAAGCGCAAAGGTCCTCGACACTGCGACGGCGGGTTGCGGGCCCGTGCCATCGCCGAAATCGACGATGGCCGCCCAGGCATCCTGGCCCGGATCGATGAAGGTGCCTTGATACTCAAAAACCTCGCCTCGCAGGGCCGCCAGTTCCTCGTGCAGCGTGATGACTGGGGGGAGATTGTGGACGGCGATGGTGTGGGTCAGCTCTATAATCCCGCCGTCGCCATCATCAATGGTGGCCGTAATCGTGTACTCGCCGTTGTTGGTAAAGGTGATCGACGGCGAGGCAGTCTCGCCCCCTGCGATCGTGCTGGATTCGCCGCTGACCACCCAACTGTACTGAAGCTCAGCCTGGTCGCCCGGGTCGATGGCGTTCACCTGCAGTTGGACCGTGCTGCCTTCGCTCGTCGACGTCGGGCCGGCGATCGTGCCAATTGGGGCGACATTCTGAACGGCAATGCCGGCCGTTGCGATGGCAGAGAGCGAGCCGTAACTGACTCGCAACGCGGCAGTTACTGTAGCGGGGCCATCCGGCGCGGCAGTTTCCAGCATCGTGCCCGAGAGGTCCCGCGTGAACGTCAGGCCGTCGTAATCCAAGTCCCACTCATAGACCAGCTCAACGCTTGTCCCGCCGCCTCCCCCTGTGCCCGCCACAGCCCGGCGGAGGTTCTGGTCGAAAGTCACGCCGCCGCCAGCCACGTACTCGCCGCCGGCCAGAAGGATGATCGAACTGCCCTCATCCACCACAATGGCACCCTCATTCCCCATGGGGGGAGTAATCTCGGCCGTGACCGTGCCGCCGCCTCCGCTGCCCTCCACCGCGTTCTCCAGCACCAGCAGCATCATGTCGTTTCCAAATCCGGGGCTGTATGTGCCCGCCACGGCGATGTTGCCCGTTGCCGGCATGACGGCGATCGCCGTGCCCGATTCAGTTTCCGCGCCCAGGGAGTTCCGGATGAACCCGCCATTGCCAAAGCTGGCGTCCACGGACCCATCGGTCGCGTATCTCGCGACAACCACTTCGGTGCCGATGGGATACCCATAGAGCGGGTCGATCACTTCAGCCGTCCCCACGGCCAGAATCTTCCCGTCGGGCTGAATCGTGATGTCAGCGCGTAGTGCAGGCCAGAAGAGCGTGTCGATGTTGCCGCCGATGTCCGGCTGGGCGAAGGAGCCCTGCACCACGCCCTCATCGCTCAGGCTCGTAATCGCCAGCGATGCGTGATAGACGAAGTCAGCGTCGGCATAGACCACGCCGCCGCCGACAAGAATCCTGCCTGTTTCGTCGATGGCCACGGAAGTTGCGGTGGAGCCCATCAATTCCGCGCCGTCAGGAATGGCATGGCTGAACAGGGTGATATCACCCATGGCGCTGCCGGACTCCGTCAGCCGAAGGATGGCCGCGCTATAGCCGCTGGTGCCGGCCACGACGATGCTCCCATCGGCCGCCAGCGCCATCGAGCCAAGCGTTTCGTCCACGTTCTGCAGGCCGTACGTGACATACCCGCTACCGAAAGTCGAGTCGAGATCTCCGAAGGTGTCGTACCGCAGGACGGCAAAATCAAGGCGGCCATCGGCCGAATTCATTACGCTGGCGCCAACCAGAATCTTCCCATCGGGCTGGATCAGCAGGCTGCTGGCATATACATCGTCAGCCATGGCCGTGAGGACAACCCCGCCGTCTCCGAAAGTTCCATCCACCGTGCCATCAGCATTGAACCGAGCGAGGGCGATGACGGATTGGCCGGCAACCTCGGCAGTTCCAAGGGCGATAATCCCGTCACCCTGCACGGCGACAGCCACAATGCTCTCGTTGCCGCTGTCCGCAATATCGAAGACGACTCGTCCCCCCACCCCGAAGCCGGCATCCAGCGCGCCAGCCGCATCATAGCGGGCCAGCGCAAACCTATTAGCGTCAGAGATGCGCGTAGGATCGAATGTGCTCCCGGCGATGATGATCTTCCCATCGCTCTGGACAGCCATCGCGTTGACGTTGTCATCGCCGCCGCCGGCGAAGTTGACGAAACTCGTGGTGAATGAGGTTGCGCTGTCGTTCAGTGCCACAACCGCGAAGTCGGCCTGCACGTGGTTCTCCACATCTTCGCGCACGCTAAACCCGGTCACGACGATGCCCGTGTCAGTCACGATCAGGCCATTAACCATGGCCTCGTCATTCCCGACCGGCACATGCGCTTCGCCCGTGCTGACACCCCCGTCGTTGGTGCCCGTGCCAAAACTGGTGTCCATCGCCCAGCTTTCTGGCTCATTGACGGCCGCGGCATCCACCAGCCGCACCACCTGATAGTCACTGCCGAATCCCGTCTCACTCATGGCCAGTCCGGCCACGACAATGCGGTCGGCCGAGTCGATGGCGAGCGCGGCCGCCGTTGCGCCATTTCCGATATTCACCGGCCTGATCGTGCCGGCGGAAACCTGCACGCAATTGACCCCCGATGCGACGAACGTCTCATCGATCAATCCATCGCCAGTGAATCGCGTGATCGTGAAGTCGCTTCCGGTGATGAGAATCCTGCCCAGATCATCAACCGCCACGGCGGAGGCCGCACCGGCATTCCCGATGGTCCAGCCCGTCCCACCGATGCCGTCATCGCCGAAGTTCTCGTCCATCGCATGGTTGGCGTACCGCGCCACGGTGGACTTGCCCGCCCAGACGCCGCCGGACATGCCCGCCGCGACCACGCCGTTGGTGCCATGTGGGGCCAGCGCCAGGATGCCATCGACGTCATCGCTGATATGCGTCACCGCGCTGCCTGTGACCGTGCCTGTGGATGACAGCCACAGCATCGCGAAGTCCTGATCAGCCTCGTAGAAGCTTCCCCATTCCATCTCAACCAGCCGGAGGGTGCTGGCGTAACCGCCCACGACGATCTCGCCATTGTTGATCAGGATCGCCGATGCCCCGTCGCCGGCGCCATTGAAGTCATACGTCACCATCCCGCCCACCCCGAAGCTCGAATCCAGTTCCCCGGTCGAAGGGTTGATCGCCGCCACCATCATGTCCGATGTGTCGCTGCCGGCGATCCCATAGCTCCCGGCCACGTACACGCGGTTACTGTCCACCGCGACGGCGCTGACCGATCCCAGGGCATTATTCGGCAGAGCGATCAGCGATTGCGACAGAAGCGCGCCATCCTTCGAGAGCTTCGCCAGCGCAATCCGGCCGCTGCCGTTGCCCACCATGTAAATGGACAATCCATCGGTTGTTGCCGCCACCGCCCGGTCATCGCCATAGAGTGAGGGGAAGTCTATCAGCATCCCCTGCAACAAATCGCCTGCTGACAGCAATTGCCGGCTTTCAAGAGCTTCGATCACCGGGCGGGTCGCTTGATGGACGGCCGGGCCCGTTGCGCGGGGCGACGGCTCATTCGATGCCGAGCGGTTCAGGGAATCCGTGCGGTAGCGGGTACGATTGAACACAATGTCCTCCAATTCCACGGGCAGGTTGACGACAGGACAACCGACTGCGCTGGCCAAAGACCATCGCGCTACGGCCTTCTTCGACTATGGGCGGGACAGAACTGCAAGAAATGCCTGCCGGAATTGCGCTAAGACCCTGTTGGCGCCACCGTGCAGAGGCGTATCCTCCCTGCGGCCAAAACGACCGGCCGTCGCCCATTTCCTCCCTGACCCATTGCCCACACTTCTAGTATGCCTCGCTGCCAGGCTGCACGCAAGAAAAAAGTGGCGCACCCTATGCTTTGCACTTCAATCGGTCCGGCCCCCCTCCACGACACCTTACTTTGCGGATTCTGGACGCACCCAACGATAGACTGCTAGTGCCGTTTCCAGTTGACCAGTTGCGTGTTCATGATACTGCTCATGCGGC
>CAZMXI010000150.1:0-11889 GCA_964570205.1 uncultured Tepidisphaeraceae bacterium
TCCTTTCGCCGCCCAGCACCCAAGGTAAAAAAAGTGTCACCCATGTCCCCGGTCCGCGCCACCTATGTCCCCGGTCTATACACAGAAAAAAATCTGAGCCATCTTGAACAAACCCCTAACTAATGCGTATAATACCCCCAGATAAAGGCGGCCCGTCCGCCCCCTCCGGGCCAGGCCCGGAGGCTGTTCTTTGAAAACCTCATACCGCCATCACCACCGCCGCGCCCATTCCCCGCGCACCCTCTACCTGTGCCCATTCCGTGCCGCATCCGTGGCAACTATCCGAGATTTGGATAAGCCACCACCAAGCCATCACTTACGCGCTCCCATGCGACAGAATGCGACACTTTGCGACAGATTCCACTTCCTCTGAACCCCGAACCCTCTTCACGCACCACGCACCACGCAACACCCCCATTTTCCCTAATCATTTTCCCTTCAACCCCTTACACCTCATCCATGTCCCATAATGTCCCACAATGTCCCACGGTACCGTTTTCACTTGCTTCAATGGATCACCGGACCAACGCACAACCACTGGCCACGGGCAACCGCCACTGACCACCCCCATTCACGCTTGTCCCAGTCGCCTCTTCCGGCCCTACCCCAGCTTCTTCAAGAACTCCCCGATCCGGTCCAGGCCCTTGTCGATGTTCGCCATGCTCGTCGCGAAGCTCAGCCGAACGTGCGTCTCGAAGCCGCTGTCGTTGCCCGGCACCACCGCCACGTGGTTCTGCTCCAGCAGTGCGGCCGAAAAGCTCACCGCATCCTTGATCTCCGTGTTCCCGGCCTTCTTGCCGAAATATGCGCTGACGTTCGGGAAGCAGTAAAACGCCCCCTGCGGCCGAACGCACGTCACCTTTGGCAGCGCCACCAGTCGCTCCCACATGTGCTTGCCGCGCTTCTCGAACTCCTGCCGCATCTTCTCGATGCTCTCGTTGCCCTGCGGGTCCGTCAGCGCTGTCACCGCCGGCATCTGGGTAAAGCTCGTGATGTGGCTGGTCATCTGCGACTGAAGCTTGTTCATCGCATCGATCACCGGCTTCGGCCCGCCCACGTACCCCACGCGCCAGCCCGTCATCGAAAAGCTCTTCGAGTGGCAGTTGAACGTCAGCGTCTGATCGATCAACTTCGGGTTCAGCGCTGCGAACGACACGAACTTCAGCCCCCCGTACACCAGCTTCTCGTAGATCTCATCCGAGAAGACCGTCAGTTGCGGATATTTCACCACCACATCCGCCAGCGCCTTCAGTTCCTCCGGCGTATAGGCGTGCCCGCCGGGGTTGTTGGGGCTGTTCAGCACCAGCACCTTCGTCTTCGGCGTGATCGCCGCCTCAAGCTGCGCCGGCGTCAGCCGGAACCCGTTCTTCTCCTCGGTGTTCAGGTACTTGTTCACGCCGCCGGCCAGCTTCACCTGCTCCGGATAGCTCACCCAGTACGGCGTGGGCAGCAGCACTTCATCCCCCGGGTTCAGAACAGCCATGAACGCCATGTACAGGCAGAATTTGCCGCCCGCGCCGGTGCTGATGTTCTCCGGCTTGTACGGCAGGTTGTTTTCCTTGTTGAACTTCGCCGCAATCGCCGCCTTCAGCTCCGGCAGGCACGGCGTGGGGGTGTACTTCGTCTGCCCCTTGTCCAAGGCGGCCTTCGCGGCATCCTTGATGAACTGCGGCGTGTCAAAGTCCGGCTCGCCCGCGCCAAAGCCCACGACATCCACGCCGGCCTTGCGCAGCGCGGCGGCCTTCGCGGAAACGGCCAAAGTGATCGATTCGGACACAAGCTGCATGCGGTCGGCAATCTGAATCATGGCGAATCCTTCGTCTGGAAATGTCGCGAATCAGGCCGGATCGCACCACAACGTCTCCCGGCCCGGCGGTCCACTTTCGCCAAAAACGGTAATCAGCGCGGCCGGCCAATGCAAGCCGCACGCCGAACATCCGCGCACGCCCCCCTCATGGTCGCCTGTCGCCCATCGGCGGCAGCGCAATCAGAACCTCCTGCTCGAGCCAACTGCGCTCTACGGGAACAGCGTGATACGAATCGGCAAAACGCTTCAACTCGCCCGGAAAGACCAGCACAAACCACTCGCGCTGCACTTGGCCCGACTCGCCCCCAAGCCACGCATCGAGCGGCGAGCGGCCGTCGTTTCCATTCACGTCGAACACCGTGCGGTATCTCAGCCGGCTCATCGGCCGGGAGTAGAGAAACGCCTTGGCGTCGCCCACGAGCGCCAGCCGAGCTTCGTCCGCCACGAAATCGGGCGTGATAGGCGACAGATCCTGCACCAGAAACAGCCCTCTTTGCCCGAATCCCCACGCCAGCGGGTAGACAATGCCATTCAGCCGCACCAGACTGACCGCGGCGATCGCGCCGACGATCACCACCCCGGCCGCCGCTGTCCGACCGCGAGCCGCCAGCAGCCCGATCAACACCGCCGCCGCCGGGATGCCCAGCACGAAGAACCGGCTTTGCAGATGGGTGAATCCCAGCCAGAACACCGCCAGCGCGGCCAGCACGATCGCCAGCATCCAGACCTCGCGACGTCTCCAGCCACAGGCGATCGCACCCACAGCGCCCGGCCAGAGCGCGAATCCGTACCGCCAATCCAGCAGCACCTGCCGCCTGAACGCCTCCAGACGCCGAACGATGGATTGCTGGCCTTCCGTCGGCCGGTGGGCTCGCTCCCAGCGGTCCACCTGCACCGGCGAAAAATGCCCCTGCCCCAGCAGGGGCATCGCCTCAGGAAACACCGGATTCCCGGTCCAGGCGAAGTTGCGAACCAGCCATGGCGAGAACATCGCCATCCCCATGGCCAGGTATGCGAGGATGGGCAGCACGACCCCACGTCGCGACCGCAGCATGACCACCCCCCATGCCACAGGCGCCCCGATGAGCACAATGGGTACGCCGGTGTACTTGGTCCCGCACGCCAGACCCGCCATCGCCCCGGCCAGCGCCATGCGATGCAGCTTCCGCTCGCCGCCCACCGCGCGCAAGGCCCAGGCGAGCGCCAGCGAGCCGTACAACAGCAAGCCCGACTCGTTGTACGCGATGGTCCCCAGCATCACCGCCCAAGGGCTGGCCGCCATGCCCAGGGCCGCCATCGCCCCGGCGCAGCGCTTCCTTTCCCGCGCCAGCATGGCCGCCGTGCCATACAACGCGACAGCCGCCAGCGCCATGTGCGACAGGGACAGGAAATGCGCCATGTACATCCCCGCCCACGGCCCGCCGCGCAGATGCATCGCAAGCAGGTACTGCATCTCAACGTTGAACGGGAAGAACGTGTATACGTTGTGCTTCAGCGGCACGATTCGGCCAAGCTCGTACCACTCGCGCGGACCCTGCAGGTGGTACTCGAGCACATCATAGGGATGAGGGTCCCCCGCCTGCGGCCAGAGCATTCCCGGCGGCAGCGCGGCCGACGCGATGCACAGCGCCGCCAGCGGCAGTATCGCCGCCCACACCCACCACCGCCCCGGCCGGTCGCGCAGCCATGCTTCCGCGGCGTGGTTCGCGTTCTCCAGCGAGGGATTGCCGAATCGCCACAGCAGATCGAAAGCCAGCAACAACGGCCCGACGCTTCCAAGAAGAAGAGCCGCGGGCCGGTTCAGCCAACCCAGGAGGCCCAGCCCCAACGCCGCGAGGCTGGTCAAACCAAGACCGACAGCGCCGCTGGTGGCGATGTGGAGCGACAGGGCCCCCTCGGCGGCGCCGGCTTCATCGCCAAAACCAGTCCAGCGAAGCACCACGAAACCCAGGGCGGTGACGCCCGCCGTCCAGAGCAGCGCCGCAGCGCCGTCGGTAACCACCAGGGTGAAGAATCCAAGCGAGCCGCCCCCGGCATAGACCGACAGCCCCACTGCCAGCGCCATCATTAGAATCAGCCCAACCGCAAGCCTGCTCATGGTCCACGCGCTTCGCTCTGGCGATCAACGGTCCTCGGACGCATCCGTCGGTGGCTGATTCTCGCCGGGAGAATCGCCTTCCGCCAGTCCGAAGAGCTTCTCGACGGCTCGGGGCGTCGGCCCGTGACCGTCGGTCTGACGGAGCGTGCGAACCGGATCATGGAGAAACTTGTTGACCATGCGCCGCGCCAATTCCTCCAGGTGCTGCTTCTCCTCGTCGCCGATCGCTCCGCCCAGCTTATTCAGGGTCCGTGCGATCTCATCCCGGGCGATGTCCTGGTAACGACGATAGAGCCGGTCGATCAGCGGGCCCATCTCGCGGACTCGGTGCCATGCGAGGTACTCTTCGACCTGCTTCTCGACAATCTGCCTGGCGGCGGCTACGGCGGTGGCGCGCTGGGCCACCGTGGCGGCCACCACCTGCTGAAGATCGTCGATGTTGTAGAGATAGACGTTCTCGATCTCACCGACGCTCTCTTCAACATCGCGTGGCAGGGCGATGTCGATCAGGAACACCGGTCTGTAGCGGCGCAGCCTGACAATCTGCTCAAATCGCTGCCGTGTGATGATCGCATGCGGGGCACCGGTCGAGCTGATGACGATGTCGGCCGCCACGAGGTGTTCATTCAGGTCGTCATAAGTCACCGGAACGCCGCCGAACTGCTCGGCCAGCGCCGCCGCCTTCGCAGGATCGCGGTTGCAGATCAGCAGCCGCCCGGGCCGCAGCTTCTGGAAGTGCCGCATCGCCAGCGTGGCCATCTTGCCTGCCCCAATGGTAAGCACCGTCTTGCCGGCGAACTCATCGAATATCTGGCGGGCATACTCGACGGCGACGCTGGCGACGCTCAGCCTCCCCTCGCCCAGCGGCGTTTCGCTCATGACCTGCTTGCCGACGGCAATCGCCCGCTGGAACAGCGGATTCAGCGCTGGCCCCACGGCGCATGCCTGCTGCGCCAGCTCATAAGCCTCTCTCACCTGCCCGATGATCTGGCTCTCGCCCAGCACCAGGGAATCCAGCGCCGCGGTGACGGTGAACAGGTGGCTGACCACGTCGCGGCTGGCCTTCTTATAGAAATGTGACGTGATCTGCGCAGCCGGAACATGGTGGAAGGCCGCCACGAACTCGATGAGTTCCTCCAGACGCGGATGCCCGTGGACCGCGCGGCCCGCATACAGCTCCACACGGTTGCAGGTGCTGAGCAGCACGATCTCGGATGCGGGAAACCTCTCGCGGAAGGCCTGGAGCGCCGACAACTTCTGGTCGCCGCTGAAGACCAGCTTCTCGCGCATGGCCAGCGGCGTCGTCGTGTGATTCAGTCCCACCATCACCAGTCGATGCATTCCGCCACTCCAAGGCGGCCTGCGCGCCGGCGGGCGATGCACCTCGCCCGCCCCGGCGTCGTCAGGCCGCGGTCTTCATCCCTTGAACCACGATCAGCGTCCCGATCATCAGCAGAAATCCCAATACGCTCAGTATCGCAGCCCGCCTCCCGCGAAACCTGGGGTTGATCGGGGCGTGCATGACGATCGCGTACACAAACCATGCCAGCGTCGCCAGCAGCACCTTGACCGTCGGCGTCCGCTCGTGGTACTCCAGCACGCGCCCGAATCCGGTCACCAGCCCGACCGTCAACAGCGCGAAGCCCAGGGTGACTCCCCACATCATCATCCGCTCCAGCCTTTCAAGATTGGTGAACCGGCCCCCGGGTGCCGGCGGGCCAATTGCCTTGCGGCGCAGCCGCCGGCTGGCGATCACGTACATCAGTCCCACGGCCGCGGCCACGGCGAATGCGACCGCGCCAAGATATGCCGTCGCCGTGTGAACCCAGAGCCAGCTCCGCTGGCCGACCCTGGAATACTCCTGAGCGTTGGACTGGCCGAATACGCCCGCCGCCACGAGCAGCAGAACGACAACCGGCACCAGGAACAGGTCCAGCCCGCCGACCGGCCTGACCCGCTGGATGTACATGATGAACAACGACAGCAGCACCGCCAGCCACACCAGAGCATCGAAGTTGTCGCCCATCGGATGCCAATAGCCGCGCCGCAGCGAGTGCCACACGATCAAACCGATCGCTGCCAACAGGCCGCTGTACATGCACGCCTTGCCGGCAACGCGAAGCCGGTTGCTCTCGCGCCAGACCCGCGCCAACGACAGGAGACCGCCTGTCCCGAACAGCGCCGCCGAAAGCGCCAGCAGGATCATCTGACCCAATGTAGGCTTCATCCGCGCCAGCCTTCACGTATCAAGGACCACGCATCCCTTCCGACAATTCCGGGTACCTTCCCAGCAGCCACGCCCTCAATCCCTCAACGCCGCCTTCGCCCAGCGACACCATCGCGCCCTCGCCGGCCAGTTCGCGAAGGGCTTGCGCCCGCCGCTGCGGCGACAGGTTCTTTGCCTGCCGCAGCATCGGCCGGATCCTCTGCAACGCGGCCGCCAGTTCGACCTGCCGGGGATCGACCTTCCCTGCCAGATCATCCCGCATCCGCGCCGCCAGAGCGGCGTTTCCGCCGGCGGATATCGTGAACATCACAGCCCCGTCGCGCCACACGGCGGGCGTGGCGAAATCGCCAGGCTCCCGCTCGTCGAAATCCGCCCGGTTCACCAGCACGCCCCGCCGCCTTGCCTCGCGCACGACGGCCTCGTTAACCTCGGCGCTGTCGGTCGCCGCAAAGACCAGTTCCGCTCCCTCCAACAGGCTCTCCTCAAACGGCCCCGCCACCCGCTCGACCTCCGCAGGCATCTGTTCGTGGAACCGCGGGGCGATGCAACGCACCCGCCGCGCACCGGCCGACAACAGCCCCTGCGCCTTGCGCAAGGCCACCGCGCCGCCGCCGACGATGACAACGAGGCGGTCGCTGACGTCCAGTAACAGAGGGTATCCGTGCCGCACAGCCTGGAGCATTCTATGGGCCTGGTCCGCAATCGTCGATGTATTTACCATCGACCATCTGTCCGACTGTCTGAACCCGCGCCGGCAAGGTCGCCAATCGCACCATGCGCTTGGCATCACAGACCTTACAGCATAGGCTAGACATCTGGATTCCGATAAGCGAGGGCCAATCATGCGGAAAAACGAACCTGCCGGGCTGCCGGCTTTGAGCTTGGGATTTGCCGCGTCGCTGCTTCTGCTCCTGCCGGGCCTGGCTCTGAAAGCCGCCCAGAACGATCAGAGCTTCATCGCATATGCCGCCGGCGGGGCTGACC
Organism: uncultured Tepidisphaeraceae bacterium; assembly: GCA_964570205.1. GTDB lineage: Bacteria > Planctomycetota > Phycisphaerae > Tepidisphaerales > Tepidisphaeraceae > CAZMXI01. The sequence continues at coordinate 7,117 of CAZMXI010000150.1, forward strand.
TGGTCATCAGCCAGCGTGGCGCGGATTATCTGAAGTTCGGCATCGCCGCTTGGGGACCGAATTGGGGCTGGATGGGCTTCGACGGCGAAGCCACCTCACGCGATGGCATGACCATCGCCGATCTGGCGGGCAAGGTCAGTGGGACCAATGTGCAGGCGAGGCTGGCGTTCCGGGCCGCCCGCCCGCAGACTCGAACCCTGATGCTGAGCTACGATCTGAAGGCCGAGGCCGATACCGACCTGACATTGATTGCTGTCGAGTTGTCACCCGGCAAGGCCTTCGATGGACGAGAAATCATCGTCGAATCGTCGGCCGGCCAGACGGCCGTCAAGTGCCCCTTCGAGAAGCGTGGCCTGGGCAAGGGCGTTAAAGCCATTCATATGACCGCGGCCCGCGGCGGCACGACCACCTTACGATTTGAGCCGCCTTGCGATATTCAATCCGATGGCGCTGCCCGCATCGTCCTGGCGGCGCAGCGGTTGCCCAAGGCTGACCCCCGGCGTCTGACGATCACAGTGGATATGTCGAGCGCGGTCGAATGGTACGCCAGCGCTGGCGAGCTGCCCGACGAGCCGAACCTGCCTGAGTGGTACCCCTGGCAACCCCGAAACGAAGCGGGCGATAGCGTCATCGGCATGGGTGACTGGCTGGAAGCGCCGGCCGGCAAGCACGGGCGCATCGCCCGCCAGGCCGACCGGCTTCTCTACAACGGCGCCCCCATCAAGCTCTGGGGGCTGAACCTGTGCTACAGCGCCTGCGCCCCGGACAAGGCGATGGCCGACAAGCGAGCCAGCTTCTATCGCAAGTACGGCATCAACGCGGTCCGCCTGCACAAATTCGCCGACAACGCCGGCTGGGGCGGCATCCAGTCCAAGGACAGTTGCGTCCAGTTCGATCCCGCCGCGCTCGACCGCATGGATTACCAGGTCGCCAAGCTCAAGGAGGCGGGCATCTACACCAAGCTCTCCGCCCACTTCGGCTCGCAGAAACTCGGCCCCGCCGACAGGCAATATGTGCCATGGATGGAAGAGCTCGGCGCGATGCGCGGCAACCGCATCGAGACGCCACACAGCGCGATCCACTACTCCCCCGAACTTCAGCAGGTGCAGACCCTCCAGATCGTCAACCTGCTCAAGCACCGCAACCCCTATACGAATCTCACCTACGCCGAAGACCCCGCCATCGCATTCGTCGAGATCATCAACGAGCAGAGCATCCTCTTCTACACAACCACGGCACCCTTGAAGGCCAGCGCCACGCTGCGCAAGGATGTCGGCCGGCGGTTCTGCGACTGGCTGCGGACCAAATACGGCAACCATGACAAGCTCGCCGCCGCCTGGGGCCAGCGCGCCTTCGACTCCTTCGCCGGCGAGATCAAGACCGATGGCGAACACCTGGATAAAGGCAACATCCTCCCCATCGGCAACCCCTGGTACTGGGACCCCAACCAGCTCAACGGCGCCCAGGCATATCGCAGGCAGCGGCTGCTCGATTCGCTGCAATTCCTCTACACGCTTCAGTGCGAGTTCTATGATCGATACGTCAAGGCCCTGCGCGAAGCCGGCTATAAGGGAGAGGTCGTCAGCTCCAACTGGCAGGCCGGCCGCGCCTACAGCCATTTCGCCAACCTGCATTCCGACGCCCTCGTCGGCACCATCGACCGCCACAATTACTTCGGCGGCAACAACCCGCGCGCCTCGATGCTCGCCCGCCCCGGCGCTGGCATGCTCTCCTCCGGCATGCAGCAGGTCGCCGATCAACCGTTCATGCTGTCGGAATGGATCCACGTGTTCCCCAATGAAATGGGCGTTGAAGGGCCTGCCATCATCGGCGCCTACGGCATGGGCCTGCAAGGCTGGGATGTCTCCTTCATGTTCCAGAACGGCGATGATGCCGCCTTCAGCGCCACGCTCGGCCGCAGCCAGTGGGATGTGATGGCGCCCCAGGTCCTCGGCGTCTTCCCCGCCGTCGCCAGGCAGATACACCGCGGCGATGTGCGCGAATCCGACATCATTGCAGTGCGCAACGTGCACGCGCCGTCGCTCTTTGAGGGCAAGCTCAGCTTCGACGACTCCGTAGCCCAGGGCTACGACGACAAGGAACTGGACAGCAGCAAGGTCTCCGCCCGCTCGCTGGCCGTCGCCCGCAGCGTCGTCGCGTTCACCGATCGCTACCTCGACACCCCCGCGTTCGACACCCGCCCCTATGAGAAAGACGGCCAGGTTGTCTCCGCCACCGGCCAGCTTCGCTGGCAGCAGGCCGATGAACGCTCCGGCGGCTTCTTCGTTATGGACACCAAAGCCACCAAGGCCGTCGTCGGCTTCGCCCCGCAGCGCAAGTTCGAGCTCGGCGAGGTGACCATCGAGCCGGCCGGCCAGTTCAGCGCCATCTACATCACCGCTCGCGAGCGTGACAAGACCCTTGCCGACTCGCGGCAGATTCTGATCGTCGCCGTCGGCCGCTGCCGCAACACCGGCATGAAACTGTCGCCCGCCGGCGACAGGCTGCTTTCGCGCGGTTCCGGTCCGGTCCTGATGGAGCCGGTCAAGGCCGCCATCGCGCTGCGCCGGCCCGGCTCGCCAAAGGTCATCGTGCTCGATCACGATGGCCGACTCACGGATCGCCTCCTCCCTGTCGCGGACGGCGCCATTCGAATCGATGGCGCACGGGACAAGACGGCATACTACCTGATTCAGTATTGACCGACCGGCAATCTCACCCCGGCATCAGCGCAACAAAAAGCGGCGATCATTCATGCCGTAGGCTTGGCCTGAGCAATCGCCGCTTGTGGAGGGCTCGATTGTTAGCGCGCCATTGAAGCACGCCAGGGGCCCGATTGCAACATAAATCCGTAAAAGCGGAATTGGCCTAAGGTTGCGTGCGGCCGGCACCAGGTGATTACACGCCGCCCCCCTCTCAGTAGACTGGTGCCGGTATGCCCTAGCCACAGGTCAAATCAGCACTTACCTCGCTGCGCACTGCCTGCGCTCCAGCCGTGTCTGCGTTTCTCGCTCGCTCTGCTCGCCCGGTTCTTTCACATCGGCTGCCCAGAACTCACAGGAAGTGCTGATGACATCGACTACGGCCGAGTTTACTGACCTCCTATGACTGCGGAACCGGGCCATCCCTGACCGCGGCGGTTTCCGACTGCGCGGCGCAACCTTCATAGTGAAGGAACAGGTAATTACGCCATGAGCTATCGGACCGGGCAATACTCGTTCTCTTGACCCGTTATAGCTGGTGGCCAGCAAACCAAGGAGCAGCCATGAAGCGGAACGCGACTATTCTCACTTGTGCCCTGATCGCAGCGGCACTGATCGCATTCGGTGTCAATCAGTTACAGGGTCAATCCAGGTCGGAACCGATCGTCCTCGCCCAGGATGCCGGGGGGCGCGGCGCGGGCGGTCGCGGTGGCGCCGGAATGGGAGGCCGCGGCGGATTCGGTGGCGCGGGCATGGCCGGCGGCGGCATGATGGGCGGTGGCATGATGGCCGGCCGGATGGCCGTGGTCGCCGGGGCTGAAGATGCCAGCGTCCTTGGCCAGACCGTGCAACTTCTGGCCGATCTGAATCTCCAGCCCGACTTCAACCTCAACATCGAGCAGAAGCAGAAGATCAAGGCCATTCGCGAAGAGGCAAACGCCACGATGACGAAGTGGCGAACCGAAAAACAGCCGGAACTGCAGAAACTCCGCACGGAAATGCAGGACCTCCGGGGCGGCGGCGATGTCGACCGCGACAAGATGCGAGCCCTCGCTCAGAAACAACAGGAGCTGATGCAGACCGTCCCCGACATGCAGGCCTATGCCGACCAGATCAAGGCCGTCCTCACTGAAGACCAGGCCAAAGCCCTCGACGCCAAAGTCAAGGAACGCCAGAACCAGACCCAGGAACTGAGACGCCAGTTCCAGCGCGGCGGTGACGCCGCCCCAGGCGCTGCCGGCGGTCGCGGCGGCGCAGGTGGCGCTCCTGGCGGTCGCGGTGGCGCAGGTGGCGCTGCTGGCGGCGGCCGCGGTGCTCGCGGCGGCGCGGGCGGCGGCCGGTGATCGACTCGTTCCGCGAACGCTGTTACCATAGCGGCAGTTGGAATACCCGCCCTCAGGCGCAGCATTCCAACTGCCGCTGCCTTTGGTCTGCCCCTCACAAGGAATCGATCATGACCGGCCAACCCAGATCGGCATCGCTCATGCTCATCCTCGCAACCTTCGCCCCAATCCCCGCCTCCATCGCATCCGCCCAGAACACCACCCCTGCGCCCCAGACTCGCCCCATCTTCGGCCCACGTGCCGCTCGCGGCCTCGACGATGTGAAACAACGCATCGGCGCCACCGACGAAGAGTGGAAAGTCATCGGCCCCTTGCTCACCAAGGTCATCGCGGCCCGCCAGGTCGTCGAATCCGAGTTCATTTTCCTCGACAATCCGGGCTTTGCGCCCGGCCCGCGCGGCGATAGTGGTTTCAACGGCCCCAGCGGCACGACATCCCCTGACCGCGCCCCTGCCGGCCCTCGATTCACCCTCGCCGGCGCCATTCGCTCGCTCGTCGGCCGCAGTGCAACCACCCGCACGCCGGATCCCCCCCCGCAGACCCGACCGGCGCCCCGGTTCGATCGCAATCCCTCACGCCCGACCCAGAACCGCGGCCCTCGCCGAAATGACCGCATCCCCACCCCAGAAAGGCCCGACAACCCGGGTGACCGCGGCGGCCCCGGCCGCGCCGGCGGCTTCAGCGGCCCCGGCCCCAATAACCCCCTCAACCAGGCCCGCATAGACCTC